>JALWPY010000034.1 GCA_026994915.1 Campylobacterales bacterium
CGAGTTCGAAAACGTTCGGCAGATCTTTGCCCGCGCATTTGACCAGCAGTCTCTTTTTGGAGTAGATCAGTACACCTTTGTTTTTGAGACCTTTGGGAGTTCCGACAGCTTTGACAGGAACGAGGTATTTTGATACGACGTCATCCTGAACAACGCGAAGGTCTACATGCAAGAGTTGCATAGTGACGGGATCTTTCTGATACTCCTGGATCACTACTTTATACTCATTGTCGCCTACTTTTACAGGGAATGCGAGTGTCTCTTTGTTTCTGACCGCTTTGATAAACTCATTTGATTTGAATGCCGCGTTGACATTCTCCATCCCTTTTGCGTAAATGTTGGCGATTAGATAACCATCTCGTCTCAAAGCTTTGGTCGCTTTTTTACCGATACTATCTCTAACGATACCTTCTAACATTGTTGTCCTTTTATAATGATTTGAAGTGCGCGATTATAGACAAATGGAGCTAAAAAGATGCTTTAATAGCGCACAACAGGCTAAATTCAGACTTTTTCCTCGACTTTGAGATCGATAATCGCATCTTCGATCGTGCCGGTAGTGATATTTGCACTGTTGAAGTTGTCCAGCTGCATCTTGAGATCGCCTTTGTTGGAGGCGTTGACGAGCGCTTCGTTCTCATCGATGATGCCTCGTCGGTAGAGATCCAGCAGAGCCTGATCGAAAGTCTGCATGCCGTAGATATCTTTACCTTCGGCAAGTGCGTCTGTGATTTCGCTGTCCCGTCCATCTGCAATCAGCGATTCGATACGCGCATTACGCAACAGTATTTCGATTGCTGCGGCACGCTTGCCGTCGCGGGTCTTGACGAGACGCTGCGAAAGCACCCCCTGCAGTACCGCCGCCAGAGACATGCGTATTTTGTTCTGTTCGTTGCCCGGAAACATTCCGATGATACGGTTGATCGTATCTTTTGCATCGACAGTGTGGAGTGTCGAGAGGACGAGGTGCCCTGTTTCGGCAGCATGCATCGCCGTTTCGATTGTCTCCATATCACGCATCTCACCGACGAGGATAATGTCGGGATCTTCACGCAGCGCAGCGCGCAGGGCACTTGCGAAGTTGAGGGCATCCTGTCCTATGGCACGCTGGTTGACCAGTGACATCTGGTCTCTGTAGACAAATTCGACCGGATCCTCGATCGTGATGATGTGGCGCCTCTGGGTCCTGTTCACTTCGTTGATGATCGAAGCGAGGGTGGTCGATTTACCGCTACCGGTGGGTCCTGTGACCAGTACGAGACCGCGTTTGAGCGTGGTGAGTTTGTAGATGCTTTCGGGTAGTTTGAGGGATTGCATCGTAGGAATTTCGACGGGAATGACACGAAAGACAGCTGAGACTCCTTCGGTCTGAAAGAACATATTGCCGCGAAAGCGGTAGTCGTCGTTGAGTTTGAAGTTGAAGTCGACGCTTTTTTGCTCGACCAGTTCCGCAAAGCGGCTTCGCAGCACCTCTTTGGCGAGTTGTATGCCGTCGTTGTGCGAGAGAATTTCACTGGAGAGGGGCATCATCTCACCGTTGATGCGGCCGCGAAAGACCGAACCGCTTTTGAGATGGAGGTCGCTGCCCCCATGCTTGATGAGACCGTTGAGGTAAAACTTTAATTTTTGCAGCATTTTAAAGTCGAGTTCATCGACTGAAACCTCTTTCTCCTGTCGTAAATCTCTCTGTTCTATCATCTGTTATCTATCCTTTTTCCAGTTCTTGCAATATCTCTGTAAACGCTTTTTTGAAGGCATCGAGCCCCTCTTCGAGCAGCGACTGGTAGATCGCCCCGAGATCGATTCCCTTCTCTTCCAGCAGTGTGAAGAAAGCGTCGATCTCCTCTTCCGCTATCGGTTCTCTGATCTCTCTGATGCCGGTTTTGACAAAAGCATCGATCGTACCCAGCGGCGCTGTATTGATACTGTTGGCATAGAGCAGCTGCGTCACATAGTAATCGGCAGGAAGCGTATCTCCCTTGACGCCGGTACTGGCAAAAAGTGCCCGTACATTTGGCAACTGCAACCGCTGCGTATCATAATAGATCCTGGTCGCGTTATAGATACCGAGCTTCGCTGTCGGAAGACCCAGCTCTTTGAAGTGTGCATCCATTTTGCGGTCGAACCGGCTCACAAAGATGCTGATCACACCGTGCGGTACGGTTGTACCGGACGCTTTTGCCGCAAATCTGTCGCTTCCTCGCTGCATCGCTTTGAGACAGTGTGTGGCTTGATCGGGTGAAAAGATCAGCGTCGCGTTGACGTTGATCCCCTCTGCCATCAGTGCTTCTATTGCCTCGTATCCCGCATGTGTTGCGGGGACTTTGATCATGACATTGGGCTTTGCGATCGTTTCGAAGAGCCTTTTGCCTTCCGCGATCGTACCCTCTGCGTCATCGCAGAGCGCTGGATCGACTTCGATGCTGATGAAACCATCATCTCCCTTTTTGTAAAGGTCCATCAGTAAATCGGCAGCAAGCGCGATATCCTTTATAGCCAGCGCTTCATAGATCGCTTTTGGCGCTTGGCCGCGAAGCTTTTCGATATCTTCCCGGTAGGCGGGTGAGCTCTGAAAAGCGTTCTGAAAAATGGCAGGATTACTGGTCGCGCCATTGACGATTTTCTTCTCGAGCAGCTCTTTGAAACCGCTTGTCAGAAACTCCCTCTCTACAAAATCACACCAGAGTGCGAATTTTTCCTCTTCGATGTACATTTTATATCTCTCCTAAAATTTGTGTCAGATCTTTGGTGTCGATGATGATATTGGCCTCTCTTTTGAGGATCTCTTTGGCGCAGAAAGCGATACGTGTTCCCGCATGGGCGAACATGGAGCGGTCGTTGGCCCCGTCTCCTACTGCGATAGTCTCTTCGGCTGTGACGCCAAGCAGACTCTGCAGGCGTACCAGCATGTCTCCCTTGGAGAAGTCGAACATCATGTCGCCTCCGACCAGTCCGGTCAGCAGCCCCTCTCTGGCGTGCAGGACGTTGGAAAAGTCGGCATCGTATCCGAGAATATCTTTTGCATAGGAGGTGGCGTTGCGAAAGCCGCCGCTGAAGACGACGACGGTGAAGCCGCGTTTTTTCAACGCTGCGATCGTCTCTTTCGCACCTGGCATATATGGCAGGTTGTGGCATATCTCGTCCACTTTGGAGGCTTCCAGCCCCCGCAGCAGTGTCACACGGGTAGTGAGACTTTCGAAAAAGTCGAGTTCTCCCTGCATTGCCCGCTCCGTAATCTCTGCGACCTTCTCCTCCAGCCCCAGCGGCCTGGCCAGAAAATCGATCGTCTCACCATCCATCAGTGTCGAGTCAAAATCAAAGACACATAGTTTCATCGATACCCTTTAAAATTTTTGGGATATAATACCAAGATTAACTCTAAAGAGAGAAGAGACGGGGGCGCATGTTCGATCACTTTATTCAAAAACTGCAAAACGACACATTTCTGACACTCGAGACCACACCCAAACACTCCGCGACCTTTGCACCGGTAGTGGAGCGTATCAAAGAGCTGGGACTGCACAAAAAGGTCGACGGGTTCAGCGTCACCGACTCGCCGCTGGCCAAGATGAAGTACAGCGCCTTTTTCGCTTCGCTGATGCTCCAGCAGCGCTTCAAAAAACCGGCACTTGCGACCGTGAGTATGCGTGACCGAAACAAGATAGCGCTCCAGTCTGCACTGCTGGGTGCCAACGAGTTTGACATACGCGCCATTCTGGCCCTGACGGGTGATCCTGCCTCCATGAGTGACCAGCCCGGTGCCAAAGGGGTCTTTGAAGGAAATTCGACACTGCTGCTGGATATCATCAAATGTTTCAACGGTGGTATCGACTATGCCGGTAAACCGCTGGAGGTGCGTCCGCAGCCGATCTTCCCGTTCGCCGTCTCCAACGCCTTTGCGAAAAATCCCAGAAATCTTCAGAAAAAGCTGCGTCTCAAGCTCGAGCATGATGCGATGGCGATCATTACCCAGCCCGTCTACAGTACCGAAAATGCAAGCATGTTGCTCGAACTTTTCGAAAAGGCAAAAGTCGAGGTGGGGAGTAAAGCGAAGGATGCACAGCTGATTCTGGGCTTTTTCCCGATCACGAAGTTGCGGACTGCACAGTTTCTAACGGCGCATGTGCCGGGTGTCGAAGTCCCTAAAGAGTGGCACGAAAAATTGTATGAAGCCAAAAATGTCAGTGACGAAGCGCAGGAAAAGGTGGGAAAAGAGATGAGCGGTACACTCTTAAGTGCACTCTATGAGATGCATCCGAAGATACATGTAATGGCGGCCAACAACTTCATGCTGGCCCGTGAGATGATCGATCTGGTACGCTAAAAGTCTCTTTTGAGAAGTGCCGGAACTTTGAGGATCGTCAGGATCGTCTTCTCTTTCTTCCCGATGCCGTAGATCATACCCTGATCTTTCTGCAGCGTTTCGGGAGTCGGATCGATCGCGCTCTTTTTCAGGCGCACCGCTTCGGTCAGCTTGTCGATGACAAATCCGGCGATGTTATCTCCATCTTTCATGACGATGTAGCGGGTATTTTCATCCTCCTCTTTTTTGGGGAGGCTGAATTTGAGTCGCAGATCGATCAGAGGGATGACATTACCGCGCAGGTTGAAGGCGCCCAGTACGTAAGCCGGTGTGCGGGGAATGCGCGTATATTCGATCGGTTTGATGATCTCCTGGATACTGAGAATGGGGATCGCATACTCTTCGTCACCGACGATAAAGCCGACGAGCTGTATGATCTCCTCTTCAGCGTTCTGTTCATTGTCGATCAGGTTGTGTTGCTGTTGCTGCTGTTTTTTCAGTACCTGGTCCAGTTGTGTATTCATGCTACCCCCTCCATTGCCGGTAATTTGATATTTTTACGTACAGTATCCATCAGATACTCTGCAGAGTAGGGCTTGGTGATATACTCGGTCATGCCCGACTCGATACCTCTGAGTCTGTCCGCTTTGGAGACGCGTGAGGTCACCGCCAGCAGCGGCAGGTTTTTGTATCTGGAATATTTACGGATTTCACTTGCCAGAGTATAGCCATCCATCTGCGGCATCTCAATATCGATCAAAATCGCATCATAAGCGGTATCGCCCGATTTGATCATGTTGAGCGCTTCGACACCGTTGGTCGCTTCACTCAGTGTCAGTCCCAGCGGGGCAAGTGACTTCTTCATGATCGAACGGTCCGTCTTGCTGTCGTCGACGATCAGGATATGGTAATCCTCCGGACGCTCTTTGGGTTTGCCCTGGCTGACGAGCTGTTCGGTCAGGTCGACATTGATCTCTTTGGCCAGATGCATCATCGCAGCCACATCGGTGATCAGTGTCACGCCGCCGTCTCCGCGGATCGTCGCACCGGCGATGCCCTCGATACCCTGCAGATAGTCACCCATCGATTTGATGACGATCTCCTCCTGACCGACCAGTCCATCGACGATGATACCCAGCTTGCTTTCGGCAAGGCCGATGATAACGACATAGACATGCTCACCCGTCTCGAAGACCTGCTCGACACCGAACATATCGGAGAGGCGTACCAGTGAGAGGATTTCGTTGCGCAGGCGCAGAACGTTTTTGCCTTCGATCGTGTAGATCTCGTCGATCGAGATGCGTACCGTCTCGAGTACCGATGCCAGTGGAATCGCGAAAAACTCCTCCTGTACGGAGACCAGCAGTGACTGCATGATCGCCAGTGTCAACGGGATCTTCAGTTTGAAAACGGAACCTTTTCCTTGTTCGCTGTCGATGTCAATGATACCGTTGAGCTTTTCGATGTTGGTCTTGACCACATCCATGCCGACACCTCTGCCCGAGACGCCGGTGACTTTGGCGGCAGTGGAGAAGCCTGGTCTGAAGATGAGCGCGTAGGCCTCTTTGTCGCTGAGTTGTTCGGCTTCTCTTTCGGTGATGACCCCTTTTTCGATCGCTTTACGTTTCAAAAAGTCGGGGTCCATACCCGCACCGTCATCTTCAATGGCGATGACGATCTGATTCCCTTCGTTGTAGGCTTTGAGACGGACGGTACCTTTACGCGGTTTCCCTTTGGCTTCACGCTCGTCGGGCGATTCGATACCATGGTCGCATGAGTTTCGGATCATGTGAACCAGCGGATCGCCGATCTCTTCGACAATCGATTTGTCCAGTTCGGTATCCTCACCGGTCGTGACCAGTTCGATCTCTTTGTTGAGCTCTCTGGAGAGATCACGCACGAGTCTTGGGAACTTGTTGAAGACTTTGGAGACCGGCAGCATACGTGTCTTCATGACAGCGATCTGCAGATCGGTCGTCACCAGTGAGACGGCTGAGACGACCTGATTGAGCTCTTCGAGGAACTTCTCTCCTTCATAGCGCTCTTCGACATCGTCGTAGATCTTGAGGAGGCGGTTTTTACCCAGAACCAGTTCTCCAATCAGGTTCATCAGATGGTCGAGGCGTTTGACTTCGACACGGATCGTTTGCTCTGGAGCCGTAGCGACTTTTTTAGCAGCTGACGCAGCAGTCGGCATGTTGGCTTCGGCTGCTTCCTGCTCTTTTTTGGCCTTCTCTTCAGCTGCTTTTTTCGCTTCCTCTTCCTGTCTCTTTTTCGCCTTTTTGGCCTCTTTCTCTTTCTGCTTCTCTTCGAGGAGTCTGGCGATCTCCGCTTCGACCTCTTCGTCGGTCATATTGGCATAGTCTGGTTCCGCTTCGACCTCCTTCTGTACTTCAGCTGCCTGTTCTTTGGATTCCTCTTCAGCACGAGCCTGCTCTTCGGCCTCTTTTTTCTCTTTGGCTTCAGCCATCTCTGCGAGAGACTGGCCCTGGGAGATGAGGTCGAAACGATGGCAAATATCGTCTATCTCTATGCCGCAGTCGGTATCGGTACCGCTTGCCTTGATCCCTTCCAGAAGTCCTTTCATCATGTCGACTGATTCGAGGATCACATCCATGATCTCGGGTGTGATTTTGAGCTCATCGCGTCTGGCTTTGTTGAGGACATCTTCCATATGATGGGTGAGTCGGGTCAGTATATCGAAATTCAGAAACGAGCTCGATCCTTTGACGGTATGGGCAACGCGAAAAATACGATTGAGCAGATCCAGGTTTTCAGGATCGTTCTCCAGCTCCACGAGGTCCTGATCGATCTGCTCGACCAGTTCAAAGGCTTCAATCAGAAAGTCTTCTAAAATATCTTGTAAATCATCCATTGTCGTTCCTTATACCGTGATCAGATTTTTGTTATCATTTGAATGGATCGCTTTGCTGATCTCATTGTAAAACGTGCTTGCGTCAAACTTCGTCAGATAGGCTTCGGCACCTGCCTCTTTACCCCGGATATCACTGAAATGATCACTGATGGAAGAGTTGAAAACGAGAGGAATACTTTTGAGCATATCGTTGTTTTTGACTTGTGAGGCGAAGTGGAAGCCGTCCATCTGCGGCATCTCGACATCGGAAACGATGATCTTGAGTTCATTGGTGATATTCTCACCGAAGATATTGAGCATCTCCTGCAGTTTCTCGAGTCCCTCTTTACCATCCTGTGCTTCGACGACATTGAAGCCCATCTTCTCCATCGCCTCTTTGACGATACGACGTGCGGTAATACTGTCGTCGAGTACCAGTGCGGTACCTTGAAACTGCTCAATCGTTCCGGCGATTTCGGTCGATGGGGTATAGAGCCCCAGATCTTCGATGATACTCTCCAGGTCAAGAATCAGCAGCACTTCGTCATTTTCGATCTTGGTGACCCCGGTGATGCGTGTTTTGTTGAAAGCACTGTTGTCTCCCGAGTTAAATGAGGCCGATTCGATATCGCTCCAGTTGATACGTCGGATACGTCTGGCTTCATGCACGGCGAAGCCGATCAGGATATTGTTGAACTCGGTGATGATGATACGACGGTTGGCTTTGGCGTTTTCGGGCTCTTTGGCATTCATCCAGCGTGCAAGGTTGATGACGGGGATGACGACATTTCGCAGATCGAAAATACCGTCGATATACTCCGGTGCACCAGGCAGTTCGGTGAGGGTCGGCATCTTGATGATCTCCCGCACTTTGGCGACGTTGACACCGTAGACACCTTCGTAGACTTTGCCGTCCTCCTCTTTGAGCAGCCGAAAATCGACCAGCTCCATTTCGTTGGAACCGACCTTTAAGATGTTGTCTTCATTCATATATTATCCCCTTATGAGCACTTCTTCGAAAACGACCCTGTCTGTAAAGGAGATGCGGTAGCAGCTTTTATCACATGCGAACGAAGAGAAGTTCTTGTAGATGAACTTGTCGAAACGGTATTCCACGTTCTGGTGATAGTGCCCTTCACAGACAAAATCGATTTTGCTTATCCCTATATCGTACTTTTGGATTTTTTGTTTAATATATAATTTGAAGTCGGGTATTTTTAAACAGATATATTTTTGTTGCTGGGTTTTGAGAATCTTTTTGGAGATGGCATGTGAGCGGAGGATGTCGAGGAGATTGAGGAGGCGGAGCAGGAGGGGATTGCGTACGATTTTGGCGTAGCGAAGGTATCTGGTCTCTTCACACCAGTCACCATGCGAAAGGAGAATCGTCGTACTGTGGAAGGTGCAGACAAGCGGCTGTCGTCGCAGAGAAAAGACGTGGATATGGGGAAAGAGGGCGTGGAGATTGAAGTCATGATTTCCCTCGATGTAGATGATCTCAAGTCTCTGGGAGAGGCGGTTGAGGAGGTCGATCGTTTTGCGGTAGTGGCGGTGGGTGTAGCTGATCTGGCCGATCAGCAGATCGAACATGTCACCCATCAGAAAGAGTTGCGGTGTCTCGAGCTCTCCCTCCTCCAGCATGCAGAGGAAGCGGTAGAATCCTTCGCGCGTGGCGTTGTCATGCGCATCGGAGATGAAGAGGGCGCCCTCTTTGATCTCCGGACCGTATTCAGGGGACATAGGCGATGACGGGGATTCCCAGCGCCTCGTCGTAGCCGCACATGAGGTTGGCGTTGACCACCGCCTGGGACGATGCGCCGCGCAGGATGTTGTCGATGGCGGAGTTGATGTAGAGTTTCTTGCCGCTGCGTCTGGCGAAGATGTCGCAGAAGTTGGTGCCCGATGGAGATTTGATGTCGACCGGCTTCTCGAAGATACGTACGAACGGCGCCTCTTTGTAGAAGTCGCGCAGTACTTCGAGTGGATCGATCTCCTCTTTGAGGAGCATGTAGCTGTCGACCATCTCGCCCCGCGTCACCGGGATGAGGTGGGGGACGAAGTTGATATCGAAACGCTTGCCGCTCTGTTTCTGCAACTTCTCCGCGATCTCCGGCTGGTGTCGATGAACGAGCGGGTTGTAGGGGAAGATATTTTCGTTGATCGTGACAAAGTGGGTGGTTTGGGTACACTTCTTACCCGCACCGGAGACACCGCTCTTGGCGTCGATGAAGATCGGAAAGTCTGAGTCGATGTATGGGGTGAAGGGGAGCAGACCCAGCAGGGCGGCTGTCGGGTAGCAGCCCGGGTTGGCGACCAGACGTGCCTTTTTGAGTGGTTCTCTGGTTAGTTCTGGGAGTCCGTAGACCGCTTCGGGCAGATGCTCTTTGTCTTCATGCGGGCAGTAGTGCGCTTCGTAGGTTGCCAGCTCCAGACGGTAGTCGGCGGAGAGGTCGACCACCTTTACCCCTCTCTCCAGCAAATGCTTCGCAAACCCCATCGACGCTTTGTGCGGCAGGGCAAGAAATGCAAGATCCGCCGCTTCGGCGATCTCGGCGGCATCGGCTTTGGCTACAGGAGCGTCAAAGACATCTGTCAGGGCGGGATGCAGGGCGGTCAGCGACGTCTCCCCCTCACTCGTGGCGACGTAGCTGATCTCGAACTTCGGATGGTTGATCAGTATTTTGACAAGCTCCAGACCGGTAAAGCCGCTGGCTCCGATCACCGCGACACGGGTCATATCTCGATATCCTCATAGCGGATCTCGACGATCTCGTAGGTTTTTTCACCACCGGGAAGCTGGACGGTTACCTCTTCCTCCTCCTCTTTGCCGATCAGCTGACGCGCCAGAGGGGAGACGATGGAGATGAGCCCTTTGTCGGGATTGCTCTCGTAAGTGCCGACGATGGTGTAGGTCTTCTCTTCACCCGTATCGAGATCCTCCAGCGTGACGGTGGAACCGAACATCACCTTGTCATGGCTCAGTTTGGAGGGGTCGACCTCCTGTGAGTTGTCGTAGAGCTCGCCCAGCTCCGCGATCCGCGCTTCGATGAAACGCAGCCTCTCACGCGCGGCATGATACTCGGCATTTTCCTTCAGGTCTCCGTGGCTTCTGGCGATGTCGATCTCTTCGACCGTTTGGGGGCGCTGCACCATTTTGAGATCATGCAGCTCCTGTCCCAGTTTCTGACGTCCCGCTTTGGTGATGGGTTGTTTTTGCATGGCAATCCTTTTCTTTATGTTATCGGCAAGGGTTTTTATTATGTCTGTAAAAGAGGACAAATCCTCCCTTTGGTCTGAGCCTCTTTTACAGACATAATAAAAACCATATCACACGATGCGTCTAGGTTTGATATAGAGATTATAACAAATTAACCACATTTTTCGCACTGCCGTATGCGAGTATCTTTCTAAGGTGCTTCGCATGTTGCGCAAAACGCTGTTTGTCGAAGCTCCGGTATGCCTCCAGCAGATTTTCCGCTGTTACTTCATCCTGCAAAAACTCGCGGTGCACCTCTTCGTCCCCTTCGAAATCCATGATGATATTTGCCAGTCCCACATGGTTGAGTTTGACGACACGGCTGCCGATGAAGTAATCCAGCGCCTTCGCTTTGTAGGCCAGCACGAAAGGGGTGCCGATGAGGGCAGCCTCCAGTGTTGCTGTCCCCGAACAGATGAAGGCGAAATCGCTCTCGCTGACACTCTTCTGCATATTGTAAGAGATCTCGAAATTGCTCAGGTCGCCGTAGAGCGCTTCGAGATCGCGCCCTTTGAAAAAGGAGGGAACCACGACCGTTTTGGCCCCTTCGATCTGCGCTGCCACCTCCCGGAACACAGGCATCAGTTTCCGGATCTCACCGCGCCGGCTGCCGGGCAGAAAGGCGGTACGGTGATAGTTGCGTGAGGGATCGTGCAGCTCACTGATCTCGTCGAGCAGAGGATTGCCCACATAGGTCGCATGTGGATAGAACTGCTTTTCAAACGGGAAGATCGACGCCTGCACATCGATATAGGCTTCGACCTTTTTGACCCGTTTACGGTTCCATGCCCACACTTTTGGGAGGATATAGTAGACGATCTTTTTGTCGGGGTATGCCTTTTTGATCGCTTTGGCCAGCGGGAGGTTGAAAGCGGGAGAATCGATTAGCAGCACTGTATCGACATTGCGTGCGAGGAAGACCATCTCCCGGATCGCCTCTTTCGCTTTGAAGATCTTGGGGAGCACATCCAGAAAGCCCATGACCGAAAATTCGCTCGAAGCGTAGAGCGGATCGCCGAACTTCGGATCGAAGATACCGCTGATCTGCGCCTCGGGAAGCTCTTCGAGTATAGGCGCGAGGTGGAGATTGGCGGAGGGTTCGAGGGCGGAGATGAGGAGGTGCATTCAGAGCCCCAGCTGTCTGGCAAGTGGCATGTCGAGAAGTATGAAGTTTGGTTTGACCAAAAAACGGTACAGAAGATAAAATAGTACCGCCGCCACCGCAATTTTTCCGATCAGTGCAAAAAACTTCTCCAAAACGCCTCCTTATTTTTAACAGATCTATATGGGTTACTCGATGATCAGCGTCTCTCCGAAAGGCACCTCCGCCGCTTCGGGCAATACCCATAGTGTATCAAAACCTGGCTCAATCTCCGGAAATCTCCCCTGCGCGTCGGTAAAGTAGAGCAGCAGTGCGGGATTGTCGATCTGCGTTTCGACATAGTGAAAAACAGGGCGAAAATCGGTGCCGCCGCCCCCTTTGGTACGATACTCCAGCAGATCGCCCGGATAGAAAGTCTGCCGGTATTGTATCTTGCTGTCGCATGCGATCAGTTCGATCTCGTAGCTGGAGAAGCTCTGCATAATCGCTTCGAACTCAGCAAAAAACTGTGCTAGCAGTGTCTCGTCGATCGAGCCGGAGGTGTCGATGGCGACGACGATCTTGAGCAGTTCGCTGTGCAGAGAGGGGAGGGCGAACCCCTGATGGATGTAACGCTTGTTGGGCGGGAAAAAGCGGTAATCCTCCTTCGCATGACGCTGCACATACTGGTAGAGGGCGCTGCGCCAGTCGATCCGGCTCTCGGCGATCTGCGGAAAGAAGCGCTCCAGATCTTTGGGCAGTTCATCCTGTGCAATCGCCTTTTGGAGCAGCTGCTCCAGAAACTCCGCATCGCCTTCGTCATCCTGTACGATCTTCTCGTTTCGGGGCTTCTCTTCGATGTACTCCTTCTCATCGATCTCACTCTCGAGCACGGCGTAGATCTCTTCGGCGTACATTCCGTCGAATCGGCTCTGGTAGTTGATGCGATCGGGCGGATGGAGGTTGTTTTTGATCAGCATGCTGTTGATGGCGTAGTCGGTGGCGAGCTGCCAGAGCCACCCCTCACGCCTGCCCGTGCGGTTCTGGTGCTCCAGGGCGTAGTGCATGGCGGCGTTGGCGAGGGCGAACTCGATCTCTTCGACCGTGCAGCTCTCCAGAAATTCATCGTTGTAGGCAAACGTTGTACCGTTGCTTTCAAAGGCCTCTATGTCGTCGTTTGGCGTAAACGCCAGTGCCGAGGCGATCGAACCGAAGTAGGGGTGCTCGAGCATCAGTTTGGCTTTGGCTTTCTGGAGTTTGGCTTCGACGGGGTTCATGCGAGCAGATAACTGAACTTTCGTACCCATTCGTCCCAGTGGGGCGCATTTTCGACGGGGATGCCGCTTTTTTGCATATCTTTGACCAGCATGATTGCAAACTCGGAAGGGAGCGAGAGGGAGAAGGCGAGGACGTTGTCGATCTCCTCTTTGGTGCCGCTTTGCAGGCGGTTGACCAGCCCGGCGCAGAGAGCGAAGAGCACTTTCGTATCCTCCTCCCCGACGGTAGTGAGCTCTCCGGAGAGGATCGCATCGAGGTCGGGAAGGCGGTGCATCACTTTACGAAAGGCGAGAAAGTCGACACTGTTCTCCTTGCCGATCGCACCGGCGATCGCTTCATGCAACAGTGCTTCGTCCACACCCGAGCGCAGGATGCGGTGCACATACTCCCATGATCTGGGCGTCGGGAAGGAGCGCTCGTTTCTGGTCGGGTCGAAGTCGAAGAGCTTGCCCGGATCGAATGTCAGATAGCCGATGACCGCGGCGTCGATACCGCTTTTGTAGGCCCACTGTTTCCAGTCCTCGAAATCGACCGCCATCTCCAGGTGGACAAACCGGTTCGCGAGCGGCGGCGGCATGCGGTAAGTGACGCCGCGGTCGTTTTCGCGGTTACCCGCCGCGATGATACTCCACCCTTCGGGAAGTTCATACTCTCCCACCTTGCGATCGAGCACCAGCTGATAGGCCGAGGCCTGCACCGAGGGGGCGGCGGTGTTGATCTCGTCGAGAAAGAGGATGCCTCTGGAGTCGGGATCTTTGGGGAGGAAGCTGGGACTCGCCCAGACCGCTTCGTTGTGTGCTTTGTCGAAGAAGGGGATCCCCTTCAGATCGGTCGGATCGAGCAGCGAGAGACGCAGGTCGATGAAGTCGTAGTCATGATCGTTCGCGATCTGCTTGACGATGGAGGATTTGCCTATGCCCGGCGGCCCCCAGATGAAGGCGGGGAGCTTCTCTGAGGCGAAATGGGTCAGTGCGTCGTAGATTTGGGTCGCTTTCATGTTCGGTTCGGTTCCTTCTCTTCGTTTTTCTTTTTTGTACGAGATATCATGTCGTACCGCTTTTTTTGAAATGGAGTATTTTGACATCCCGATAACGGGCGATGTTTCTGTCTGCGGTAATCAGCGTCAGATCGTTAATCCGTGCCTGCGCGATCAGCATGCGGTCGAACGGATCACGGTGAATCGGTTCGAGTGCTTTGATCTCGGCTGCACAGAGAGCCGAGATTTTCAGCTCCGTAAAGCCATTTGCTTCGATAACGGTGGTGAGATCGGCATCGAATCGCAGTTTGCCGAGCGCCTCTTTGATCGCGATCTCCCAGATCGATGCGGACGAAATGTAAATAGGATTGCGGGCGTCTGCAATGGTTTCGAAGACATCCGGGCTCAGTTGCGCCGCGTCACTCACCCACCACAAAAAGACATGTGTATCGAGCAGGCAGGCCGCCATCAGGCATCCTCCTCAAAAAGTGCCGTGATCTCCGCATCTGCAGCGTCGAAATCTTCCAGATACTTTACTTTTTCTCTCAGTTTGTTCGGCTCTCTGCGTGGAGAGGGGGCGTACTTCTCCAGTTTGGCGATCGGTTTGCCTGCTTTGGCGATAATGATCTCTTCTCCCTCTTCCAGCATTGCGATCAGTTTGGAGAGGTTGGTTTTGGCTTCATGAATATTGACGGTCATGTAAAAACTCCTTGTTAGCTAATCTTAGCTAATTTGCACAACTTTGTCAAATTCCCAGATTGTGCAAGATGTTGTCGGTAAAGGTGCGGTTCTCTTTGAGGTAGTTGAGCAACCGGTGGTCGATCTGCAGCTGTTGCAGGTACTCCAGCGGGAGTGATTCGTTCAGTGCCAGCGAACAGTTGATCTCGAAATCTTCCATCGTAAAGAGCTGCTCCAGAATCTCCTGCGGTGCGGCGGTGTTGAGGGCGAGGTGGCGCAGTGTCTCATGTGCTCCGCTTGCAAAGAGTTCCCGAAGTATCGGTTCGGGTGTGTTGGGGTTGGCGGCGATGAAGGGGTGAAGTGACGGGTCTCCACTCTCGTAGAGATGCTGTAACTGTGCCGCCGTGAGTGTCGGATTCATCGCGAGATTTTGCAGCGTCTCGTGATCTCCCCGCTGCAGCAGTGTATCGATCACTTCCGGGGTGAGCTGTTCGTTTTCGCCGATGACGGGCGGGACCTTTTCGATCAGTGAGAGTCTCTCGGCATCGACGGGCTGATACTCCCAGAGCGCTTCATGTTCAATCAGTTTTTCGAAGAGGGCGGGGGAGAGGTTGCTGTTTTTGCAGAGTGCTTCACGGGTCTCTTCGTCGGCACGCTCGAAGATCTGCTCCTGCATGGTGTGCGGTGTGGCCGGGTTGCGTGCCAGAAAGTAGTCGATGCCGGGATCGTTGCGGCGCAGGAGTCGGGTGAGGGTATTTGGGTTCGCATGCGGATTGGAGGCGATCGCCTCTTTGAGTCGGGTCGGTTTTCTGGGGCCGCTGCGGCTCTGCTTCACTTCGATCTCCGGCAGGTCGAGCATGACTTCCAGCAGGTTGGGATTGTCGCTCGTCAGCGCCACTTCGAAGACCGATATCGGGGAGTGGTAGGTTGCGGCGTCGAAACGATCCTTGGTGAAAAAGCGTTTGGCAAAGAGGGTGGCGATCTTCATGTTCTCACTGTTGTCGAACATCCCTTCGCCGCCCCAGTCGTACATGGCGAAGAGTTTGATGAATAGCGCTTCGCTGAGGTGGCGGTTGTGGAGCAGGCGTGCCAGCCGCTCCTGGTTGTTGGAGAGTTTGAGGCTCATCAGGATCGAGTCGGAGTTGAGCCGGTCGGCGTAGAGTTTGTCGAACTGTTCACTGTTGTAGAGGTGAACCCCTTTGCGGTAGGCTTCGGCGGCGATCTCCTCCTCCATCGGTGAGAGGATCGTACTCTCCACCGCCATCATGACATCCTCGTCGAGTGTGGTGGTGTAGCGTATATTAAACTTCTCCAGAAAGAGTTTGATCTCCTCTTCGCTGAGGCTCTGCAGACGTCCCAGAAAGAGGATCGCATTCCCCTCTGCAGCCTCAAAGTCGTTGTCGATATTTTTCATGATTCCCCTGTTTCCCCGTTGCTCTGTTTTAAAGCTGATTATACCATAAATAGGGCTTATCTCTTTGGATGCAGGGTCTGGAAAGTGATGTGATGTCAGATCGCTTCCCGAAATGTCACGCCGTTTTCATACCTCGGTATCCTGCTTCTCTCCGCAGCGGTTGCAAAAGAGTGTGTAGCGGTAGATTTCGTGACCGCATGCGGGGCAGGTCGTCTTGAGATTTTCGCCGCAGAAGGCGCAGTAGGTGTCGTCGTGTTCTCTCCTGGTGCCGCAGTTGAAACAGCAGCCGCGTTTGACGTTGAGGACTCTGGTATCTTTTCGGGCGCGGTTTCTGGCATGGTTTTGCTGCACCTTGTGGATGACGACGCCAAAGAGCAGCAGAAAGAGGAGTATCCCCAGCACATTGAGGACGATGATCATGTTGTGTGAGGTGAAGAAGGCGATCAGCTTTGCCAGAAAGAGTTTCGGGATGATGCTGTAGATGAGTTGCAGCAGTTCGATCAGCCCGTAGAGTGCCGCCGCGGATGCGACATAAAACGAGAGTTGCGCGAAGATATAGTGACGGCGTCTGGTCAAAAAGCGGTAGAGCAGATAGAAGAGCAGCCAGATGGGAATGAGGAAACCAAAGACCTGCGCACTCATGTAGAGGCGGTAAAATCTCTCCTCTATTGCGAAGTTCTCTTTGATCGTATCGGCCGTTTTGTTCAGCAGCAGTGCGAAATTTTGCAGCAGTTGATAGTTCATGACGTCGCTTTTTTGTGCAAGGCGCTCTTTGACTTCGCTCTCTTCTGTGCGCAATGCAGAGAGCTTTTTGAGGACATCGTCCGCGTGGGCGTGGAGGATCGACTTCTCTTTGGGCTGGTTCCCGATCTTTTAGAGCAGCATGGTGGCGTACTCTTTGTCGAGTTTATGAATTTGAGAGGCGATGCGGGCCTCTCTCTTTCTGAGCAGATCGATCTGGGTGATCTCCGACTCTATGTGCGGGTCGTTCAGGATCTTACGATAGGCCTCTTCCAGCGTGCGGCACTCCGGCGCCGTACCGAAGGGGGTGTCGGCGTAGATGTGCCTGCGTTTGTCGAAATCGCTCAGTTTCAGTTTGGAAGTGTTCGCGAAATAGCGACACTTATAGCCGTACTTCTGCTGTGGCGGTGTCGCCTGTCGGACACTGCTGTTGATCCCTGCGGCGATCAGCCAGAGTGCGGTGAAAAAGAAGAGGGTCATCAGGAGTTTGGAGAAGGGTGTCAGCTCGGTCTGGTTGATCGTAAAAAAGCTCTTTTTGAAATCGCGTATCTTTTTGCCCAGTTGCATGCGCGCTCCTTTGGAGGGATATCGTCACAATCCTCTCGCGGTTTACCCCTTATGTGTCTGTACGACGCTACTCTTCCCGGACACAGCGCACACCCGCGGGCAGTTCGAGTGGCACTTCGGCAAATTTCGGTGCGGCGTTGTGGGTGTGGATGTTGCCTAGGGTGCCGTTGTTTTTGAGGCCGACGACCCGTTTGCACTGCGGATAGGTGAAGTAGGGGACGAGCCCCTCATTGTCCATACTTTCGGAGAAGTCGGCGATCTCTTCGATCGTTGGCAGGTGCCAGTCGTCATGTCCGAAAAAGTGCAGATGTGCACAGAAGTACTGCGCCTCTTTCAGTGCATTTTCTTTACTGCTGTGGAGCGCTTTGCACCCCTGAATACTGTTGACGTACATCAGGTGCTGCGCTTTGTCGAGGATGACGGTATGGTTTCGCTCGTCGGTCAGGGAGAGAAAACGGTCGGTGGAAATCTGCTCGGAAGCTTTGGGCGGCGTGGTGCCGCACCCGCTCAGCAGCATAAGCGCCGTCGTCATGGCGCAAAGGAGCGCTCTGGTCATGAGAGCTCGGCCTCTTTGCCCGCCTCTTCGAGCTTTTCGATCGTCAGCTCCGCCAGATCCCGGTACCCCATGAGCGTGCCGCTGAGGTGCACTCGCTCTTTCTCTGTTTCGGCGGCGATCTCGGCGATGATTTCACTGATCGTATTGGTTAGTGTGGAGTAGAGGTATTTTGGTTTTTTGTTGACGCAATAGGCTACGATCAGATCGATGCTGATCCCCTCTTTGTCGATACGATAGTCGAAAAGTTCCTCTTCACACACCTCGAAGTAGTTCTCCGCATGCCAGAGCGATTCGGTTACGAACTCCTTCGTGTCGTCGATACGGCAGAGGGCCGTGATCGCATCGAAGTAATCGAGCAGCGTGTCACTCTCGACGGTTCCATCACGCTTTTCCCATCGCTCATAAAGCGCATTGAGCTCTTCGGCGCTGAAAGGGAGATCGAGTCCGGCGATATCCTCCATAGGCACTGCGGCAAAGAGCATGCTGACGGCGGTATAGAGCGGCGTCTTTTCTCCGTCCGCAGAGGTGAGCAGGTGCAGCGGTTTCAGTCCGTGTTCGAAGATGCCGGTCGTCTCTTCCGTCAGCAGTACGTCGGCGTTTGGATCGTTTCGGGGTGGAAAGCGCTGCGGTTTGCCGTAGACGATCTGATAATGCGCCCGTTTGCGTGGTGTCACTGCTCCCGTTTCAAACTCGATGACGGCGGCGATTCCCTCGCCGTAATGTTTGCGCAGAAGCTCTGCGGAGGTGATCATTTCCCCCTCGGAGGTGAGGGCATCGAGAGAGACGACTGGAAAGGTGATTTGTGAATAGAGCGCTTTGTAGAACAGACCCGAAGAGAGCATAACCCCTAGGCGTTTGTTGAGCGGATGGAGCGCGCGGTTGAGGGTATATTTGTAGGTGGTCCGTTCGAGTTGATGGAGGGTCTTGACTTTGGAGAGGACGAAGTCGCCGGGGTGCTCCTGGAGCAGTTCCCGCTCTTTTGCCGAGAGTAGCAGCAGTTTCTCTGCGCCGACGAGTGACTTGAAGACGACATCGAGCGCCCTTTTTTCACTTCCGATGACAGTGCGAAGGGCTCTGACCGCCGGGATCTTCGTGGCATTGCAGAGCAGATGGTATCCCACCTCTGTTCGTACGGCGATCACCTTGGCTTTTTTGAGCAGTGAGACTGCCTGTGTGACGGGGTCCTGGCTCTTTTTCTGTTCGGAGCTCTTTTTGGATTGCGGGCGCTTTTTGGCGTAGGATTCGAGTGTGAAGTGGGTTGCCAGCAGCGGAAGGAGCTTTGTCTCAAATGCACTGATCTCTGTTTCGGCAGCTGTGGCGGAGATGACGAACCCCTCCTTGACCGGTTTAAGAATCGCGGAGAGTTGTGATTCGGCGAGCAGGGCATTGATACGCTCGAAAGCGTCTATCCCCGGTAACGGTTTACCTTTGATATGAAATTCGATCTGAAGAGGTTTCATCGTACATGCTCGCTTTCACAAAGTCTCTGATTACCATATATAAGTACAATTATAACTTCTTATGATTAAAAAAAACTATAATTCGTATAAAAAATGGTATGAAAGTGTAACATTGGGAATCATTTGCTATCATATCTCTATGAACAGCATCAAAACAATACTCATTACTAACGACGACGGCTTTGAGAGCCCTGGACTGCATGCGCTTGTGGAAGCGCTCAAACCGCTGGGACGTGTGATCGTTACTTCGCCCACACGAGAGAAATCGGCATGTGCACACTCCATGACGCTCTCCCATCCGCTGCGGTTCGTCGAACTCGACGACGACTTCTACAAACTAGACGATGGTACCCCTACCGACTGTATTTTTCTGGCGCTCAACGCCCTTTTCAAAGAGGGTGAGAAGCCCGATCTGGTGGTTAGCGGCATCAACCGCGGCTCCAATATGGGAGAGGATATCACCTACAGCGGCACCGTCGGTGGTGCGATGGAGGGTGTACTGCAGGGGATCCCCTCCATCGCCATCTCGCAGGTATGTCATGACAAGTGTCAGAATATCTTCGATTTCGGCTACGATCTGGCGGCGGAAGTGGCACAGGATCTGGCGCGAAAGATTCTGGAGGGGCGCTATCCGCTGGGAGAGCGCAAGCTGCTCAACGTCAACGTTCCGCCGATCCACAAAGAGCAGTGCAAAGGGTACAAAGTGACCAATGCGGGCAAGCGTTTCTACGCCAACAGCGCCCACCTCCACCGCAATCCAAGAGGTGAAGAGTTCTGGTGGATTGGGTTGCCCGGTTTCGAGTGGGAGAGGCGCACAGAAGCGCATGTCTGTGACCTGGATGCCGTGGAGGCGGGCTATGTCTCGATCACGCCGATCCACCTGGACATGACCTCCTACGACGATATCGAAGCACTGGAAGCGTGGATTTGAGATACAGCCGCGTTGCCTCCCTGCTGGGGGAAGATATGGAGAAACTGCACCGCGCGAAGGTGCTGCTGCTGGGTGTCGGGGGTGTGGGAGGTTTCTGTCTCGACTGTCTGGTGCGCACGGGGGTGGATGCCGTGACGATCGTTGATTTCGACACTTTTGAAGAGAGCAACCAGAACCGCCAGATCGGAAGTGAGAATGTCGGTGCGGTGAAAGTGGAGCATCTCAAAACGCTCTATCCCACTGTCACGCCGATCGCGGCGCGGGTGACACCAGAGTGGGTGGCGGCGTTCGATTTCGCTCCCTACGATCTGGTGATCGACGCCATCGACGACATGCGGGCCAAAGTGGCGATCGCCCATGCGGCGGGAGAGAAGCTGATCAGCTCCACCGGCGGCGCGAAGAAGCTCGACCCAACAAAGATCGAGCTCGCCTCCATCTGGAAGACCCACGGCGATCCGCTGGCCAAAAAGTTCCGCTATGAACTCAAAAAGAGTGGCTTCACAGGTGATTTTCCGGTCGCCTTCTCTCCCGAAACACCGCGCTGCAAAGATCTGGGCTCTTTCGTGGGAGTGACGGGCGCCTTCGGCCTGACACTCTGTTCGGCGGCGGTGCGGAAACTGATCGGCACATGAGCCTCCTGAAAAGAGCTCTCTTTCTGCTGTTGCCGCCCCTGGTGCTGGCGGTCTGGGCGCAGATATCGCCGCTATCGATGGTCCCGGCAAATTTCCCCGCTTCCCGCTTTCCGCATGTGCAGATTGTGCAGAGTCTGGTACTATCGTTCGACAAGATCGACGGTGAAAAGTTCTTCGGTATCTCAGCCCTTGCATACGATCCGCAAACACGCATACTCTACATGCTCAGTGACCGCAGTCGTCTCTTTGCCTTCGATCTGATACTTGAGAAAGGGAAGATCAAAGTGCTCAAGCCGCGCTACGCCCGACGCCTTCGGGATCGATACGGGCGCAGGTTTTTTCTCAGAAAGAGCGATTCGGAGGGGATGTCGCTGGTCACTGTCGAGGGTAAAAAACGGCTGCTGATCTCCTTCGAGCATCATCCCAGAGTCATGCTCTTCGATCTGCACGGTAAAGAGGTGTCACTCCCCAAAACCAAAAGTCTCGCCGACCTCAGACGCGAGCTCTCCCTGACGCAGCTGCCGCCAGTGTTAAGGGATGTACACAACTACCGCAGCGGAAACAAGATGCTCGAATCGGTCACCTACGACCCCAAACGGGGCATGATCACTACACCCGAGTTTCCGCTGCGCACAACCCCTGACGGTCTGCATGGTATCTACAACCGAAAAGGACGTATCTGCTACATACGCCGTGGAGAGAAAGAGATGGCGATCACCGAGCTGGAGAGGCTGTCTGACGGCAACCTGCTGGCGCTGGAGCGCGGCGTCCATCTGGGCAAGCCGCTGCGTGTCGATCTGGGGCTTCTCAGGATCGACCTGAAGCACGTCGAAAAGGGTATCTGCCGCACTGAAGCGCTCCTCTCGGTCTCTACCGACGACGGTTGGGCACTGGACAACTTCGAAGGGCTCACCGCACTGGGAGATGGCCGTTATCTGATGGTCAGCGACGACAACGACAACTTCTTTCAGCAGACGATACTGGTGCTTTTCAGGCTCCGTTAGCCGGAGGATTACACAAACTCCCCACAGAAAAAGAGTATCATGTGACTTATAGCACTCTTTGCAGACACTGTTGTGCTCAAACGGCTTCACGGTGGGGCCCCGAAATCCGTAACGGATTTCGACCCTTCCGCTGCAGATCTTGTTCGCACAACACTGTCTGCAAAGAGTGCATTCAACTTTCTGAGGAGGATTATGATGGCCAGAGAGACGATGACATGTACCGATAACCGTACCGGCAAAAGTGTCGAATACCCGATTCTTGAAGCGACACGCGGCCCGGATGCTGTCGACATACGCACCTTCTATAAAGATACCGGGCTCTTCACCTACGATCCCGGATTTACTTCCACCGCCAGCTGTAAGTCGAAAATCACCTTCATCGACGGGGGCAAAGGGGAACTGCGCTACCGGGGTATTCCGATCGAAGAGCTGGCAGGGAAGCAGAGCTATCTGGAGGTCTGTTTTCTCCTGCTCTACAGCCGCCTCCCCACCGAAGAGGAAGCCAGAGACTTCGACCTGGAGATCCGCCACCGCAGCTTCGTGCATGAAGGGCTTCGAAACCTGATCGAAAGTTTCCCCAGCGATGCACATCCTATGGCGATTCTCTCCTCCGGTGTCTCGGCGCTTTCCTCGTTCTACTACGAACATCTGCAGGTGGAGAGTGACGCCGAGTATCATGAGATGGCATCGCGTATCATCGCAAAGATTCCTACACTCGCGGCTTTTGCCTACCGTCATGCGCTGGGGATTCCCCTCATCTACCCCGATATCGAACGCAGTTTTACCGAAAACTTCCTCTACATGATGCGCGCCTATCCGGGTGGCAAAATGAAGATCACACCCGAAGGGGAGCAGAAGATTCGACAGGTCGAGATCGACGCGCTCGATACGATCTTCACCCTGCATGCCGATCATGAACAGAACGCTTCGACGACCATCGTACGCGGCGTCGCTTCGACCGGAGCACACCCCTATGTCGCCATTTCGGCGGGTATCTCGGCGCTCTGGGGCAGGGCCCACGGCGGAGCGAACGAGTCGGTCATCGCCCAGCTTGAGATGATCGGCGATGTCAAAAATGTCCCTGAATATATCGCTCGTGCCAAAGACAAGAACGACCCCTTTCGCCTGATGGGGTTCGGCCACCGTGTCTACAAAAACTTCGATCCGCGTGCCAGAATCCTCAAAAAACTGCAGGATCAGCTCAAAGAGGAGCTGGGACTCGATTCGAAGCTTTTGCGGATTGCGCAGGAGATCGAACGGATCGCACTCAGCGACGACTACTTCGTCAGCCGCAACCTCTACCCCAACATCGACTTCTACTCCGGTGTCATCCTCTACGCGCTGAAGATTCCGCGCAGCATGTTCACACCGATCTTCGTCATCGGCAGAACGGTGGGGTGGATCACGCAGTGGATCGAGTTCAAAGAGGACCCCGCCTCCAAAATCGCAAGGCCGAGACAGCTCTATACGGGAGCGTGAAGCCTCCTGTGCAGCAACTCTTCTATACTGTGGGAGCGGCCGCTCCCTCCCTCACAAACAACGCTTCATGTATCAGCTTCAAAAAATTCGACTGAGCCATTGTCATGTCGTAGGTGGTCTCTTTGGGGACCCAGACCAGCAGGGCGTATCGGACGATGCGGCGGTTGATGTCGAGGATGGCGACCTTGGGTTCGTACCCTTTGGTGTTGTAGTGGGGGAGATCGCTTGCGGCGAGGGCTGAGAGCAGCTTCTCTTCGACTCTGGCATGGGAGAGCCCTTTGCCGGCGCTGAACGGAACCTGCAGCCTGCGGCACTCCCCCTCGAGTGAGTGGTTGATGAAGGTGCCGTTGAGGAATCTGGAGTTGGGGATGGTGGTGCGCACGCCGTCGCTGGAGCGGATGGTAACGGAGCGAAAATCCATGTCGTCGACATCTCCGACGGTCATGGGATCGAGTTCGATGTGGTCACCGATGCGGATGGAGCGGTCGATCTTGAGCAGGATGCCGACGGCGTAGTTTGAGATGAAGCTCTGCAGGCCAAATGCCAGCCACAGCAGCATGGCACCGATGACCAGAAAGATTGTGTGCATGTCGAGCCCGATGCTTTTGAGCGCGATGAAAAAAGTGGTCAGGATGATGAGGTAGTAACCGCTGTTGGCGATCATGCGTGCAGTGGAGAGGCTCTTGATGCGTTTGGTACGACGGAAACGCTCTACGAAGTTTTTATAGAGTTTGGCGATGAAGAGGCCGATAAAGAGAATCGTCAGAAAGATCAGAATGGTGCGGATCGAAAAAGCTTTCTCTTCATAGACGAAGAGAGTTTTGTCGACAAAGTGCATTGCTGAGTGCAGAATCTGCTCCAGTCCGATCTGTGTGGAGGTAATGGCCGTGGAAGCTGTATCGAATCTCTTTTCGCCAAAGTCCAGCAGCAGTCTGGAGAGTGCGTTGTAGCGTTTGCGTATCTGTGGGCTGAGCGCATCGATATCCTGATCGATCGCGTGAATGCTTTTGAGGTAGGCTTTCTGATCTTTGGACTGGATCGCTTTGAGGGCGAGGAGTATCTGGGTATCGAGTCTGTGTGCGATAGTGGTGTCTGTCGCCTTTTGAATCGTTTTGGCGTCCTGTGCGATCTTCTTTTGTGTATTGGGCCCGGGTGAGAGTTTGCTCGCTTTTTCGATCTCCAGCAGCATATCTTTCTGCTGGAGGGTGTCGATCTTGCGTGCACTTTTTTGGAGAATCTTTCCTGCATGGCGGGCCTGGTTGAACCGTACTTTCGGGAGGGCCTGCCAGAGTCGTTGAAACTCTTTCTCGTAGAGTGTGTTGTAGAGCGCCAGGGTTTTGGCGACGCGCTCACGGGAGATTTTATAAAAAGCGTACTGCATCTGGTCGGTCAGAAGTCTGTTTTCGGGTTTTCCCGGTACCTCTTTTTCGATTTTGTTCTTGAGTTGGAAGAGTTTTTTCTGAAACATCTCCTCTTTGTGTTGCAATCGCTCTGTCTGTCGTATAAGATCGGCGAGATCGTGCAGCGCTTTGAGATAGAGAGTGTCCGGAATCTCTTTTGGGGGAAGAGGTGTGGTTTTGACAGGTGGGATTTCGCCCTTCTGGGCATAGAGATTTCTGAGTTTACGAAGGGTTTCGCGCTCCAGCATGATCGTTTTGGGATCTTTGATTTTTTGGGAGATGGTACTGTTGATCTCTTTTTCTATCTGGTCGTAGTACTGGAGTACATTTTCACCTTCAAAGAAGGCTTTATCGATTGGCGCGGCAAAGAGAGGTATCCAGAGGAGCAGAAAGAGTATGATATATCGCATTGTGTGATTGTAACAGATGATTGTAAATATAGATTAAATAGTAGATTTAGTAGATAAATATAAAACTATTTAAATTTATATGGTCTAAGGGAGGGTGAGAAGTAAAACAAAGGGTATCGGCAGTAGCCGTACCCTTTAGGCTGATATGCTATTTTTTAATGCAGTCGCCGAGTGGACCGGGAACACACTCCGGCAGGTTTTCACAACCGACACAAACCGGCTTGTTGACTTTTTTGACTGAACATCCGCTCACTGCGAATACTGCTGCAACCATCATGATGCTTAAAACTACTTTTTTCATATTTGAACTCCTTTTATGATCTTCAAGACAATTTCAGTTTACCAGAAAAGCAGAAAAATAGAAGTTTATGGCATGAAAGTAATATAAATATTACCAAATGCGTTACTGCCTGAAACAGCTAAGACTCTATCAAATCTTTTCCGGACAACTCGCTTGTCTTCTGTTTACCCATAATCGCCATCAGTGCACGTACCCCTTCACTCAGATTTTTGTGATAGGCGGCGACGTTGTGCGCTTTTTGGGCGATGAGAAATTTGCTGCGTTTGGATCTCTCCATCGTAGCGATTCCTACCGGGCACGCTCTGCCATTTGCACCTGAGCACTCCTTTGCACGGATACAGCCGGCTGCCATCATGAACCCTCTTGCGATGTTGATGAAGTCAGCCCCACGGCATAATAGTGCTACCACATCGTCCGGAGTGAGTACTTTCTCACTGGCGATGATTTTGACCTGGTCCCGAATATGACGCTTTAGAAGCGCTTCGATGACAATATCGAGCGAGGCTTCGATCGACCTTCCCGTACGGTACATAGTCTCCAGAGGTGCCGCGCCGCTGCCGCCGTCAGCTCCGTCGAGCGTGATAAAATCGGGGAAAGAACCGCCGGTGACGATTCTCTCTGCCAGTAGATCGGCAAATGGTTCAAAATTGTCTTGTGTTGAGACAACTATTTTGATTCCGACGGGTTTAAGTGCTAACTTTTGTAACACTCCGACGAAATCGAAGAGCTCTTCGAAGCTGTTTGCATAGGGAAAACGGTTGGGAGAGATGATATCTTCGTGTGCGGGAACACCGCGATACCAGGCGACTGCCTCGCTCACTTTACATGCGAGAAGCTTGCCGCCGCTTTGCTTGGCGCCCTGTGCGATCTTGATCTCGGTCATCTTGCAGAAACGCATCACTTGCTGATAGCGCAGTGGGTCGAAGTTGCCTTGTGCGTCACGTACGCCGAAAAGCCCGCTGCCGATCTGAAAGATGATATCGGGAACATCCGTGACCTCTTGGGGGAAGGTTTCGAGCGGTTTGTTCCAGTCGACACGGAAGAAGGCTCTGTTCTTTTCGTCGAAGTTGTAGGTTTCCGCCTCTTTGGTGAGGATGAGGTCGCGGTAAAAGTTGGCGGCGATCTCTCTGTTAAAGAGAAACCGCACAATCGCATAGACTGTTCGGGCAAAGATCGTTCCCCGGCGGATTTCGAGATATTTGCGCTCGAGCAGATCACAGCCGCAGCCGTGTGTGGTGAGAAAGTTGGTGGTGAGGGAGCCCTCGCCTGTGTTGATCGGAAAACTTCCCATGTAGGCACCTTTTGCAAATGCCTGTGTCGCTTCGGGACTGATTGCCCCGTCGCTCATGGCGGAACGGCCGATGATACTTTTGGCGGTGAAGGGGAAGGGGTGTCGCGCACCGAATGTGACTTCGAACTTTTTGGGTACTTCATCGAGATTGTAGACGTTGTTGGCGTGGACAAAGCGCGCGATACCTGTATGCGAGGGTTTGGAGAGGGAGAAGGAGTAGTAGAGGCTTTTGCCGTAGGAAGCTTTGTTGACCCACTCGACTTTTTCATGCAGGTCGTAGTACTCCTCGTCGCCGAAGTACTGGCGCATGGGACCGCGCAGCAGATAGAAGAGGTAACGCATGCGTCCGATCAGAGGAAAGTTGATGAGGATCTGGTTGATTCTCTGGACGTAGCGGTCGTAGATCGTGGTGATGAGCGCCATTGCCGCCAGCATGAGCAGCAGTACCTTGAAAAAGATACTCCAGTTATACTGTATCAGCGCGCCGCCGTGTTCGAGCAGCTCTTCCATCGCTTACTGCTCTTCTTTGAAAAGCAGATAATCGATGCTGAATCTGCCGGCGCCGTGAGAGACGAAGATGAGCAGAAAGAGCATATAGTAGAGAGGGATCTCGAAGCCGTTGTCTCCCGCGCTGAAACCGTGCGGCAGATGCACTGTGACGATGGCGACGATCATGATGACGATCATCGGCAGGGAGATGAGGCGAGTAAAGAGTCCCAGCGTCAGCAGTACGACACCCGCCATCTCCGTCGTTGCGGCCATATAGGCGTTGAGCGTCGGAAACGGAATACCCATGGAGGCGAACCAGTTGGCGGTGGCTGTGATATCTGACCACTTCATGAGTGCCGGTTCGTAGAATCCGTACGCTACGGCCAGGCGTGCCAGCAGCAGTGCCAGGGAGCGCATGTGGTTGAAAAACCGTGCGATTTCGATATAGATTTGACGTAACATCAGAGTCTCCTTTCCCCGAAAAACCGAACGTTTGGGGTCATGTCTCCGGGCTGTTAAGAAGGGTTATTTCCCTTCACCGCATTTCCCCGCGCCGCACTGTGCTTTGCCGGCGGCCTTTTTGGCATCACCACACTTGACAGTCTGGGACGTGCTCTTTTGGGTACTGGTTTCAGTCGTGGTTGTCTTGTCATTACATCCGGTGAAAAACAGGAAGACAGAGGCCGTGACAGCAGTGATAAATAGATTTCGCATGATAGCTCCTTTAAAATGTGTGTAAAAGAAGTATACTGCTCTAGTGTGTAGGGGGTGTGTAAAAAAGAAGAGGGAGGTATGGAACAGAGAGAGCGCGGAGGCTCTCTCAGAAGTGGTTTACTTACAACCGCAAGCTGGTTTTGCGACACATGTC
>JALWPY010000035.1 GCA_026994915.1 Campylobacterales bacterium
AAGTGCGACTTGCGGTTTTTGAGAAGCGTTGGCTCTCTTTGCCACCCTTTTGCCCTTTTCGATCTCCATATCCTGCAGCTTAAATCGCTCCAGTTTGTTGAAATCGACCTCTTCGATCGAGACATTTCGGCTTGTCGGCTTCACCTCCAACGCTTCAAGACGACCGATCTTTTTGTAGTGCGTAATCGCCGCCAGATTGCTTTTGAGCATCGCCAGGGCACTTTGGGTTTTGGCGACATTTCCACGGGCTTGGACGAGGTCGTTATTGACCTTCAGGAGATCGATTTTGGCTTTTTTGCCCAATGCGACTGCGGATTGAATCTTCGCTTTGAGTTTCTGTAAAGCATGCACATAGTGCTTTTGTGCTGTTTCCAGCTCCTGCAAAGACAAAGCGGAGAGATAGAGTGAGCGGATATTGTAAATCAGCTCTTCACGACTCAGCTTTTTCTTGCTGTGACTCATCTGCTCCGCAATCTCATCGATCCTCACCTGCTGCTCCAGCGCCCCGCCGGTAAAGAGAGGCACGGTGTATTGTATCCCCGTTGTAAAGAGATCCTGGGTCGTATCGACAGACGATCCGGGAGAGAGTGTGGAGGGGACGATCGGTGCCAGAGTCCTTGGCAGATTATAGTGGGTATAGGAACCGACCACATCCATCTCGCCAAGCTGCTTACGATGACTCTCTTTTCGCTTTGCCTTCATAAGCTCTGTTTGAAGGTCACTTTTTTGCATCACCGAATTGTGTTTGAGTCCACTCTCAACCAGTTCAGAGAGTGAGGTCGCCCCCAGAGAACTCTGCAACATGAGAAGTGTCATCAGTGAGAGGTATTTTTTTTGCAAACCGATACTCCATGGAAATTGAATTTAAAATATTAAGGATAGTATAGAAATATGAACTGTATGTGAATTTCAAAATAGTTTTAGATTTTTTAATAAGTTTTGAAGAATCTTTCCGGCGTGCTTCCCGGGCAGGTTTTATAGACAAACTCCCATCTCAGTCGGTGAAACGTACTCTCCGGTTCCCAGAACTGCGGGTGCATGATGCGTATCTCCTCCTCTTTGAGCGCTTCGATCTTTTCGGCATTTGCTTCCAGAAACTCCTGCTTCTGCCAGATGAAATCGTCGTCATATTTTTCCAGCACAAATTCATGAAGCTTTTCGTAGTACACTTCATCCTCAAACACTGCATCCACCATTCCGATCTTTTGCGCTTCGGTTGCCGATATCGGCAGGCAGGCTTCCAGAAGTTCGTATGCCTTTTCTTCGCCTACTCTTTTGGGCAGGGTGTAGGTGTGGTATTCGCTTCCGGTAAGTCCCAGTGTTTTGTAGTGCGGGTTTAGCACCACACTCTCTCTTGCCACGACAAAATCGCACGCCAGTGCCAGAAAGACCCCGCCCGCACCGGCATTTCGTGCCAGACTTGCCACCGTGACGATCTCATCGGCAAAGAGGATCGATCGGATCAGATCGTTCATGGCGTTGATATTCGCCCAGCCGTCCTCTCCCTGTTTTTCACTATCTTCGAGGATATTGAGATGAATCCCGTTGCTGAAAAAGTCCATTCCACCCACCAGTACCAGCACCTTGCAACGCTCTTTGAGATACTCGACCGCATATTTGAGCCGGATACACTGCGCCGTACTCATCGCCCCATTGTGAAAATTAAAACAGAGATATGCCACTTCATCGCGTATCTCGACACTCGTCTCGTAAAAGGTGGCGTACGACTTGTCGAATAGTAGCGGCAAACGGTCCTCTTTGACCCCTTTGAGACGCTCTTTGAGCACGTAAGTGGCGGGAAGCTTGAAACCACCCGGCTCTTTGAGATGACTGATCCAGACCGCACCGTCCACCGTCCCCATACAGATCGCCCCGTCGCGCTTTGCCAGAATCTCTTTGGGCTTTCCTTTGAATTTCTCCTCTCTCCAGCCGCCGAAAAGATAGCACGATACACCCAAAATCTCATCTCTGACCCCCGGAAATGAATCTGCCTGATGAACCTTTTTCAAAATCGTATCGGTCGTGTCATAAAGCCAGTCGATTTGTCGTTTTTCCTGCGTAAAGCGTTCATGAAGCGGCTGCAACAGTTGCGGCACAGATCGATTGTTCGCAATATTTGCAAAGAGTTGCTCCAGCCCCAAAACTGCCGCTTTGGTGATCTCCTGCCGATAGAGTGAGGCTTTGTAAGTATCCCGCACCGCAAATGTCACCTCCGCGTAAATACCCCCGCCGTCGTACGTTTCATTCGCTTTCAGCCAGACACCGCCCCACCGCGCATGCTCCAGCCCGTGCTCCACACCGTTTGGACCGCGATCACCCCTCGGACCCGGGTGAAAAATAAAAGTCGGATAGTTTTTCCAGATTGTTTCAGGTAGATAAGTTTTCAAAAAAGGGGCGAGAATCAGATCGAAAGTAAAATCGGGAATCTTTTCGATATCGACTGCGTAAAGCACCTGTACTTGATGCCCCATATCTTTTAGTCGGACATAAACCGCTTGGGTGAGAGAGTTAAAAGTAGTACAGAGAAGAAGGATGGTCATTTATACAGGTTCAACATCTTTTTTATGCCATACGCAACCAATTCCATCTCTTCATCATGAAGTGTAGCGATCTTTTGACCGATTCTATCTTTGGAAACCGATCGAAGTTGCTCTATCATCGCATCGCTATCCTCTTTCAACAGATCCCGTTTGCCAATCCTGATACGCAACGGCAAAGCATCATCGATACGGTTGGTTGTCAGGGCTACGACACTGATCAGGTCAAGTACTTCATTCAACTCTGTATCGGAAACGATAATAGCCGGTCGCACTTTGCCTATTTCTGCCGCTCTTTTTTGCGGATTGAAATTGACCAAAACGATATCGCCGCGTTTATAAGCCATCTTCCAAAGTCCCTTCCAGCGCTTTTGCTTCCTCTATCGCACTTTCGCGAATCTTTTTGGCGCTCTCTAAAAGTTGTTCTTTCTCCAGATACGCAAAAAATTTCTCCGCCAATTCATTGCCTATATACACACCCAACTGTTTATGGGCTTTTTTATCCTCAATGATGACAGTTTCATTTGGTTCAATACGAAGTAAAGAGGGATTTCTGGTAATATCCCGGCTACCGTAAATTTTGCTCATAGCGACTCCTTTGTCAAACATATGTCAGATATTATAGCAAATTATGTCAAACTTTAGCAAATACGTGGCAACAGCTCTCCGCTTGGCAAATCCAAAAAGCGTTTGGTTCCCCAAGAAGAGTTGAGGATCACACGCCCGGGGTGTGCGGTGGTGACGGTACCGATAATTTCCGCAGTTTCATGAACGCTTCGCATCACTCCCAAAGCTTTGTCGGCATCTTCCGCGGCTACTGCCGCCAAAAAAGTACCTCGTTCGCCAGCATCGCCGCTTCAAACCCGAGCAGCTCACAAATACCCTGTACCTGCTCCTGCACCGGTATCTTCTCCTCCTCGATCTCAATACAAACATCCGATGCACTTGCCCACTCGTTCAGCACCGCCGCCACACCGCCACGTGTCGCATCACGCATCGCGGCAATATGCACTCCTGCATCGATCAGCGCCTCTACTTCCGGGTAAAGCGAGGTGCAATCAGTCTCCAGTGTACTCTCCAAAGCGATCCCCTCACGTGCCGCAAAAATCGTCGCACCGTGCGCCCCGACATCGCGACTGACCAGTATCGCCATTCCCTCTTGAAGATTGTGCGCGGAGATGCCCTCGTAAATCATCTCGCCGATACCGGTCGTATTGATAAAGAGTTGATCGACGCTGCCCCTGGGAACTACTTTCGTATCACCGCTGACAATCACGGCACCGTTGACGGCAAGCTCTTTTTTCATGCTACGCACGATTTTTTCAAGATCTCTTGCCCCAAACCCCTCTTCAATAATGACCGAACAGGTCAAAAACTTCGGCTTCGCACCCATCATCGCAAGATCGTTGCAGGTACCGCACACCGCCAGCTTGCCGATATCCCCGCCGGGAAAAAAGAGGGGCGATACGGTAAAACTGTCGGTCGTCATCGCCGTTTTACCGCCCAGCTCCAGCAACGCCGCATCTTCGCTTCGCTCCAGTACCTCGTTTTTGAAATGTTTGTAAAATATTTTGCTGATCAGTTCATGATTCTCCGCCCCGCCGTTACCGTGGGCGATCGTGATGGTTTTGTTCACATTGCTCCTTTACATGAGTGCGCAGATACGTTTTTTGAGCATCTGCAGCTCATTTTCCGTCAATTTTGTCAAAACACCTTTATCTGTCAAAATGTGCGTCAAATCCAGTGCGCAAATCCAATTGGTGATGATATAACTATCCTGCAAAAGTTTGTCTCTCTTTCGGATAGAAACTTTATACTCGGTCTCTATATCACGCGTCGTGAGGGGAATAACCAGTACATTTTTGAAGGTACTCTCCTGTACAAACTTGTTTAAAAAGTTGTTTTGGATGATCACCGCCGGACGAACTTTGCCCAGTTCACTGTTGTATTTCTTGCCGAAATTGACCAGATAGATTTCTCCCTGACGAATCACAGCTTCTCTCCAATCTCAGCAATGATCTCATCAAACAGATGCGGATCGTCCATGCCCTCAGCAAGCCCCTTGTTCCGTTCCAGCCACTTGCGATACTCGATCTCCTTAATCAAATTTTTGAAAAGTTCACTCTCCTCCATCGGTATAAAGATGCCCTTCGCTTCGCCTGTCTTTTTATTGACGATCTTCGCAACATCATTCAACTCATCCAATAGTGAGGGTTTTTTGGAAATATCCGAAATCGAAAGCTCTACCATATCTATCTCCTATATTCATATAGGATAATTATAGCAGATTTCAGAGCAGATTGCCATATTTATAATACGCCGCGCAGGCACCCTCGCTGCTGACCATACATGAACCCACCGGGCTGGTCGGTTTGCACGCCGTGCCGAAGATCGTACACTCGGGCGGTTTTGCCATGCCTCGCAGGATGTCACCGCAGATGCAGAGCTTGTGATCTTCGATCTCTTTGATAGGGAGAATCTCTTTATAGTGCACCTCCGCGTCATACGCCGAAAACTCCGGCTTGAGTTTGAGCCCACTTTTAGGGATGTTGCCCAGCCCGCGCCATTTGAAGAGATCGACTTTGTCAAAATAGGTCTTAATCAGCTTCTGTGCGTTGAGATTTCCTTCATGTGTCACGACGCGTTTGTACTGTATCTCCAGCTCGCACCGCCCCTCGACAAACTGCTTGACGATCATGCTGATCCCCTCCATCACATCCACCGGCTCAAAACCGCTGACAACAACCGGTCGTCCATAATCTCTGGGAAATTCTTCGTAAATCTTGCTACCGGCAATGACGCTGACGTGGCTTGGTCCCAGAAAAGCGTCGATACGGTTATTGTAGCTATCTATATGTACGTCACGGCTGTCGATCAGCTCCTTCATCACTTCGGGAACGGTAACATGGTTGATGTGAAATAGGATATTGGGGATTTTACGTTTGATCACCTGATCGAGCAGCACGGCAGTCATCGGCGTCGTCGTCTCAAAACCGATCGCAAAGAAGACCACCTTTTTATCGGGATTCTCCGCGGCAATCTTCATACACTCCATCGGCGAATAGACAAACCGCACATCCGCCCCCTTGCTCCTTGCCTGCTGCAAAGAGCCGTTGGAGCCGGGTACTTTGATCATATCGCCAAGCGTGACGAGGATCACATCCTCCTGCATCGCCAGGATATAAGCATGATCGATCCGCTCTTTGGGCATGATACAGACCGGACACCCTGGACCGTGGATGAAATCGATATTGTCAGGCATCAATTGCGGCAAACCGTACTTCATGATCGTATGCGTATGCCCGCCGCACACCTCCATGATATTGATCGACCGATCCAGCTTCGCGGCATCTTCGGCGATGATCTTCGCATACGCCCGGATCGTTTCACCGTCACGAAAATCGTCGTAGAGGTTTTTTAGCTCAAGCGCCATTCAAGCCCCGATTTTCACAGTGGTCATCCTCCAGAATCGTCCGCCACCGCTCCTCTTCGTCCATCACTTCGAGGATCTCTTTATAGGTCTCGATCGACTTCAGCGCCTCTTCCTCGTCGATCTTGTTCATGACAAACCCGATATGCAGCAACACATAATCTCCCACCTGCACCTCATCATCCGCCATCATCATCAAATTCGCCTCACGCCGCACACCCATCGTATCGACCGTGCACATTGTCTTATCTTCACTGATCTCCACAACCTTGCTCGGAATCGAAAGGCACATCAGCGCATCCCCATCTTGAACTTGATCCATTCTGCGACACGTTTGATGCTTTCGATGTCGTTGATGTTGACTTCGAGAATGTCTACATTGGGTTTGATTTTGCGTGCCTGTGCTTTTTCGGCTTCGATGTCATATTTGAAGTACGGCAGCAGGTCGGTTTTGGTGATGAGCACCAGATCTGCCTGGCGGAACATCACCGGGTATTTGGCGATCTTGTCTTCGCCTTCTGGTACGGAGACGAGGACGATATTCAGGTGTGTTCCGACATCGTAACTGGCGGGGCAGACGAGGTTTCCGACATTTTCGACAAAGAGCACGTCGATCTCATCAAGGGGTATATCATGAAGCCCTTTGTGCACCATGAAAGCATCCAGATGGCACGCGCTTCCGGTCTGTATCTGCTGTGCGGGGACGCCTTTGGCTTTGAGGCGGTCGGCATCTTTGTTGGTCTCCAGATCCCCCTCTACCACACCGAATTTGAAATCCGCCACATCCGCCAGATACTCCAGCAGCGTCGTTTTGCCGCTTCCGGGACTACTCATGAGGTTAATTCCAAGTACGCCCGCTTTGTCCAGATGGGCGCGGTTGTGTTCGGCTTCATGATCGTTTTTGTCCAGAATCTTCTGAATGACAGAGATGGTTTTTGCATCGTTCAGCTGCGGATTGTGGTGCAGATGTTCGTGTGCTTTCTGATGTTCATGACTGTGGTCATGGTCGTGAGAGTGTTCATGTCCCGTAACGGAACAACCGCAATCTTTACACATATATTTACGCTCCTATCCTAAAAGTATATTAGTTCCTACCACCAGCGAGACAATTCCCGCCGCGGCGAACGTACGTTTGACATTTTTGATATTGTCCAGAAGGTGTTCGTTGATATAAAGGATGACAAATCCGAACGCCAGAAATACCAGCATCACACCCGCCGTAAAAGCGGCTACCAGCGTCAAATCGACATGCCCGCCGTGTACCGCACCCAGTGTTACCAACATCCCGCGCACCCCGCCGATACCCATCAAAAGCCCCATCGTAAACGACGAAGCACTCTCCACATTGTCGTGCTCATGTGACTTACCAAACCAGATATGCACATGCTCTACCCCTTCATGAAGGTGCTTTTTCAGATGAATCCGATCGGTAAAGACCATAAAGAGCAGATAGATCCCCATCCCGATAATCACCGACGCACTGATCAAATCGCCGTATGCCAGAATCTCCGGGCTGATCTCCACACTCTCGAGAATCTTTGCAAATACAAAGAGGCTCAGCCCGTGCCCGATCGCAAAGAGCATCGTGATCAGCAGCGTTTTGCGTTTCTCTTTACCGATTGAAAAATCAGCAATCGCTGTCAGATGATCCGGTCCGAACGCATGCAAAATACCATACCAAAATATCACCGCAAGTGAAAGTTCCATAATCTACCGCCGTTAAAAGTGAATGATTATTCATATTTTACTCTTATTTGTGTTAGGGTTGTGTTAAACGGGGAAATTTATGAGTTGCTGCCCAGAAGAGAGACCACCTGCCCCAGCGCAATGCCTCCATCATTCGGCGGTACCTCGTTGGGGATGAGGGCATTTGGGAGTCTTTTTAAGAGCAGTCCCAGCAGGGTGCGGTTTTGAAAGACACCGCCGCTGAGGACAACGGGCAGGTTGTATGGTTCGCTGATCTGCACGACGATTTCGACGAGAGTGTTGAAAAACTTCGATACGGCGATGCGCGGGTTTGGTTCATGAAGGATCGTTTCGATCATCGGCAGAAAGTCGATAACGTCTTCATGAAAGTTGATTTCGTAGCTTTCGGTGACGGTCTCATCA
>JALWPY010000036.1 GCA_026994915.1 Campylobacterales bacterium
AATCGGAGAGAGATTTCGCAGGTGTGAAGAGCCTAAGGTTGTGAGGTTATAACGGCTGGCTGGCAGCCTTGGGGGTTCGGGTAGAATTTGCGGGCGGCTGGTGTTGCTGGTGGCACCGGCGATTTTATCGGCGCTTTTGATTGTCAAAGAGAAGGAGAAGGGAACGATTTTCAACTTTTACGCTTCTGCTGTTCGAAAAAAAGAGTTCCTCATCGCCAAACTCGCGCCCGCCTTTTTGCTGCACTCGGTCAATATATTTATTCTCTTTTTATGGGCGACTTATCTGTTTGAAGTGCCGTTTCGCGGCAGTTTCGGACTCTACTGGCTGGCGAGTGAACTCTATATTTTTATCAGTATCGGTATCGGTATGTTGATTTCGATCATCACCCGTTCCCAGATTGCCGCTGTGGTACTGACGGTGATTGTGACACTTTTGCCGGGGTTTCTCTATTCGGGAATTATCCTGCCTATTTCGGCGATGGATAAAGCCTCTTATGTCGAAGCACATCTCTTTCCTGTGATGTACTACAACCATATACTCTATGACGCTTTTTTGATCGGTGAGGGGCTGGCATCCGGGAAGATTCTCCTCTATCTGGGAATTTTAATACTCTATGCGGTGACGCTGCTTGGACTGGGGACACTCTTTTTGAAGAAGGAGTTGCGATGATGCGTATTTTCTGGACGATTGTCGCCAAAGAGTTGATCAGTTTTCTGCGTTCATGGGGATTGCTGGCGGTCGTGCTTTACTCCTTTACGATGGATGTCTATATCGCCGGGGAGGGGATGCAGATCAAACCGCGCAATGTTAGTGTGGGGTATGTGGATTACAGCGGTGGCGGTATCAGCCAAAAGATTCTTTCCCATCTTCATGAGCCGGAGTTTTTGCCGCCAAAGCGTTTTCTCTCCGAAAAAGCGCTGAGTGATGCGACTTTTGACAAAAAGATTCTGGTCGGTATCGTCTTTGAGAGTGATTTTGAGAAAGCGTATGAACGGGGTGAAAATGCACAGCTCAATGTACTGCTCGATGCCACGGCGGCGTCACAGAGTTTTACGACACTCAGTTATCTGCAAAATATTGTCCTCTCGTTTACCCATCTCAATTTTCCTGTTGAGCTCAAGTCGCACAAACTCTTCAACCAAAATGCAGACAACCATACTTTTATGGCGTTGAGTGAAATGTTATCGGTGATTACAATGCTTGCTATACTCTTGCCTGCGATGGTTTTCGTGCGGGAGAAAGAGGAGGGGACGTGGGATATTATGCTTTTGATGCCGGTCGATGCGAGAGTGACCATACTGGCAAAGAGTTTTTCACAGGTGTTGATTATTGTCGCGGGTACGGTGATTTGCGTCGGATTTGTGTTGCTGGGTGCGTTTGATATACCGCTCAACGGCTCTTTCTGGGCTTTTGTACTGCTGACGTTTCTGTACAGCTTTACGAGTGCGGGGATCGGTCTGTTTGTGGCGGCTGTCTCCAAAAATATTATGCAGGTAGCGCAGCTCTCCATGCTTATCATGATGCCGCTGATTTTCCTCAGCGGTGCCTGGACACCGGTTTATGCAATGCATCCGGCATTGCAGACACTCTCCCTCATATCGCCGCTTCGTTACTATATCGAAGGGTGTGAGAGTATCTTTTTCAGGGGAACGGCATTTATCGATCTGTGGCCCTATTTTACCGGGGTGCTGGTACTGGGAAGTGTGCTTTACTGGTATGGGTTTCGTAAAATCGGAAAACTATTTTAAATCGATCACAATTTTCACTTCATCGCCTACCACAAGACCTCCGGTTTCCACCGCTTTGCCCCATGTCAGACCGAATGCTTTACGGCTGATTTTCCCTTCGAGTTTCAGGTGCGGTTTCGGTTGTGATGGTGTGAGTGTGATTTTGAAAGGTACCTGTTCTGTACGGTCTTTGATGGTCACTTCGGTAATGGCTTCATGATCTTTGACAT
>JALWPY010000037.1 GCA_026994915.1 Campylobacterales bacterium
ATCGTATAGATGGCACCACACTGCGTGTGTCCGCATACGATGATCTCTTCCACTTTCAATACCTTGACGGCAAACTCCAGGGCAGAAGAGACTGAATGTTCCGCCTGATCTTCACTGTAGGGGGTCACGAAATTACCGACATTGCGTACCACGAGCATGTCACCGGGACCTGTATCGGTGATGAGGTTGGGCAGCATGCGTGAATCGACACAGCCGATGAAGAGTGCTTTGGGCTGCTGCCCCTTTTCCGACAACTCGATCAGTTTATGATTGTTCTCCTTGACATAACTCTCCTGATATTTACGATTACCATACATATAGTCACTTATTTTTTTCATGTCATCATCCTTCTTACTATTCTTTTTACGAAGAGACCCTGACGGGAATCAAAGCAAGTGGCAGAGAGCATCGTTGAAATACGTTATGCGCCGGATACTCTCTATAAAATTGAGTGAAGCGTTATGATCGGGGAGGTTTGAAGGGGGCGGCGAAGTATCTGTCACCGATATGACGATGCCTGGATCGCATATGTTTAAGGGAAGAGCGCTGAACAGCATTGAAGCTCTGATCTGCATAGAGATCCAACTTGACATCTTTACTCTTCTCTTCCGTATCCAGTTTGTCACTTTCACAGAGATACTCCACGGCAATATCCTGAACGGATGCCGCTGCCATCAGCGTACCCATGCTGATAAAGGAGAAAGAGAACAGTAATAAAAAGAGTTTCATATGCTTTTTCATGTCTCAAGTATAACATGCTTCCCAGGCTTACGAAAAACAAAGCGCTCAATTCGATATTTTTTAACCTCTGCTGTTACGATTTGCTGCGGAATGATGTGGCATGAAACACGCTCGTAAATGAAGAATCTTTCCAATATTTACCTTCTATTTACGCAATTTGACTATGATTTATCTTAATTTATATATACATATTTAAGGATATTTCATGGAACAGTTCAAAACCTATGCCCTCATGACAGGGCTCACACTACTCTTTATCTGGTTTGGTAACATGATCGCGGGGCAGAGCGGGATGGTCATCGCCTTTGTTGCCGCGGCAGGGATGAACTTTTATGCCTACTACTACAGTGACCAGCAGGTACTGAAACACTACAATGCACAGCCCGTGGATGCACACTCCGAACCGGAGCTTTACAACATTGTTCACAGACTGACACAGCGTGCCGGCCTGCCGATGCCGGCACTCTACATCATCCATGAGGCACAGCCCAATGCCTTTGCTACGGGGCGTGACTATGAACATGCAGCCGTGGCCGTCACGGAGGGGCTGCTCGAGCTGCTTGATGCCCAAGAGGTGGAAGCGGTCATCGCCCATGAACTGAGTCACATCAAACACTACGACATGCTCATAGGTACCGTCACGGCGACCATTGCCGGAGCCATTGCCATGCTGGCGCAGTTCGGTATGTTCTTCGGCGGCGGAGATCGGGACAGACCCAACCTCTTTGTGACTCTGGCACTGATGTTCATCATGCCTCTGGCTGCCACGGTCATACAGATGACGGTGAGCAGAAACCGCGAATATATGGCGGACGAAGGGGCAGCGAAGATGACAGGACACCCCGAGTGGCTGCAGTCCGGGATCCGAAAGCTGGACAACTATGCCAGAGGCATCAGCATGCCCGAAGCGGACCCTCAGACAGCCCATATGTTCATCATCAACCCCTTTACAGGACATGACTTCTCCATGCAGCAGCTCTTCTCCACCCACCCGAGTACGGAGCAGCGTATCGCAAGACTCGAAGCCTTGAAATAATCTTTTCACCCAAAAAGAGCATGACTCTTTTTCGGGTTCTTCTCCGACATTTTTCAGACACCTTTTTATCAATTTCCACTATAATAAAACTATATTTAATGAAGGCTTTCCATGAAAAACAATCACTATGAAGTGCTCATCGTCGGAGCAGGGATCTCCGGTGCCGCACTCGCTT
>JALWPY010000038.1 GCA_026994915.1 Campylobacterales bacterium
TCCAGTACCAGCACCGAGAGATCAACGCGGAACTTTTCCATCTTGACGGCATCTTTTTGCGTCGTCAAAATCGAGTCGGCATTGTATTCGCGCAGGATCTTGGCAAGTTCACGCTCCTGAAACCGGTAGTGATCGGGAAAAAAGACCCGCTCGATAAAGGGAGAGACGAACTTCTCCAGCCGTTCCGGCTTGGAGATCGCCGTCACCAGCACCATACGGTCACTCCTGTTTTCGATATGTACTTCCCGAGTGAAGTCGACATTTTCAACAGCGACAAGATCCGCTTTTTTGTAGTAGGAAGGGGGTTCACGAAACGGTCCGGAAGGGAGGCAGAAGCTGTTTTCAAAGACGATGGAGGGTTTGAGCAAAATATCGAACTTTTTGATCCCCGCTTTGGAGAAGCCGTCATCGAGGATCACCGTTTTGGCTCCCATCTCCTTCGCTTTATAGATCCCTGCAACACGATCTTCACTCACAATCACACTGGCATGCGGCAGTGATTTGGCCAGCAGCATCGCTTCGTCACCACTGCGCTCGACATCGCACATAACCACACCGTTCTGACTCACGACGATGAGTCCGCTGGAGTTACGCCCGTACCCGCGCAGTACGATCGCCACCCCTCTGAGCTCTTTTGCCAGAGCGATCGTAAAGGGGGTTTTACCGCTGCCGCCGACGATCAGATTGCCGACGCTGATGACAGGGATACCATACGATTTCGGTGTACTGAATTTTCTTTTGAGCACGACATAGGTACAGTAGAGCAGAGAAAGGGGATAAAGCAGGAGAGAAAGAAACTTCTGAAAAGTGTCAGGGTGGAAGAGATACCTCTCCACCCAGAAATAGAGACGATGTTTCACCCTCGACTGGCCGCCACTTCTTTGATCTGTGCACAGATATAGAGCACATCCTCATCTGCAAGCCCCGTATAACACGGCAGGGAGAGGATCTGCTGATAGTTGGTCAGTGCCGTCGGATAGTCGTTGACACGGAGTGAATACTTCTGCTTGTAGTAGGTCAGCAGATGCAGCGGCACGAAGTGCAGCCCGGTATAGATGCCACGCTCCTTCAGCGCTCTGGCGAAATCATCACGGTTTTTGTCTATCTTGATAATATAGAGGCTGTAGGTATGTTCGCGTACTTTCACCGGCAGAGAGATATGCGCGACACCGGCAAGTTCACTGTCGTAGATAGCGGCGATCTCTTTACGTCTCTCAATCTGTTCATCCGCTTTTTGCAACTGTGCGATACAAAAGGCGCTGTCGAGCTCACTCGTCTCATATCCGATTCCGATATCTACCACATCGTAGACATAGCCGATATTGCCGTACTTGTCCCACTCTTTTGCTTCGATCGCATGATGGCGGATCAGTTTGGCGCGTTCATAGATCGCTTCATCATCTGTGACGATGACACCGGCATTGGCGATAGAACTCTTCATGCGGGAACTGAAACCGAACGTCGTGATGATCGATCCCGTCGTACCGATCTTTTTGCCTTTATAGGTCGATCCCAGTGCCATCGAAGCGTCATCGATCACTTTGATGCCATACTCATCGGCGATGGCATAGATCGCATCCAGATCGGCACTCTGACCGCCCACATGTGAGACGATGACCGCTTTGAGCTTTTTGTGGTAGTGCTTCTCCAGTGCCAGTTTGAGTTTGGCAGGGTCTATGTTGAAACTGTCACGCTCGACATCGACAAAGATCGGTTCCGCATCGAAGTGTCTGACCGCCTCTGGAACGGCTGGATGGGCATTGACCGAGCAGAGGATTTTGTCACCGCGCTTGAGCTCCAGTGCAAACATACTCAGATGCATCGCACCGCTCCAGCTGCTCGTCGCCACGGCATATTTACACCCTATGTATTCACACATCAGATCTTCAAGCTCTTCGATCTTCGAAGCACCCTTCAGTGACAACACTTCCTGAA
>JALWPY010000039.1 GCA_026994915.1 Campylobacterales bacterium
AATCATGCTGGATGCAAGTCACCCGATCTGCATAGACAAATCCATCAAAATCTCTGGCGATGACGATGACTTCATGATCGGACGCCAAAAACATTTTTGTCAGTACCAGTCCTATGCCTTTGTTGCCGCCGGTGATCAAAACGCTCTGTTTCATAAAGACTCTTTTTCAGTGATTTAGCCAAGCATGATAAGATAAAACAGTTGTTAAAATAGCATCAGGAAAGGATCGGCAGTGAAAAAAGGAAAAAGCGTCTCTCTGGTACTGGGCAGCGGCGGTGCACGCGGATATGCGCATATCGGCGTGATCGAGGAGCTTCTGGCGCACGGCTATACGATCGGTTCGATCTCGGGATCGTCGATGGGTGCGCTGGTCGGAGGGCTCTATGCATGCGATGCCCTGCAGGATTACAAAGAGTGGGTACTGGGACTCGATCTCTTCGATGTGGCCAAACTGGTCGATTTCTCGTTTACCACAACGGGGATCATCGAGGGAGAGAAAGTTTTTGGTGTCATCGAAGAGATGGTGGGTGCGCGCAGAGTCGAAGATCTACCGATCCCTTTCACCGCCGTGGCGACCGACCTGCTGAAGCAGAAAGAGGTGTGGCTCCAGAAGGGCAAAGTGATCGATGCGATCCGCGCCTCCATCGCCATTCCCACGATCTTCACACCAAAAAAGATCGGCAACCGCCACCTCGTAGACGGCGGCGTCCTCAATCCGCTGCCCATCGCACCGACCGTCGCCGATGATACTGACATGACGATCGCCGTGAGCCTGAGCGCGAATACCACCAAAACCTACAACATCCCCATCCCACCGAAAGAGCAGGAGAAGGTCAGTGGTATGGAGAGTCTGATCCTCGAAATGAAACAGAAAGCGGAGCAACTCTTTGCCAGAGAGCGCAAGCATAACTTCGAAGAGATGGATATGTTCGATATCATCGGACGCACCCTCGATGTCATGCAAAACAGTGTCCAGGAGTGCAAGATGGCAGGGTATGCGCCCGACATGCTGATCGGTATTTCCAAAGATGCATGCGGCTTTTACGAATTTAACAGGGCGTACGAGATGATCGAGCTGGGCAGACTGGTTGCCAGAGAGCATCTGGAGGGGCGCGCCTGACAGATCTGTCCCACAGATCTTTACATACGGAGACAAACATGCTACACTCCCGTTTATGGAAAATATGCGTTTAAACAAATACCTCTCTCACAACACCAAATACTCTCGCCGTGAAGCGGACGAGCTGATCAAAAACGGACATGTCAAGATCAAGGGCAAAGTGGTCACAGACCTCTCCACCCGCGTTCAGAAAGGTGACAAAGTCTACCTCAAGGGGCGCTTTGTGCATCCCAAAAATGAGTTCACCGTACTCGTTTACAACAAACAAAAAGGGGAACTCGTCACCAAAAAAGATGACCGCGGACGCAAGACTATCTACGACAATCTCTCCAAACGCTATCACCACTTCATCCCGATCGGTCGGCTCGACTACGCCAGTGAAGGGCTCGTACTCCTCACCGACGCACCCGATGTCGCCACGGCACTCATGACCAGCGATCTCGAACGGGTCTACTACCTCAAGATCAAAGGCAGCGTCACCGAAGCGATGGAAGAGGCGATGAAAAGAGGACTTCACGCCGATGTTGCCACCAAAGGCGCTCATCCCAAATCGGAGATCGTTTCGATGGATTTTGCCCCGTTTTTATGGTACAAAATCCAGAAAGAGAGCGGCGGCTACACCAAGCTCAAAGTCGCCATCAACGAAGGCAAGAACCGGGAACTGCGACGCTTTTTCGGCTATTTCGACGCCGATGTGATGGACCTCAAACGTGTGGAGTTCGGCGGTATCAGCCTCGACATCCCGCCGGGGAAAAGTCGTTTTCTGACCAAAACCGAATACCACTCGCTGCACACCTATCTA
>JALWPY010000040.1 GCA_026994915.1 Campylobacterales bacterium
TTTCCAGTGTATGGAGGAGCTCGACCGCGAAGAGCAGCCCATAGACGAAGAGTTTCTCAAAAAGAAACTGTTGCAGAAGAAACGCTATAACGAAGATGTTTTCATCGAAATCATCTCCGCGAACCCTATCTCGAACCTTACGGCATACGTCGAAGAGATCAAAGAGAAAGCGATCAAGCGCGAACTGGTCAAACTCACCTCGAAAATCCGTGAAGTCACCGTCGAAGAAGATATGCCCAGCAACGATATCCTCAACATCGTCCAGAAAGAGCTCTACGAAATCTCGATGGATGCTTCGACCAAAGAGTTCCGGGACGCCCCGGAGATGGTCGTTGCCACGATCCAGCACATTCATGAAATGAAGAAACGCGGCAACAACGGCGTTACGGGTGTCGATACCGGTTTTCGTGAATTGAACGAACTGACCGCAGGATTTGGTGAGGGGCAGTTGATCATCATCGCGGCACGACCGGCGATGGGTAAATGTCTGGCAAAAGGTACGAAAGTACTCATGTATGACGGTACGCTGAAAAATGTCGAAGATATCCGTGTCGGTGAGTTACTGATGGGTGATGACTCCACGCCGCGCAAAGTGCTCTCACTGGCACGCGGACGGGAAAAGATGTACTGGGTTCGGCAGAATAAGGGAATCGATTACAGAGTGAACGAATCGCATATCCTCTCCCTCAAACGTAGCCGAAACGAAGGCAGACACAGACACGGCGATGTGCTCAATATCTCTGTACGGGAGTATCTGCAAAAGTCGGGTAAATTCAAGTCCAATTACAAAGGCTACAAAGTGCCGGTCAAATTCATGGAGCAGGAGGTGCCGATAGAGCCGTACTTTATCGGACTGTGGCTTGGTGACGGACGAAAATCGGATGTGCGTATTGCCACCGAAGATCATGAAGTGATGGCATATTTGAAAGCGTTTGCCAAAAGGCTTGATCTGAAACTGGTCAAATCGAAAGAGGATGGTAAATGCCCGATGTACGGCATCACCAATGCGAAGCAGGGCGGTAATAAAGAGCGCTTTTCGCTCCAGGCAGAGCTGCGTAAACTGGGTGTGATCGACAACAAGCATATTCCACGGGAGTATCTGATCAACTCCACCCAAAAGAGGCTGGAACTACTGGCGGGTCTGATCGACAGTGACGGGCACTACGATAAACAGTGCAACGGCTATGAGATTACACAGAGTTCAAAATCGCTGGCGAAGCAGATTAAATTCCTTGCCGATTCGCTGGGGTTTCGCACCTCTTTGAAAAAGAAAAAAGCGACGATCCAAAAGATTGGTTTTGAAGGTGTCGTGTACAGAGTGCGGATATTTGGCGATATCGACCGTGTACCGGTGAAGATTTCCCGCAAAAAAGCGGCGCCGTGGTTTGGCAAACGCAGCTGGAATCAGACCGGAATCAAAGTGGAATATGACAAAGTTGATGACTACTACGGCTTTGAGATCGACGGAAACAGCCTGTTTCTGCTGGAAGATATGACGGTGACACACAATACCGCTTTTACCCTCAACCTCGCCCAAAAAGCGATCGATGACGGGCGCGGTGTGGCAATCTTCTCTCTGGAGATGCCGGCGGAGGAGTTGATGCTCAGGATGTTGAGTGCGAAGACCTCTATCCCGCTGCAAAATCTCAAAGTAGGGGATTTGACCGATGAAGAGTGGTCGCATCTGAGCCGGGCGACGGATGAGATGGCACAGAAGAAGCTTTTTGTCGATGACGACGGTTTGATCAACATCAACCAGCTGCGATCCAAACTGCGTAAGATCAAGACCCAGCATCCCGAAATATCGCTGGCGATTATCGATTATCTCCAGCTGATGAGTGGTACCGGAGGTAAGGATCGTCACCTGGAAGTGAGTGAGATTTCACGTGGGCTGAAGCTGCTGGCAAGGGAATTGCAGATGCCGATCATCGCTCTTTCCCAGCTCAACCGTGGACTGGAGAGTCGTCATGACAAACGTCCGATGCTGAGTGATATTCGCGAGTCGGGGTCGATCGAGCAGGATGCGGATATCATCATGTTCGTCTATCGTGACGATGTCTACAAGATGCGTGAAGAGAAAGAGAAAGAGAAACGCGCAAAGGCGGAGGGTAAAGAGTACAAGAGTGAGTTTGTCGCAAAAGCGGAAGAGGAGGCGGAGATTATTATCGGCAAGAACAGGAGCGGTCCGATCGGTACGGCGCACCTGGTCTTTCAAAAGCGTTTCACCCGTTTTGTGGACAAAGGGAATGTCCCGGTTGAGATTGTCTTTGAAAATGCCGATGAAAATGCCCGCAATTCCAGTATCGAGTTGCCGCCCATCTAGTGGAAAAGCTCGATCTTTTCAGGAGCAAAAAGGAGATTTTTCTTTTTACGCTCTTCATGATGCTCCTCTTTGCGGGGCATCTGCTGCTTCGTTACCACTATTTTCAGCAGTTTCATAAACACAAATTTTACCATACCGGTGCAGTTGTACTGAACCACTACCAAAAGCAGAAACCAAACGGCAAAATCTATCAGGTACTCAAGCTCAAATCAGACAACGGTGCGGTTTTTTACACCACCAACTATGAAGATCTGATCGACCTCAAAGGGCGGAAAATTCGGCTGGGAATTATCACCGACAAGATCACATTTGCCGACTATCTGCACACTTTTTACGTGCCCAGTTACGATATGCGTATTTTTGAGAATGAGAAGAGTGTCAAAGCGTGGCTTCATGAAGCGATTGCGGCACAACATGAAAACAACACGACAAGAGAACTCTTCGAAGCACTTTTTCTGGGAGAACCGATCTCAAAAGGGCTTCGCAAAGATGTGGCAAAACTGGGTATCTCCCACCTGATCGCCATCAGCGGATTTCATCTCGGAGTGTTGTTTGCGATACTCTATTTTCTCTTTCGCTATCCCTACTATCGGTTGCAAAACCGTTATTTTCCCTGGCGAAATATGCGTTTTGACCTGACGATGGCGATTCTCGCAACCCTCTTCGCCTATCTCTGGATGCTTGATTTCATCCCCTCTCTGCTGCGCTCGTTTGTGATGCTGGCGTACGGATTTTTCCTCTTTCACCGACACTTCAAAATTCTCTCGTTCGAGGTGCTTTTTGTCACGGTATTGACGATACTGGCAATTTTCCCGTCGTTTCTCTTCTCCATCGGCTTCTGGTTTTCGGTGGCGGGTGTCTTTTACATCTATCTCTTTTTGCACCACTTCTCCCACCTCAAAGCGTGGCAAATCGTCATACTGCTCAATATCTGGGTTTACCTGCTCATGATCCCTATTGTCCACTATTTCTTTACCACCTTCTCATGGCACCAGCTCTACTCACCCGTTTTGTCGATCCTCTTTGCCGTATTCTATCCGCTGGAGATGTTTTTGCACCTGATCGGGCAGGGGGATCTGCTGGACGGGATGGTACTGAAACTGTTGCATCAGAAAGCGGAAATCTACCATTTTCGGACACCGCTGTGGTATCTGGCGGGCTATATTGTGCTCTCTCTGGCGGCGGTGTTTGAAAAGAGAGTGGCGTATCTGTTGCCTGTGGCGGCAATTGGCGTCTATCTTGTGGGTGGTTAACCGCGGGAATGGTATACTACAGGAAATTGTCTCAAAAGGGGAAAAATGTCTGTACTATACAAACCTTTCTGTCACTTCTGGATGATATTCTCACTCATGTTTGTACTGAGTGGTTGTAAACTGCTTGAAGCGGTCGATGAAGAGACGGATCGCACACTCGATCTGACACTTATCAAGCAGAGTGTGGTGCTTGGCGGCGATGAGCGGACCCTCTTTGTCAACCTCGGCGATCAGGGGGTCGATATCATCGATATCTCCGATACATCTGCGCCGAAGATTTTGAAAAACTACCCGACCGACGACAAAGCGTATGCGCTGTGGCTGCATGACACTACGCTTTTTGTCGCAAACGGGCTGGAGGGTGTCTCTTTGCTCGACGTTACCAATCCTGTACTGCCGAAACTGATCGCTTCGATATCCACCGATGATGACAACGCCACTGCTGTATCGGTTTCTGATGATGGACGCAGAGTGGCAATCGGTACATCGCAGGGGGTCTTACTCTACGATCTCTCCAGCCTGACGAGTCCACGTTATCTGGACCGATACGATACGAACGGCACCGTCTACGATCTGCGCTTCAGTGCCGATGCGACCAAAATTTATCTGGCAAATTTTCAATATGGTCTGGAGGTGCTGGAGGTCTCGAAAACATCACGCTTGCGTGAACTCGATGCGCTGGCACTGGAGGGGAGTAGCTGCGATATCGAGCCGGAGAGACTCACTGCGACACTCTATATGGCGACACTCACAAGTGCTATCAAACGTATCGATGTCCGTGATCCGAATGATCTGCAGCTGGCAGGTACTTACGATGCACATGACGGCAGTCTTCTCTGGGATATCGCCCCTTCTGCCGACTTCAGAAGACTCTATCTCGCCAAAGCAAACAGGGGGCTTGGCATTCTCGACAACAGCGATCCCTACCATCCCGTAAGTCTGGGGAGTTTCGATACCAACGGTACTGCCAGAGGTGTGGCGATCAACACGCCCGAGACGAGGGCATTTGTCGCCGATGGTAAAGAGGGGCTTAAGGTCATCGATATCAGTGACAAAAAGAGTCCCAGGAGAGTTTCGGTACTAAACTTCTGATAAAAATGTCGATATAGAGATATCATGTCCCTTTTCTGATCCAAAGGGGCACTTCTCACAAAGGATCGACACACATGCGTAAGGGTATTGGCCTCATCGAACTGGTTCTGGCGATTGTCGTGATCGCGATCTCCGTCATGTCGGTACCGATGATGCTCGAGCAGGGAAACAGAAACGATACCTACTCGATGATGCAGGAAGCGATTCTTGCGGCACGTACCAAGATGGGCAATATTCTCAGCTACCAGTGGGACGACAATGCGCGTGAAGGGAACAATACCAACGGCAGACTCAGAGCACTCGACGTCGCCGGCGGTGTCAAGGCACTCGATCGCAACGACACCTATTATGAAGAGCGGCGTATCGGGCATGTTTTTGGAGATCTTCGTCGTAAAATGATGGCGACAGTGACCTATCCCAAAGCGGGTGCTGATGCCAATATCACCGATATCAACGATTTTGACAATCTCGAGAGCAATATCTCATGGCAGGGTGCCACGACAGCGACGGATCGCTATGACTATCTCGACAAAGAGCTGAAACTCTCCACCCATGTCTACTATATCTCCGATAGCTTGCCGACTGGCTATGATTACAACGATACCAAGCTTCTTTTCGTACTCGACCCTTCAACGAAGTTCAGCATCTCCGATGCCAACAGTACCAACATCAAGATGGTCGAACTCAATGTCACCAGCCCTACCTATCCTGCTTTTCTTTTCAGAACCTTCTCTTGTAATCTGGGGGAGACCAACCTTTTCGAGAGGGCGTTGCCATGAATCATTACAGGCCTGGAAACGGCATGCAAAAGGGTTTCACACTGTTCGAAATCATCATGGTGATCGTGATTTTGGGTATCGTTGCGATGATCGGTACCAACATCATCGCGCATATGTATGAGAATTATATGCGTTCCAAATATATCAATGTACTCGAGCAGAAAACGGAGCTGGCACTGGAGAGTATCGTCAACCGTCTCAAGTACCGTGTCAAATCGACGGCGATCGTACGTGAGAAGAATACGAACAATATCGAGTGGCTCAACTCGGAGGATCTCAATGCCAGCTACGATATGCTGGAGTGGATCGGTTTCGACTACGAATCGTTGCAGGGTGAGAGTAACGGTACCGTATCGATACCCGGATGGAGCGGCCTGATCGACTTGAGAAATCCTGCGACCGATGCGACGCAGTTCGTCACACCCGGCTCGCAACTCTCCTATACTGCCGATACCATGAAGGCACTCTCATACGGCAAGATCGATATCAATGATACCAGCGGCTCCGTCAGACATCCTGCCATTATCTTCAAAAAGATCGAGTCACGCACATTTGAAGGGTTTGGATGGGACTGGGACAATCTCAGCGACCATAACGATACACATATCGTGCACAAAGATCCGACGGAAGAAGATGTTTTGGTATTTGATGAGAACCTCAGTCAGAAGAGGGTCACCACTCTTATTGAACAGTATCGGCTCTGCTGGAGTGCCTACGCGCTGGTGCCCGAAGGTGACAAGCCAAACGATTTCAACCTGACACTCTACTACAACTATCAGCCGTGGTACGGTGACAAGTATCTTGATGGGAGCAAATCGATCGTGGCCGAGCATGTCAGCAGCTTTAAATTTCTGCAGTCGGGAAATACGGTGCGTATCAAACTCTGTATCCAGGATAGCAACCAGACCGGAATCGGGTTTGGATTTTGTAAAGAGAAGGCGGTGTTCTGATGCGTAAAGGGTTCAGTCTGATTACAGCGATCATCATTATGATGACAGTTTCGCTTCTGATGACGATGATGATCTCACTCTCGAGTGTCACCGTCAAAACGACGACAGACATGTTTTTGAAAGAGCAGGCGGAGCTTCTGGCCAGAAGTGCGACGGAGTACTCTCTGCTGGCTGTTTCGGGACACGACAATCACCAGAGTTGTATCGAAAAGATCGATATGCTCTATCCCAGTGCGGCAACACCGACACATGAGATGAATGTGACGCTCTGGTATATGGGAAGCGGCCTGGTCAACTGTAATCATATCCTTGACAACAATCTTTCGACACCCGAATCGAATCTGACTGCAATCATCGATGTCGTCGTGACGGTCGATCAAAAAAATACCGGAATCACAGAACCGATTCGCATACACCGAAGAACCCTGCAGAAACTGTAACCGCTACACAAATACTACACAGAAATATGTTAGAATTATTCATGTAAACGCCCCTGTCGATACACTGACACTCCTTGTCGGCAGGGGTTCCTTCTTTCGATAGTGTTTCATTTCTGAACTTTTTGTGCTATAATCCGCGAAAAACAAGATCTTATATAATTTAGTGTGAAATCATAAAGGTAAAATGTGTTTATAGACAATGTAGAACTGACACTCAGTTCAGGAAAAGGCGGTGCGGGCGCAGTCTCGTTTCGTCAGGAGAAGTTCGTCCTCAAAGGCGGACCCGATGGTGGTGACGGCGGTCGCGGCGGAGATGTCTGGTTTGAGGTGGATAAAAACAGCCATACTCTCTCATCGTTTCGCGGCAAAAACCATCTCAAAGCCAAAAACGGCAAGCCCGGTGAAGGGCGAAAAAAATATGGCAAAAAGGGAGAATCCCTGACCGTTGTCGTTCCTCCCGGAACACAGGTGATTGACAGCAGCAGTGGTGAAGTGCTGCTCGATCTGACCGAAGATGGTCAGAAAGTGAAGTTTCTCGAAGGCGGAAAAGGTGGATTGGGTAACTGGCACTTTCGCAGCTCCACCAATCAGCGACCGACCTATGCGCAGCCGGGACTTCCCGGTGAGAGCCGCAAAGTACGACTGGAATTGAAACTGATCGCCGATGTCGGGCTCGTCGGTTTCCCCAATGTCGGCAAATCGACACTGATTTCCACCGCTTCCAATGCAACGCCCGCAGTGGCCAACTACGAGATTCCGACACTCACACCCAAGCTCGGAGTGGTGGCGATCGACAGCTACCAGGCGTTCGTGATGGCGGATATCCCCGGAATCATCGAAGGGGCGAGTGACGGCCGGGGACTCGGGCTCGATTTCCTGCGTC
>JALWPY010000041.1 GCA_026994915.1 Campylobacterales bacterium
GTCGTGTTGAGTTTGACTGCAATCTTGAACATTTTGAGTGTCGGCAGGATGATCGCATCCTCTGCCTCCGATTTTTCTGCCAGCAGTTCCACTGTCTTTTCGAGACCCAGCTTCGAGTCCGGTGCCACGGCGAGTGTGAACCAGATGTTGAAGTCATGGTCTCTCTCATAGTTGTGCGAGACACCTGGATGGGAGTTGATGAGTGCCACTGTGTCGTCGATCTTCTCTTCGGGTACTTTAAATGCAACCAGTGAAGAGCTGTAACCCAGACGTTTGGTATCGAAGATAGGAGAGATCTGGCGGATAACAGAAGCCTCTTTTTCGGCCTGTAACCTCTCGATCACTTCCTCTTCGGAGACACCCATCTCCTCTGCTATCGTTTCAAAGGGACGGGGATTCAGCGGAAACTTTTTCTGTATCAGAGAGAGCAGTTCAGCGGTCAATGCTTCAGACATGATAAACCTTTGGTTATGTAAGATTTCAAAATTATACTTGAAGGGTACAACTATTTTTTTGACTTATATCAATTCGATTTTACCAAAAATGCGATAAAGTACCGGCAATAAAGGAGTTACATGCAAAAGTACAGCAAATATCTGGCTATCGCACTTGGGCTGGGATTTTTTCTAATCGCGCTGGTTGCGTTTCTCAATGGCCAACCCGAAAGCCGTGACAAACAACTCTATTCTCAACTCAAACCCTACATCCCCTACAAGATAGAGAAGAAGATGAGCGGTCTCTATATCCTCGATACACAAACCGGAAAAAAGATCGAACCCTCCAATCTCGAAGTCTACAATGTCCTCGACAATCTGGAGAAGGACTGGGGTGCGAAACATCTGCGCATCGAAGGGGACAAACTCATCGTCATCGATGATCTGAACCGGACGGTCACCACCATCAAAATTCCCAGCCGCAAAGCGGCCGAATGGGCGCATAAGTTTTACGGTATTTAGCAGACATTTCAGCTATCAGAGGCACTTTCCGAAAGAGCCTTTGGCACACTCTCTGCCGTCACGCCAAATGGCGTGTTCGAGATTGATCCCTTCCAGCTTCACTTCAATCAAATCGACATTACGCAGATCGACATAACTGAGACTGGCGTAACTCAGATCGGCAGAGGTGAAATTCGCTCCCGATACTTTGGCACCTGTCAGATTTGCACCGCTGAGATTTGCGCCGAAGAGATCGGCATCTGAGAGGTCGGCACCTTTGAGGTTGATGCCATGCAGATCACGAAAGCGCAGATCCATTCCGCTGAGATCACGCCCATGAAAATCCTCTCCGGCTTTTGGCTGCAGCCGGAAAGGCACCAGATCACCCTCCAGCGTTTTGAAAAAGGCTTCAACATCACTTATCTGCTCCGGCGTGAACTCCACACCGATCTGATAACGGCTCATGATGCGGATCGCCTCTTTGAGATCCTGGACTGCCCCGTTATGAAAATAGGGTGCTGTTTTAGTGATATTGCGCAGGATCGGCACACGAAACTTTTTCATACCATCTTTTCCCAGAAAGCCTCCCGTATTCGGAAACGGAAAGGGTTCGGTTCTGAACAGATCACCCACTGAGCGGCGCAGTGGAAACTGCTGAATACTCTGGCCTCCCACACTCATACCGGTATGGCACCCTTTGCACCCTTTCTGAATAAAGAGATTCATTCCCCGTTTGGCTGCAATACTGATCGCGTTGTCATCCCCTTCCAGAAAGCGGTCGTAGGGCCCGCGTGTCAGCAGCGTGCGTTCGTAGGCACCGATCGCTTTGCGAATATTGGCAAACGTCACGCCGTCCTCAAATATCGCTTTGAACGACCTGGCGTACTCCGGATTGGTTCGGATACGCTCCTCTGCCTCTTTTGGCGTGAGATTCATCTCAAAAGGTGCCTGGATGGGACCACCTGCCTGTTCTTCGACATCTTTGGCACGTCCGTCCCAAAACTCTCTCTTCGCCAGTGCGGCATTGAGTACGGTCGGGGAGTTGAGATGTCTGGGGTTTGCCCGGCCGTGGTATCCGATGGCCGTGGGGAGGTTGTCGTCTCCTCCCTCTTCGAGAATATGGCAGCTCGCGCAGCTGATCGTGTTATCACGGGAGAGAATCGGATCGAAGAAGAGTTTTTGCCCCAGAGCGACTTTCGCATCGGTAACGGGATTGTCCGGATTGTAAGTTGCTTTGAGGATAGCCGCCCTGCTCTCTGGTACCGGCGCAAGACCGTGACTCAGTGCATACGCGCGCAGCGTATGGTCATCCATGTAGGTGATTTTTTTGGGAGGCAAAAGCGCCAGTATCCCGTAAAACAGTATAATAAACAACACCGTCCCAAGTATGATCTTAGAAATCCGTCCCATCGCACACCTCCTTATGCTGATGATAAAATTATAATCTATTTCGGGAGGATCCACAACAGAGTTCAGGCAATAACGGGATTTTATTTTATCAGAAAAGGGATTTTTGGGAAGATAGTGATCGCTATTTTGGATTTGCTCTTCCCAGATCTTTCGGATAGACCCCAAAATTCTCGAAGAAGAGCTTGCTGAAATGTCCATGGTGTCTGTACCCTACCCTCTGCGCTACCTCTTTGATGCTGAGTCTCTGCTCTTTCAAAAGCAGATTCGCTTCTTCGAGGCGGAGTTTCTGTACATAGCTGTGGATCGTAGTCTTGTATACTTTTTTGAAACTCTTTTTGAGTTTATTCTCATTGGTCGCGCAGAGGTGTGCGAGCCGATGGATGACAGGCGGATCGACAAAATTGCTGAGCAGGATATTTTTGGCACGCATGGCAATCTCTTTCTCTTCCGGGTCGAGATTTTTGTCGATGATATCCAGCAACGCAAAACGGTGGATCATCAATTCGATCACATCGTGTTCACACTGGATGCTGGTCGTCTCTTCTCTGGTGATTTTATCGATGAGCCAGAGTGTCAGGGCATCGATGGGTTTCACATCCAGGCGTGTCAGCGAAACCTCCTGCTGTGTGGCATGATAGAGGAAATCTACCGGATCATCGGCTTCGGTGCTGAGATAGCGCTTGAGAAAAAAATCGGCCACGAAAAGGATGAAGATATCACCTTTTCCCTCGATTGTAATATCCTGACGTGTGGAAGCGAAGATCGTGCTACCTTCCGCTGCATACTCTTTTCGACCAAGATGATCGGAAAGATGCAGCGTACCGCTTTTCGTATGGGAGAGGATCACCATACGGTCGAGATTTTTCAGGCAAAAACGAAACGGCTCTTTCGCCTCGATAAAGAGTATACCGTTGGAGATATCGACACGGATATGATCGGCATGCGATTCACGCCGGTAACGTCGTTCGTTGATATTGAAAAAGAGGCTATCCAAGGTTGTAATACTCTCTGACACGCCTTTCGAAATCTTCATCACTGAGCTCTCTGCGCATCGGAATGAATTTGCGTGCTTTTTCACCGGCAGTGATACGTGCCGGAGAGTGTGGATCTTCGATGATTTTGTAAATCGTTTCGGCAACCCAGAGCGGATCATTGCCATGATTGATCTGATGCACAATCCGGGGTGCGAGTTCTTCGGCAAATTTTCGATAGGGAGAGTTTTCATAAAAACTCTTCTCATTGACTACCAGATTGTCTCTGGCAAAGTTCGTATCGAAAAAACCCGGCAAGATGGAGTGCACCCGGATGTTGAAATCATGTAGTTCATAGCGAAGGGAGTCGGTGACGCCTTCCACGGCATATTTCGAAGCGTTGTAGAGTGTCAGCAACGGCAGACCGATCTTGCCCAGAAAGGAGCTGATATTGATGATCACACCTCTCTTTTGTGCGCGCATCCCGGGGATCACCGCTCTGGAGACACGCAGCAGACCGAAGAGGTTGACTTCAAACTGTGCATACATCTGCGCCTCTTCCAGCTCTTCGACGCTGCTGACCAGCCCGTAACCGGCGTTGTTGATAAGTATCTCTATCTGAGGTATCGCGTCTATCGTCGCAGCGACTGAATCCGGATCGGTAATATCGAGCCTGAGTGGTACGATATGGGGATGGAGCCCTTCGAGTCTCTCCGGCGTTCGGCTGGCGGCATAGATGTGAAAACCTTTGTCAGCCAGAAAAAGTGCACTTACTCTGCCCATTCCCGAACTTGCACCGGTGATCAGGACATGTTGTCTCTGCATTGCGTCTCCTCAAGGTCCAAAGAGACTATTATATCACGCCCGTATCACCTGAAAAATGATACGGATCATATCTTTTTATGCAGGTGCATACTGTTTGGTATGCAGATGAAAAAGTGATTTCAATCCCAGATCATCCAGAAGTTCCGCGAGAATTTCATTGCCTACGGTGACCTGTAGCTTGCATTTTTGCTGCTCGGCGATTTTGAGCAGATAGCCGATCAGCGCGGAGGGCATCGAAAACGAGTCTTTGATCACCACTTCCAATGTATCGCCCTCTTCGAGTCTGAAACTTTCGATCACCGATTTGATCTCTGCCACATCCGCCATACCCCGTATGGTACCTGTTACTTCGACTCTGCCTCGCATAGGGTTATTGATTGTCATCTTTTGACTCCTTTGGAATAAATTTTTTGATAATAACACGGTTTGCACGGTCGTTATAGTAGTAAGCATCGACCATTTTGCTGACCATCAACAGGCCACGCCCGTGAAATTGCGATTTTTTGATGATACGATTACGCATGAGTGCCGTATCGAAACCTTTTCCCTCATCTTCGATATCGATTTTGAAAGTTTTCAGATGTTCTTCCTCTTTGAGATGCAGCAAAATTTTAATTTTCTTCTCTTTGTACTGCGCCTCCCGCTCCTGCAGATACGATTCGTACAAACCCTCTTCCAGAAGTTTTTGTTTGGTTTTGTGATCGATGCCCAGATTGCCGTGTTCATAGGCATTGATGAGCATCTCACTGAAGGCTTCCAGCATGTAGGCACGGTTTTTCGCATCCATGCCATGTTCGTCTAAAAACCGTTCGGTATTGGCAATCATCGTATCGACCTCTTTCTGCCTGCTTTGGATCGTATAGCGTCTGACGCTGCACCGGTTACACAACTCTTTTTCCAGAAAGAGGAAGGTCATATCGTCATCGAAACGCTCTGTTCTCTGCATCACTGTTTGCAGAAAGTGTTTGTAGTTGGGTGCATGTTTAAAATCTTCACTCAGATAGGTGTGGTAGAGCATGTGATCGGGCAGCAGTGTTTCGTTGAGCCCGTCGGTATAGAGCAGCAGTTTGACGATATTTTCGATCGTATCTGTTTGGGTATCGAAGCCGGTACTCTCTCTGGTCATAGGGGGATGGTTGGAGCGGATTTTGTCTATTTCATTGCATTGGTCACACATCAGGATCGGAGGCATGCCGAACATCGCACTTTCGATCGTCTTCTCTGTCAAATCGATCACAACAAAACTGCACGAGAGTGCCTCATCCTCGAAAAGCAGCGGTTTGATGAAGCGATGAAACCTCTTTGTCGCATCACAGAGCCTGAAATCTCCCCGTTCGAGTGATTCGTCGATATAGTTGTTGAGATAAGCGCCCGCGAGAATCGATGTGATCGATGCATTGAGCCCTTTGCCCATCGCATCGAAAAGCAGGACTGCTATCCTGTCACTGTCGATACGACGGATAGAGTAGAGATCGCCGCTGGGCATCTGTTTGGGTTTGTAGGCGATATCGACAAACCAACGTTCGTTGCGATGCTCCAGAAATTTATAGTAGAGATCGTTTCGGAGAACGAAAATCTCCTTTTGAAAGAATTTCTCATTCTCTATTTCCCGGCTTATAGCCTCTTCCTGTAGCTGTTGCATGGTATTCAGGTATGGAAAATTTCGAGCGCTTTGTTGAGCGTATCGGATTTGTCGGCCAGAGATTTCGATATCTCATTGACTTGTTCGCCGGCTTCGTTGTTTTTATGTACCGTCAGCATCATCTCATCCATCTTCTGGATCAGATTTTTGGTAGACTGTGCGATAAAGGTGGTCTTCTGTACCGAAACTGTCGATATCTCCACACTGTGGCCCAGCTGCTCCTTGGTCTTTTGCGCATCGTTGATGAGATGGTCCGCATTCTGAGCGATCTGTGTAAAACCTCTGGAGGTCTTCTGAATATCACCGCTGATCGTATCGATACTCTGGGTGATGATATTGACATTGAGATTGATCTCGGAAAGGGAGTTTTGCGTGCGCTCTGCCAGCTTACGTACCTCGTCGGCGACGACAGCAAAACCGCGTCCATGCTCACCGGCACGCGCCGCTTCTATAGCGGCATTGAGTGCGAGCAGATTGGTTTGCTCCGCAATCTCTGCGATGATGGAGATGATACTCCTGATCTGTGCTGCCTGATTGTTGAGTTCCTGCATCTGATGTGTCAGGGCATCCTGCCGCTGACTGCCTTCGTAGATCATCTCAACCGACTTTTGCAGATCGGCGACAAATTTGTCCAGTATCTTTTGTGTCGCTTCGAGATCTTCGGTCGTTTTGATCACCTGCTCCTCGGTAATATCGAGATTCTGTCCGACATTCTGGATCAGTGCATTGGCATCATTGAAATATTTCTCACTCTGGTGGATATTTTCCAGAAGGTTGTCTGCAGTCGATTTGAGCTGCTGACTCTCATGAAAAGTCTCTGTCGAGTTCTGTTTACTCTGTACGATCGCCTCTCTGAAATGCGCGATCAGTCTGTTGATCGCCGATGCGATCTCACCCAGTTCCCCTCTGGAATCGGTCTCGATCTTTTGTGAAAGGTCCATACTCTTACTGAGATGATCGACCTGCTGTTTGATCGTTTCGATATTGCCGATGATACTGCGTGCAATCAGATAGATCAGCAATGCGAAGAAACCGATCACCAGTGCATCGAGCAGAATCGTCACTATCTGCCTCTGTGTCGTGGCATCTTGCAGGGCGCCGATCTCCTCTTTCGCTGTACGGGAGATGAAATCATCCACTTTTTTCAGTATATTGATCTTGGCTGTAATCGTATCGAACCAGTAGACGGAATCTGTTTTAAAGTCATGTGCAAGTGCTTCCTGACGCATGCGCTCCACTTCATCGATACTTTTCCCCTGGTAGAGTTTATGATAGTAGTCGATCACACTGTCCGGTGCGGTGGCCAGAAATGCATCGAGATAACTGTTTTGCTCGGCAATCAGCTTGATAAGTTTCTGCTCCATTCCGGTACCGAACCCACCTGATGCGAAGGTGCCTGAAAGTACTGCACGTTCAACACCTGCACGCTCTTTGGATTTCAGAAAGTTGGCATAGGAGCCGAGCAGATTGGCGAGTTTGGCATTGGGGCTCAGTTTGGCCGTCAACGGTACGATATCCAGCATCGCTCTGTTCATATTGGTGTAGAAAGCGATCGCTTCGGGCAACGCTATTTTTTGCATTGTCACTCTGGTGCGTATTGCATTCAGGCGTTTGAGATAGCTTTCGAGATTTTCGATCCTTTTGGCGAGTGCACTTCCGAAACTTTGCAAATCCAGTGTACGAATGTAGTGTTGATACTCTTTGAGTCTCTTGTCAGTCAGATCCCGCTGCTGTGGCAGTTTCTGTCGAAATTTGACCCCATGGGAGCCCAGATATCCGGCACTCGCACCACGCTCTTTCTGCGTCTCGTGTACCAGTTTGGAGATCTTCTCCGAGAGAATGACGAGTGCATCGAGTTTCTGGAGTTCCTGACGTTCCTGATACCCTTTGTAGAGCTCAGCAGAGAGTGAAAAAAGGCCCAGCAGTACGATCGCC
>JALWPY010000042.1 GCA_026994915.1 Campylobacterales bacterium
ATGATGTCGCATGCTGGCTGAGATCGTCCGCTTCATCGTCGATACCGTCGCCGACTGGGGCTATGCAGGCATCTTTGCCATGATGTTTCTGGAGAGCTCCTTTTTCCCTTTTCCCAGCGAAGTGGCGATGATCCCTGCCGGATACCTCGCCTCCGTAGGCAAGATGAACCTCTTTGTCGCAATCTTCACCGGCATCGCGGGCTCGCTCGCAGGGGCGCTCTTCAACTACTTTCTGGCGCTGAAATTCGGCCGCGGATTTCTGATCCGATACGGCAAATATTTCTTCATCTCTGAAGAGACAATCGACAAGATGGAGCGCTTTTTCGAGGAGCATGGCCACATCTCCACCTTTTCGGGCAGGCTCATTCCCGCCGTGCGCCAGTACATCTCCTTTCCGGCAGGGCTCTCACGCATGAACCTTAAGGAATTTGCACTCTACACCGTTCTTGGAGCCGGAATCTGGACAACCATACTCGCACTTCTGGGATATTTCCTCGGCAAAAATGAACAATTAATTCACCAATATACCCGACAAATTACAATAGTTTTACTTTTGCTTCTAGGGCTCGGGATCTGGTTTTATGTAAAAAAGCATAAGAAAAAGAATTAATTTTTAAATTATATATTTTTGATATAATTGTATAAAAATTGCAAAGGTTCTCCCTATGTCACGTAAATATTTCTCTCATCTTTTCCTGTCCATGCTCTTTCTCTTTCTCATCGGCTGCGGAGGCGGTGGAAATGGCGGAGGTAACACACCTCCGGGAGGTAATATCGACAACGTCATCGTAGACCCGCAGGCCTACTACATCGACGCAGTTGAGGGCAATGATGCCAACGATGGAAAAACACCCCAAACAGCATGGAAAACGCTTGCGAAACTTAATTCGATTACTATCAATGCAGGCAATAAACTGTTGTTTCGCACTGGACAAAAATGGCAGGGGCAGCTGGAGATCAAAAACAGTGGTACGGCCGATAATCCAATAGAGATCGGTTCTTACGGAGAGGGAGCGAAACCTGTTTTAAGTGCAGTTGGCATTGTCAATATCAGGGATAACAATGATAATAATGAAGTTGAGGACAACGAATGGGTACCATACAATGCCGTTGGCGGGAATGGACTTGGTATACAATTTAAAGAACCTGTCCCGGATTCTGCCAATACATGGCTTGCCGTCATCCTCGACTCTCATCCCGGTCGTGTCAAAGTCAACGGTCAGGAGTTGCCCGGAGCTTTTGATTCGAGTGAACTTGGCGATAATTTCAAATGGTCCTATAACAGAGATAAGGATGGTACAGTCTTTTACTGGTACGGTAACGACAAACCAAATCAGATCGAAACAAATATCTACACTGCCCCTTTGTACATCCATAACAATGCTTACATCAATGTATCAAATATTGCACTTGAAGGTGGATATGTCGCCGGTCTTTTTATAAACAATGCAAATCATATTACCATCCAAAATATTACTGTCGGTGATATGTCGCAACAGGGTATCTATGTCAAAGCAGAAGATACCATTTCGCAAGATATCAAGATTACAAACAGTAACATCGATTCCAAATATACACTGGACTATTCTATGGCAGTACCAAATGTCGAAAAAAACGGCCGCACAACAACGACACGGGGTGCAGCGGAAGGCGTTATGTTCTGGGGTGGCGTGCAAAACTCTGCAATCTCCGGTAATATAATCAAAAACTGGACACATACGAATATCAACTTTTCCACAGGTAACGAAGAGGAACTTGCCAATAATACCATCTCAAACAATACACTGACAGCTCCGGATATCGCATATGGTGGCAGAATAGGAATAGACGGCAAAAATACACACAATATCGAAGTATATGGCAATACGATCAATGATATCAAATCTCCTATCCAGTTTAATGGACACGACAACAGTTTTCACAACAATACCGTAGAAAATGTCAAAACTTCGCCACTTAAACCGGCAGAAACGGGTTTTGCCATCCTGCTTCAGGGATATACATCACCCGTCTATAACAATAAAGTTATCAACAACACATTTAGGAACATCGCCAAAACACCGGTCATCAAGATTATAGATAACAGCCCATACCCAGTAACAGATATCACGACCGAGCCCAATACCTACGAGTGAAACAATGCAGGTTTTAACCCGGATTAGAATAAAATAGTTTTATGATGCGTACTATTTTATTCTTTTTACTATTTTCCGTTTTTGCGATAGCACACACAAAAGTGTGTGTCTCGATTCCCCCTCAGGCCTATTTTGTCAAAAAGATCGCGGGGGATAAAGCGGATGTGACAGTGCTGATTCCACCGGGGGCTTCGCCGGCTACCTACAGCCCCAAACCGAGCCAGCTCAAAGCGATCCGGGATGCCTCCATCTACTTCACGATCGGTGTGCCATTCGAAAAGAACTGGCTCGATCGCTTCAAAAGCATCAACCCCACCCTCAAAATCGTCGATACGACACGCAACATCACGAAAATGCCGATGTCTCACGGTCTGGAAGCGCATGAACATGAAGCACATGAGGGGCACCGTCATGAAGGGCTCGATCCGCATGTCTGGCTGAATCCCGCCCTGGTGGCGAAGATGACGGAAGTGATCAAAGAGACTTTTGTCGAAGAGGATCCGAAAAACAGCGCTTTTTATGAGAAAAATTACCAGCGTTTTTTACATGATATCGAGAGACTGCAGCAGCAGATTGCCGCAAAGCTCTCGGCTCTGAAACAGAAAGATTTCATCGTCTTTCACCCCTCTTTCGGCTACTTCGCCAAAGCGTTTGGATTGCACCAGATCGCGATCGAAAAAGAGGGCAAGGAGCCGAGCCTGCGCTATATGAAGCGGATCATCGATTTTGCACGCAAGCATGAAATCAAAACGATCTTTGTCGAGCCACAGTTTTCGCAAAAGAGTGCCCGTTACATCGCCCGCGCAATCGGCGGGAAAGTCGTCAGTATCGACCCTCTCGCGTATGAGTGGGAAAAGAATATGCTGGAGATTGCAGAGAGTTTTGAAAAAGCAGATTGAGATCAGCGTCAGGCATCTGAGCTTTCGCTACGGGACCCACGAAGTGCTCAAAGATATCAATCTGGATGTCTACAAGGGGGACTATCTGGCCATCATCGGTCCAAACGGCGGGGGCAAAACCACCTTCACCAAACTGCTGCTGGGGCTGCTGACTCCCAACGAGGGGGAGATCCGGATCTTCGGCAAAAGCGTACTCGAAGCGCGCAGAGAGATCGGCTACCTGCCCCAGTATATCAACTTCAATATGGATATGCCGATCAACGTTTTCGACATCGTACTGCAGGGGCGCCTCACGCCGCATAAGCTCTTCTACTCCGCGCATGACAGGAAGATCGCTCTCGCACAGATGGAGAAGATGCGTATCGTCCATCTGCGGCATCGCAAGATCAAAGAGCTCTCCGGCGGGCAGCGACAGCGCGTCCTGCTCGCACGCGCCCTGGCCAAAGAGCCGAAGATTCTGATCTTGGATGAACCGACCGCTTCGATTGATCCCGACGGGCAGAAAGAGATCTACGCGCTGCTGAAAAACCTCCCGCAGACCAAGATCATCGTCAGCCACGACATCCAGGTCCTTTTTGAGGGAGTCAACCGCGTAGCCCATATCAACAAAACGCTCTATCTGCATGAGAACATCGACACGACCATCCAGCGTGACGAAGGGCACTTCTGTGAGATGGAATTGCTCGATTATATAAAGAGTCACTCATGTTCGAACTGATGCAAACCCCCGTACTGGCAGCACTTCTCCTCTCGGTAGCCATCGGCATTATCGGCTCTTTCATGCTGATCAACCGCTCGCAGTTCATCGCAGCGGCGATCGCGCACGGCAGCTACGGTGGCATAGGCATTGCGATCTATTTCGGTTTTTCTCTACTACTAACGACGACGCTTTTTGCGCTCTTTCTGGCACTTTTGCTGGCCTATATCACTTATCATGACCGCTACCGCAGCGATACACTCATAGGAGTCATCTGGGCAGTGGGGATGAGTATCGGGATCATCTTCGTCGATCTGACACCAGGATACCATCCCGACATGATGAGCTTCCTCTTCGGCGATATTCTGATGGTCCCGCAGAGTGATATCTACTTCATGACCGGCGTAGACCTGCTGCTACTTATGTCGGTTGTGCTGTTGCTACCACGTTTTCTGGCAATTTCGTACGACATAACCTTCGCTCAGCTCAATGGGCTCAATGTGCGGGCGATCTACGCCTATCTGCTTATTCTGACGGCGCTGACGATCGTCATGAGTATCCGCAGCGTGGGGCTGATCCTTGTGATCGCGCTCTTTAGTATACCCCCATTCATCGCAGAGAAGTTTGTCTCCGACTTTCGGATCATGATGGTCGTTTCTGGAGTGCTGGGCTTTCTCTTTTCGCTGATCGGGCTCTGGCTCTCGTATCTGTTCGATATCTCGGCGACTGCAGCGATCATTCTCGTCGCGGCGACCGCCTTTTTCGGAGTGGTACTGACGAAAAAATCGTAAACAAAGGAGGAACTCATGAAAGGACTCGCTATCGGTGCAGGCATCGGACTGCTCTTTTTTCTACTCGCGCTGACACTCTTCTCCGCACAACATGCGATGCTGATCGGTGTCGTCGCGTTTCTTGTGGCACTCTGGACCAACGGGGCGCTGCCGCTGGGTGTCGTCTCGCTTATGCCGATCATCCTCTTTCCGGTACTGGGCATCCTCGGCACCAAAGAAGTCGTACCCAACTACTCCAAAGAAATCATCTTCCTCTTCATTGGCGGCTTTATGATGGCCATCGCCGTTGAGAAGATCGGGCTACACAAATACTTCAGCGCCAAACTCCTCTCCTTCTTTCCCAATACCGCCACTGGGATCATCTATGCACTGGCAGTTACCGCCGCGCTGCTGAGTGCCGTACTCTCCAACACCACCATCACACTTATGCTGCTCCCCATCGGACTCTATCTGACGGAAAACACCAAACTCAAAGTCCATTTTCTGCTGGCCATCGCCTACGGTGCGAGTATCGGTGGTATCATCACGCCTATCGGTACTCCGCCAAACATGCTGCTACTCGGATTTCTAGAGGATCACAGCATGCAAGCACCCTCTTTCGGTGAGTGGATAGTACTAGTCTCTCCCGTTGCTGCAGCAATGCTGCTGGCGATCCCCTGGCTTTTGTCGCGCAGCGTCAAAGATGAGTGTGTTACTGAGATCGAGACATGCGTTCCCCAACTCGATAGCGATCAAAGACGCTTGATTTGGATCATAGGCCTGCTCGCTTTTCTGCTGCTTCTCAATACCCCGATCAAACCTTACTACAGCGGGCTCGGTCTCAATGAAAAACTGGTATTGCTGGGATTTGGTCTGCTGATGTTTTTCCCAAAGATCGGTTTCCTGGAGTGGGAAGATACACGTGATCTGCCTTATGAGATCATTTTCCTTTTCGGTGCGGGGTTCACGATTGCCGCGGCATTTATTAAAACGGGGCTGGCGGCAGAAATCGCCCAGAGGCTCTCTTTCATCTCCCATATGCCACTTTTTTGGATGTTTTTGCTCGTGGCACTCTTCGTCAGTTTCTCAACGGAGGTCACTTCCAACACTGCACTTACCTCCATAGCACTGCCGATCTTTTATGAATTTGCCAAAGATATGGGACATGAAGGTCTGGTTTTGATGATGGTGGCAACGATCGCCGCCAGTTACGCCTTCATGCTGCCCATCGCCACACCGCCCAATGCGATCATCATGAGTTCACGTGTCATCAAAGTGGGTGAAATGGCCAGAGTCGGCATCGTAGCCAATTTTATCGGTGTCATTGTCGTAGCGACTGTGGGATATCTGCTCTGGTAAGCAAAAAGCAAGCATAAAAAAAGGCAAGCCGCCAAAAGCGACTCGCCTTGGAAAATCCAATCTGCGGATAGATTAGAAGTTATAAGTCAGGTATGCCTGTACATCATTTTGTGTATCAGGAGCACCATCGATATCTGTGTAGATATATGCTACTGTAGCATCGAGGTTACCTACTTTTGTGCCGGCTGTAACAGCTACTTCAGTCATATCACCGTTGGTGTTTGCACCAGTGTGATCAGCGTTTGTGTAGTAAAGACCAAGGTCTGCTACATTTTCAATGCTATAAGTTGCAGTTACGTTGAAAGAGTCAGTCTCAGCCTGAGAGATTTGACCATAGTTCCACCATGCCTCTGTATAGAGTTTTGATTGTGAACCACCCAGGTTAGATACCGCAGAGTTCTCATCAGTTGAAGAGTATGCTGCAGAGAGTCCAAGACCTTCATAGTTGTAACCAACTTTTACTGCATATGCTGAACCCTGGTCAGGAGCGGAAGAGATATCTGTATAAACATACTGTCCACCCAGTGCAAAACCGGCAAACTCTCCATCAGCCTGGACCCATGCAATTGCAGCATCACCGTTTGCAGGGAAACTTGGTGCAAGATAATACCATGCCTGTGCAGTCACACCGGGAATCGCTTTAGTAACGGCACCAAATGCGAATGCACCTTGTGCACCCAGGAAATCATCGAAGCTGTCATCGCTGAAACCGTTTGTTGCATTGACTGTCATAGCGCCACCAACGTTGCTTCTGCCAACCCATGCAGCTACAAGAGTAGTATCTACGACATCGTTATTGACAGCAACAGCCGCATCATATGTATTTTGCGCGATGTTCCATGTCTCTGTAAATACCATAGGTGTGTCGAGTGCTTGACGACCGATTACCATTGTAGTGTTGGAGATACCATTTAAAGGGTTGAACGTCAGGTTCAATGTATCGATCCAGATCGCATCTTCGAGCGTATGATTAATCCATGTAGCACCTACCAGAGTATTTTCAAGACCCAGTGTAGAAACACCTGTCACACCATAGTTCAGTTTTGTGCATGTATCACAAGCGCCTACAGAAGCAGTTCCACCCAGATGGATCGCTGCGTCACCATAAGATGTCGCTTTGTCGAACATATCACCGTTATTGGCATCATTTGTTCCATAGAACAAACTTGCTGTTCCGCCGAAGCTCTGATTTTTGATATCAGCCTGTGCTGCTGAAGCAATCAGCGCAATTGCTGCTATGCTTAATGTAATTTTTTTCATTCTTTTCTCCTCTTGTTTTGATGAACGAGGCACAATCTTAACACACACAACTTGTAATAAAGCTTAAATTATTAGACGTTTGGCTCTATTTAGTAAATAAACTGTAAACAAGAAAAGATTTTAATCAATTGCATAAGCATTTGTTTTTATTATATAACTTTAATTACCAAAGTCTCTGAAACGCTCTATATATCGTTACTTAAGGTAAAAATAGTTATCCAATGTATCAGCCAAATGGTAAAACAATATAATGTTTCATCATTCAAAAGATGTAAAGACAATTTTTTTCTTCAAATTACTTCTATCTTACTAAATTTTTTTACATTGGTTAAGGGATAAGCTTGTCATGATTGTTCAATAATTTAATATCTATTTCAGTATCATTGTGCCCAAATCCTGGTTGGATGGATTCCGATGGTGTTCCAGGTATTCCTGCACCATCTCTTCACTCACATTCCCGGTACTCCATACTCCGTATCCTATCGCCCACAAATGTTTGCCCCAGTATTTCTTTGACAGCTCTTTGAACTCTTCCTGTAATCTTCTTGAGCTTCGTC
>JALWPY010000043.1 GCA_026994915.1 Campylobacterales bacterium
CTTTATAAGTGGTGGCTTCGGGAAGTACCGGCAAGGCAAGCAACTCCGCCTCTTTTCCACTATCCGGTGCGAACGAGAAGTAATCGCTGATCTCCTGCTTCAGGGATCTCGTACAGATCGTCTCTCTGTTCCCCGGCAGATACTCTCCCGATTCGCCCACGACCCAGTAACCCAGAGAGTGGATATCTTTTTCGAAAGCATCACTGGGCAATTGTGCGATCTTTTCATTGAAGCGGTCATACATCGCCTCATCCAGTGCGAAGAGTGCAGGATGGATCGTGATCGCTTCAAGCTCCTCCTTTTCAGAGCGCTGCGTTTCACATGCAAAATGGCGGATACTCTCTATCTCGTCGTCGAAGAGACTGATACGAAAGGGGTGGGTGCTGTTGGGTGGAAAGATATCGATGATGTCGCCGCGAAAAGAGACTTCACCCTGCGCTTCGACGATATCGACGAAGGTATATCCCCAGAAGAGTAACTCCTTCTTCAACGCATCCAGATTGAGTTCTTCACCAAATTCGAATCTTTTAACAGCAAAGAGTTCCGGTCCCGGAACCGGGTGCATCACACTCCGGAAAGGAGCGATCAGTATCTTCCTCTTTTTGGGATTTCGGTACCATACGAATAGTCTCTCGAGCAGCAGTGAAAGCTCCTCTTTGTAGGCACGCAGATCGTCGCCATATGCAGCGCGAAAATCGGGCAGTACATAGGGCATATATCCCAGATATGCCAGCGTGTCGGCAGCAACTGCCGCCTCTTTGCTATCCTTGCAGAGAAGTAACTCGGCACTACTCCTCTCTGATGTAAAATATTCGTAAATTGCCGCTTGCATCAAACCCTTTGCTTCGTTTTGCGTAGTGTAATGAAACTCTCTTTACAAAGAGGTAAATTTTCGGTATGAAGAGGTCACTGCATCGATCAGACTCTGCCAGGAGATGGTGGAATTGTTCTGCAGCAGTGCGGTAAAGCGTTTCCCTTTGCGTGCCGTTAGAAAAGAGGCAGGATCGATGCTCTTTTTGAGATATTTGATCTCATAGTGGAGATGGGGACCGGTCGAGAGCCCGCTGTTTCCAAGATAACCGATCACTTGCCCCTTTCTGACAAACTCACCCGTTTTGACTGCGAGATCATCCTGCATATGTCCGTAGAGAGTACTGAATCCAAAGTTGTGTGCGATGATGACCATATTGCCATATCCGCCGTTGCTGAACCCTGCAAACATAACGATACCGTTTTGCGTCGCATGTATAGGCGTGCCCGCAGCTCCGCCAAAATCGATCCCATGATGAAAGCGCTCTTCATGATAGATCGGATGCATACGGAATCCGTACCGGGAGGTGATACGGCGTGCCGCAGAGGGATATCCCACAGGAATCGATGCAAGGAGAAGATTTTGAATACGCGGGGTGCATTTGCGAAGCAGTGCCTCCATATCTACGGTAGCATGCTCTTTCTGTAAACCGATCTGCGCCTTGATATCGTCGATGGAGTCGTTGAGTCGCCGGTATTCGGCCTCTTTACGGGCGATTTTACGTTGCAGGTCACGGTATTTTTGTGCCAGCACCATCTCCTGCGCTTTGATCGATGCCGTTTTGTCAGAAAAGTAGAGTGAGAAGAGTGCGACCAGCAACAGTGTGGAAGCGAGAAAGACAAATGTATAGAGCAGATATTTAGTGCGGTGCCTCTGGTACATAATGTTTTAAGAACTCCTCTACAACAGCAAACGATCCGAAGACAAGATAGTTCTCTCTCGGATCGATCTCTTCAAATTCGCGAAAAGGGATCCCCATAGACCGGATCGTCTCCTGTAACTTCTCCTGCGATTCGATGCGCTGGTTGTAGATCGGCAAAATTTCAACTCTTTTAATAACTGGCCTGAATATTTCGAGTATTTGTCTGTAATCTTTATCGGCGTAAGAGTTGTAGACCAGAACGATCTGCCGCTTCTTCACCGTTTCCGCAAGGGCCTTCGCCGCAAGCGGGTTGTGACCGACATCGATCATGACATTTGGCAGAATCTGCTGCGCCCTGCCGAAGAGCTGCAAATCTTCCATCAGCTTCCATTTGATATCGAAACCGAAAAACTTCGCACCGGCAAGCCCCAGCAGCATGTTGTCCACAAAGAATGAGGGAAGCGAGAGGGCCCTGATCGTGCGCCGCGCTTTGGCCATCTCCTCTTTGGTAAAAAAGAAGGTATATCGGAAGAAGTCGATTCCCCTCTTCTCTGCATAACTTTTGGCGAGTTTGTAGACCGGTTTCTCCTGCTTGCCGAGTATCGCAAACTTGCGGATCGCATTGAGTTTGGTTCTGGCGATCGCTTCGAGTGAATCCCCCAGAAAGCTCTCATGATCGATACCGATTGGGGTCACCAGTGTCAGATCTTTGTCAAAAACGGCAGTCGCATCATGCTCACCGCCCAGACCCGCTTCCAGAATCAGATAGTCACACTTCTCAAGAACCGATATTGCCAGCAGTGTCGTATACTCGAAATAACTCATCGCCTCACTGTCGGAGGGGTCAAGCATGCGCTGCAGTTTTTGGTGGTGCGCTTCGAGGGTATCGTCGTCGACATTTGCACCATTGTGCCAGATACGTTCGTTGAAGCGGAGAATATGCGGTGAGGTATAGTGGCCTGTGTCGAGACCGATTTTCCAGAGGTAGTGGGCCAGAAATCGGCCGGTGCTCCCTTTACCGTTGGTACCGATGATATGGATGATACGCGGGAGATCGAAGTGGCTGCGGTAACGCTCCCAGATACGGGGGAATCGTGTATAGTCGATCTCTTTGTAATAGAGCGGTTTTTTGGCCAGAAAGCTCTCCAGATTCATGCGGTGACTTTCACGGAGAGTGGTGGGCGTATCTGGTTGCGCCCGTTGCGTTTGGCTTCGTAGAGCCTGCGATCCGCCTCTTCGATCAGTGCTTTCTGATTGTCAAACTCTGTACAGCTCGCTACGCCGGCACTGATTGTCACAGGCACTTCCGCCCCTTTGTAGACAAAGCGAAACGACTCTACCCTGCTGCGAATCTTCTCGGCGAAGACCTGCGCTCCCTCCAGCGGTGTATTTGGCAAAATCGCCAGAAACTCTTCTCCCCCGTAGCGACCGACGATATCAACATCACGTTTGAGTTCCAGAAAGAGTTTGCCCAGCTGTTTGAGAATCAGATCCCCCGCTTCATGTCCATAGGTATCGTTGATGTTTTTGAAGTGATCGATATCGAAAAAACCGATCGAATAGGCGATCTGATAACGGCGATAGCTTTTGTCGACGCGATTGAGCTCTTCGTCGAGACCTCTTTTGGAGACCAGCCCGGTCAGAAAATCGACTTTGGACTCCTGTTTCGCCTTTTTGAGTGCCGATTCAAGCCGTTTGATCTTCTCCTGCATCTGTACGATCACCCGGTCCTCACGCGTCATGATCTCACCCAGCTGCTTCGTTTCGAACTCCAGCGTATCTGCGATCTTGAGCAGTTTCTGTTTGATCGCATCAAAATCTCCGGAGTTTTTGTCAATCGACTGCAGCTCGGTTTTGATCTCCCGTACCTTCTCATAACTGACATTGGTATTGTCGATGAGATTGACGATTTTCGATGAAACTTCACTCAGAATCTCATCGAGTGAGAGAATACGCTCTTTCACCTCTTTTTTATCGATAAAAATCCGTTTTTCGATCAACTTTTTGAGTTCGGTGTGAATCTCATTTTTGTAGAGTAGTTCCGGAGAGTTCTGCAGTGTATAACTGAGTGTCGCAATCTCATCATCAAGTGTCTGCGCGAGTGAGGGGGTCAGCGAAGCGATCACAGTCTCTACCATCAGTGAGAGTTTCTCATTCGATTCACTCTTGACCAGTAACGTTTCGATCTGATCGAGCAGCTGCGCAAGATCGGAAGATTTGCTCCGTGCCATCTGCTGCAGGCGAGGCAGATAGTTCATCTGATTCTCTGACAGAAGGGCTTCCCACTTCTCTGTGATGATTTCGAAAGAGTTGAGATCACTCAGCCTGTCGATACGCTCCAGCGATGCGAGCGCAAGTTCACGGCTCTTTTTATCTGGAAAACGCGCAATATGTTCGAGCAGGTGCCTGATCAGTGTCATCGTAACCAGCTTCTGTTTGCCGCTGTTGCCGAGCGTAAGACGGTTGAGGCTCGAAACCAGATAGATCAGCAGTTCATCAAGCGTATTGACACTATATTTACCGACATCGTTCTGCAGGGTCTCATTGAGCCGTTTGACAAATTTCTCTTTGGTATGACACTCCTCGATACTAAAACCGTATTTGTTGGCGATGCGACAGAATGTCACCTGGTAGTTGTGTGGTGTCAGGGGCGTTTTTTGCGCGTTGAGTGTCTGTATCGTCTCTTTAACAATATCATTGATCGTCACTTTCCATACCTTTGACCGAGAGTTTCGAAATAAACCCGTCGACTGCTTTATAAGAGGCGTTTTTGATCGCTTCAAAACGTTTGGTGTCCGATATGACACTGTTGGACTCAATGGCGAAGTCATAATCACCACTCGAAAGGATATCACCCTGATGCCCTTTTCTGTCCCGGTAGTGTGTCATCAGATCGACATAAGTTTTGTAAGCGATCACATAACCGTTCTTATCATACTGTATCGGCAAAAATGAGACTTTCTTTAGTGTCATGACAAGCTCTGAATCGGCATCTTTTCGAGGTACAATGCGCGATCTGAACCTCGAAATGACCGCTTCGTTGACCGCATCACGTATCAGAACCGTATTTTCGGGATCTTCGAGAGAGGTTTTGACTTCAACGAAGATCTTTTCACCCAGGAGCGATTTTGTGTACAACATCGTGGGTTTGTAACCACACGACACAAAAAAGAGAACGCTTAACGTCAGAAGAAGTCGTTTCAAAATCTACTTCACCACCAGATTGACCAGTTTACCCGGGACATAGATCTCTTTGACGATCGTTTTTTCCTCCAGCCATTTGGCACACTGCTCCTTCGCCTTTTCGAGTATCTCCTCTTTGGAGAGATCGGGAGCCACTTCAATCTCATCACGCTTTTTACCGTTGACGGTCACAGCCAGCACGATACTGTCCGCTTCAAAGACCTCTTCAGGAATCGTGATTTCACCGAAATTTTTCCGCTCAAAAAGCGTTTCACTCAACTCCCAGCAGACATGTGGAATCACCGGCTCAAGCAGATTGAGCAGTACAAAATAGGCCTCACTCCAGACAAGTGGATTTTTCTGGGCATTGAGGGCATTGAGCGCCTCCATGGCGGCTGCGATAACGGTATTGAAGGCGAAGGAGCGGTTTTCGTAGATTTCGTTCGATTTTCTGAGCGCTTCGTAGACTTTCCTGCGTGCCGTTTTCTCCTCTTTGGAGAGCGATGCATGGGTGATGGCAGGAAGCGCTCTCTCTGTTACATGCGCACTTCTGTCAACAAGCCGCCGGATAAATTTGAAGGCCCCCTCGACAGCGGAATCGTTCCACTCCAGCTCCTTTTGCGGAGGAGCAGCAAAGAGGATGAAGAGGCGCGCCGTATCTGCACCATATTTTGCGATAATGGCATCCGGATCGACAGTGTTACCTTTCGATTTGCTCATCTTCGCCCCGTCTTTGAGTACCATTCCCTGTGTCAGAAGATTGGTGAAAGGTTCGTCGACATTGATATATCCCAGGTCACGCAACGCTTTGGTGAAGAAACGTGCATAGAGCAGATGCAGGATCGCATGTTCGATCCCTCCTACATATTGATCGACGCTCATCCAGTAGTCGACATCTTCACGCCGGAACGGACGCTCCGGATCATTGGGGGTACAGTAGCGAAGAAAATACCATGAACTCTGTACGAAGGTATCCATCGTATCGGTCTCACGTGTCGCATCGCTATGACATCTCGGACATTTTGTCTTTTTCCATGTCGGATGGCTCTCCAGAGGATTACCTTCTCCCGTGATTTCAACATCGTCGGGAAGAGTCACCGGAAGATTTTCGATCGCTTCGGGGACCAGACCGCATGAGGGGCAGTGGATGAACGGGATCGGAGCTCCCCAATAACGCTGGCGGCTGATACCCCAGTCACGCAGTTTATAGTTGATCTCCCGCTTTCCGATTGCAAGCGCTTCGAAATGGCGAATGATCGCCTCTTTGGCTTCACTGTTTGAGAGACCTGTAAATTTGGCACTTTCTGTCAGCGTCCCTTCTCCTGTCCATGCCTCTCTGGCAAGATCGCTCTGCTCTGAAGCGATCACCTCATGCACAGGAAGATTGTACTTGGCGGCAAACTCCCAGTCACGCTGATCGTGTGCAGGAACAGCCATGACGGCACCGCCGCCATATCCGGCAAGCACAAAGTTGGCGACCCAGACCGGTATCTTCTTACCGGTGAGCGGATGAATCACACTGATCTCCAGATCGACACCCTCTTTGTCGGCGGTTGCACGTTCACGTTCGGGCATATTTTGCATCGCTTTGATCGCCGCACGCTTTTCATGCGTCAGCAGACTATTTTCGAGCAGATAGTTGACAATCGGATGTTCAGGTGCAAGCGCAGTATAGCTGACACCGTAGATCGTATCGGGCCGTGTTGTGAAGACATCGAAGCCGGTGAATTTATCCCCCGTTTTACGCTTCGACTCTTCTGAAAGCAGCAGGGTGAAAGAGAGCCCCTCACTGCGCCCGATCCAGTTCTCCTGCATCGTCAAGACCTGTTTTGGCCACCCTTTTTCAAGCTTTTTCAGATCATCCAGCAACTCCTGCGCATAAGCCGTGATACGGATATAGAAACCGGGCATCTCCCTCAGTTCGACTTCATTGTCGCAGCGCCAGCAGCGTCCGTCGATCACCTGTTCATTGGCCAGGACAGTGTGGCATGTCTCGCACCAGTTGACACGCTGTTTCTTCTCATACAAAAGCCCCTCTTCGAACATACGGATGATGAACTCCTGTTCAAATTTCGTATAGAGTGAATCGGAAGTTGCAAATTCACGCTCTCTGGAGAAAGAGAGTCCCAGCGATGCGAGTTCTTTGCGCATATAGTCGATATTTTCATAGGTCCACTTTTTGGGATGAAGCCCATGTTTGATCGCCGCATTCTCAGCCGGCATGCCGAAGCTGTCCCAGCCGATCGGATGGAGTACGTTAAACCCCTTTTGACGATAGTGTCTGGCGATGGCATCGGAGATCGTGTAGTTGCGCACATGCCCCATATGAATACGTCCGCTCGGATAAGGGAACATACTCAGAATATACTGCTTGGGAAGGTTTTTGTCGTCAGAGGGTTCGAATGCTTTGCTTTTGTACCATCTGGTTTGCCATTTCTGTTCGATTTTTGAGGGTTCATACTGTATCAAGACGGTAACTCCTGTAAAAGATAGTGAAGGTGTCGGGAGAGATGGTTAAAACTCATCCCGTGTTTTAGAGGCTTCGATCAGCACCAAAGCCATCGAAAATAAGTTGGCAATCACCGCGCCGATTGCCATAGCGATCGCCGCTTCGGTATTTTTTGCCAGCACTTCGTAGAGAAAAGCGGGGATCAGGTGCAGATCCGCCACCAGTGAAGAGGCGAAAAGTTCTGCCGAGAGGATGTTCTTGACACCGATCTTCAGCAGCGTCGAGACGAGGTTGATACTCATCGCGATAAAGAGTGCGATCGAATTGTGATCGTAGAGATAGCCCGCCGTCGTCGT
>JALWPY010000044.1 GCA_026994915.1 Campylobacterales bacterium
ACCTGATGGTCCGGCAGATAAAAATCTTCCGGAGAGAGTTTGGCTGCAACATCTTCATAGAGCGTCGGCTCGAAGATAATTGCACTGAGTATTGCACGTTCGATGTTGAGATTGTGTAGCTGATTTTGTGTCATTCGTACTCTTTTGCCGCCTTTTCCACTTCTTCTAAAAATTTGTCCACCAGTTCATCCTCTTTCAGTTTTGCCACCACTTCCCCTTTGACCATGACCAGACCACTTCCTTTGCCGTAGGCGATCGCCACATCGGCGCTTTTGGCTTCACCGATCGCATTGACGACACATCCCATGACCGAAACATCGAGCGGCGCTTTGATATGTTTGGTGCGCTCCTCCACCTCAGCCACCGCTTTGACCAGATCGACTTCGATCCGTCCGCAAGTGGGGCAGGAGATGATATTGAGCCCCTCGTTAACGACACCGGAATCTTTCAAAATCGCCTTGCCGACTTCGATCTCTTTTTCGAGTTCACCGGTGATCGACACACGCATCGTATCGCCGATCCCCTCCAGCAGCAGTGTTCCCAGCGCGATGGAAGATTTGACCGTCGAGTGAAAGAGTGTCCCCGCCTCTGTTACCCCCAGATGAAATGGATAAGGCACCTGCGGTCGTAGTGTCCGGTACGCTTCAACGGTACGCTGCACATCGCTCGCTTTGAGGGAGATTTTGATGTCGGTAAAGTCGTAATCTTCGAGTAGTTTGATGTTATAGAGCGCAGAAGCGACCATCCCTTCTGGTGTCTGTCCATAACGGTTTTCGAACTGCTCTTCCAGCGAACCGCTGTTAACCCCGATGCGAATCGGAATTTTACGATCTTTACAGGCATCGACCACCGCTTTGATCCGCTCTTTGGAACCGATATTTCCCGGATTGATGCGAATACAGTCCACCGACTCCGCCGCGATCAGCGCCAGACGGTAATTGAAATGTATATCCGCTACAATCGGCAGGGAACTCTGCGCCTTGATCTCTTTAAGCGCATGCGCCGCCGCTTCATCCGGCACCGCCAGACGGACGATATCACACCCCGCAAAATGGAGCCTTTTGATCTGATCCAGCGTCGCTTCGATATCTTCCGTTTTACTGAATGTCATCGACTGCACCGAAATAGGAGCGTCACCGCCCACAGCCACATCGCCTACATATATTTTTTTGGTTGGGTATCTGTTTATCATGAGAAGATTATAGCTAAAGTAGTTAAATCTGCCAAAGGGTATCCGGCTATAAAAGATACCCTTTAGCTCATTTTTATTGAGCCTGCGGAACATTGAAATTTACCTTGTCAGTCGGTTTTCCCACAATCACGTTTTTTTAAAAGATCAGCCATTTTTGCTATACTGATTTCTTTACATCCATCAAATCAATAGAGAAGGTGAGACTTACCCTTTATGAAACGCAATATCTTATGTAGTATGATCATCATGACAGTGACATTGCTCCTCACCGGTTGCCAAAACAGCCCGGGGACAAACCCCGAAACCGTCACAGAACAAAATACAACACGCCTGAAAACCGACTCCCTCACAGCCGTGAAGCCCCCACTGCCCAGACATCTCGTGCTCTACATTCATGGCTATAACAACCACGGAGCCGGCAAACATCAGGTCTACGGCGATATCAAAAACGAACCGCTCGGTGATGCCATCGCGATGTTTACCGGATTTACCCAGCTCAACAGTTTCGATACGCAGGAATTTACCCACGGTGTGCTCCTCACCACTTACTACGGTGACACCCCTCCCGCCTACTATACGCCGCAAGACATTGAAGATATCGAAGCAGTGACACAAGCGTATGGCGGCGGTGTACCCAGGTACGCCCTGATCGTCGCAAAATTTATCCGCCATGCACTTCAGAGCACTCAGGCCGACGATGTGACGATCATCAGCGGCAGCATGGGGTCTCTCGTGACACGCTGGCTGATCGAAAAGGATCTCGCGCATCTGGCGAGCGAACGCAAAATCACCGCCTGGCTCTCCATCAACGGAGTCGTACGCGGCAACTACCTCTCTAGTCAGAGTGATCTTGTCAAGATCGTCAACGAAGTCGAAAAACAGCCCGTCGATGTCAAAAATATGAGCTACCACTGGATCGAAACAAATCTTCACAATCCCAAAAGCGTCGCAGACTCCCCGCTCTACAGCCATATCCGCATGGGGTTTGTCAGCTCGACACAATCTGGCAAACCCTTTGGAACACTCATGAAAACGATGCCCAACGACGGCTACCAGCGCGTCCGGGATACCTGTTTCAAAGAGGTGGCCAAAGAGGCACAGTTTCAGAATCTGCCACCGACCCATACACTCTTTCATCAGGGGCATATCGGCATCAAGGACTATCCGGGTGCATGGGCACAGATCGCCACATTTCTGACCTCGACAAAACGCATACGCATCACCCTCGAAGATGTCAGTATCGGGAATCTGCATGAAGAGAGGATGCCGCTGCAGCACAAAACCCGTGCTGAAGTGGTTTTTGCTTCAGAGATCAGATCACCGGCTGTCCAAAGCCGCTGGAATATCGACGCTGCGATCAGTCAGCGCACTCTGACCGGAGGCACCCTGCCGGTGCACTACTACTATAAAACCGGGACGCCGCAACACTTCACTCAGGTACTCTTCGATGATTTTGTCCTCCCTGAAGCGAAAACGCTGCAACTGCATCTGCGTGGCTACGAACTGGATGACGCTGTCAAATATGGCATTCACGAACCACTCCTGGGAGGCAATGAAAGAGTGGGCGAAGCCGTTATTACCCTGCCTCTGAAAGACGGCACTTATGAAGTGAGGACGGAGGAGTATCACGGCAGCATCCGTATGGAGTGTTTCGACTACACTGACCGATGATTTGATTAAAGATTTACCCTTTTTTGCCGATCTACTGATCATAGATATTTTTTGGCGAAGGGGTGATAGTGATTTTACAGCTGTTGCGGATACTGTTTGTTCTGTTGCTCTCGACACCGCTCTTTGCAGAGCAGCCACCGCATGTTACACTGCATCATACCTGGAAACTCCACCCCGCACCCGACACAGCTCCGCACTACTTCGTCAAAATCGGCGCTTATCTCAATCTTTCTCATGCCAGAGAAAAGGTCCTGAGTACCGAATTTCCCACTTTTATCCTCCGCATGCAAGATTACTACAGCGTCCTCACCCGCCCTATCGGCGATTTCGAGACAGCCAGAGAGAGACTGAAAGCGATCCGGCAGCAATATCGCGATGCCTATATCGTGACCCTGTACCAAAGATCAGCAATCGCCAAACCCCCTTCACCGTCAACCATACTCCTGGACCGGGGCATAACAGCTTTCAACCAGCACCATTACGAAGAGGCACTGGCGATTTTCGACAGAATCCTGATCGAATCTCCGGAAAATGTAACTGCACGGCTCTACTACGCGAAGACGCTCTATCAGCTGAAATTTTACGACGAGGCGAAAAAGGCATTTGAGAGAATCCGTACAGCATCCCTGTCCGGTGATGTAGCAGCGGAAGTCAAACGCTATCTTGCCAGGATATCGCACAAACGGCACCGGCACCGCGTCAGTGGCTGGATCGCACTGGGAACAGGTTACGACAATAACATCAACCTTACCACTGACAAAAACACCACCCGCTACGGCCCCTATCTCCTGCTGAACAACACTCGAAAAACAAAGAGCCATTTCGCCACGGCAGAATTTTCACTCACCCATCAGTACAAAGCCGAACACTTCACCCTGATCAACCGACTCTACAATTACAATGAGCTCATGCATACCGCCAAAGGGAACGACCTCAACTTTCTCGATCTCTCCTCCACACTGGTCAAACGCTACCAGCAGATCAGCTGGGTCGTTCCCGCAGGCGGCAACATCCTCATGATGGAGGGGAAAACCATCAGTTACAATCTCTATACCAGCCCCACCCTCCTCTATCAGGCAAACGCACACACCGAGTTAAGAACACGGCTGCTCTTCAATGATAACCATACAGAGTATGCAAAAAAGCGGGACTATTATCTGCTGGGAGGCGGTGCGGGCATCCGTTATCATGTAGCACACATTACGGCAGATCTCTCCGCGGCACTGCAGCGTTACGATGCCAAAGAGAGAGGTCGCTACGATGTTAACAAAGATCTTGACAGGTACCGTCTCTATCTGCAGTACCGCCTTGCAAAAACAGTACATATCCGTGCCACCGGCGGCTACGACAGAGAGCACTACCGCGATCTCGACCCGGTGATGGGGTACAGAAGAGAAGATGCCAAACACTACTATCTGCTCTCGGCAACCAAAGAGCTGACGAAGCAGAGTGCACTCACGGCCTCATGGCACTATACAAACAACCATTCCAATATCAACACTTTTTCCTACATCAGGCAAAACTACAACATCGCCTGCAAATATCGATTTTAAAGGAACCTCATGAAATATTCACTGACACTTCTTCTCCTCTCCTCAACACTGCTGGCAAGCATCGGCGAAGTGACTGCCATCAGAGGCAGTGCAGATATTACACGTGGCAGCGAACATATCCCGGTCCACAAAGGGACGAAACTCGAGAAGCATGACAAGATCGCAACGGCAAAAAACAGCCGCTTGCAGATCCTCTTCAACGACAAAACAGTCATCTCACTAGGACAGGAGAGCCGATTTCGCATCGATTCCTATCTCTACGAAGATAAAAATGTCGAAGCCCGCTTCACGGTCAACAGGGGATTTTTCAAGTCGATCACCGGTAAAATCGGTAAAATCGCCCCAAGCCACTTCAAAGTCAAAACCGCCAATGCCACCATCGGTGTACGCGGCACGACGATCGTCGGCGAAGTTTCTCCCGATCTCGATATCATCGCATGTACCTCCGGACAGATCGTCGTCACCTCTGCGCAGGGAAGCGTCATCGTCAACCGTGGAGAACGCACTGTCGTCGGACGGGACGGAGCACCTAGAAAAGCACAAAAAGTAAACCGCATCATACTCAGACAACTGGAAAAAGCGAGTGATCCCGCTGCATCACCTGTTCCGGTAACCGTACAACCACCGCATGAAACACCGCAACAAACAGTGCCGAAAAAGATCACGGAAGAGGAGAAAGAGGCAGAGAAAAGCAGTCAGATTATCACCGAAACACCTGAGCAGGCAACCACCACACGTGAAGCGATCCAACAGGCGGTCGGCACCCAAAGGCCGGTCTACGAAGGCAAAGTCGTCGAAGGCACCACCTCCTACGGCGCCATCAGACAAGATGACCACAACTATGTACGTCTGGGATTTGACCTGGGAGATGGATCGATGCAGGGCAAGATGCAGTTTCAGGACAATATCCAGCAATACGACATCGACGTAGGCGGCAAACTCAAAGAGGACGCGACATTCGATTTCAACTCACAAAACGGATACAACGGCGGTGGTCACGGGGAACTCACAGGAGAGCAGTATGACAAAGCCAGCGGCGACTTCCACTTTGAAGAGGAAGATCTATTCAGTCAGCATGTTAATAAAATAGACGGGAAGTTTGAGGCGGAGAAACAGTAAAGCCGGATCAACTCTGAACCCGGCTCTGTGAACAGATCGCAAAACTCCAGGCTTTTAGAGAGATTGCAGGATAGAGAATTCTTCTCTATCCTTATCCGTGAAATTCAATTATCGTATATTTCGCACACACCTCACCTGTGCCGTCTGATCAGTAGCCAGCACACCGTCATCTGAGGTTCCACCAAAGTCAAGCACATAGAGATCACCGTTACCATCGTATGTACCAGACCAGTAAGTCACGGCGCTATTGTTGACAAAGGCTTTATTGAATGAAAGGTCGACACCGCTGATCGTTCCCGCTGCATAGAGTTCGTTGATATTAGGCAGGCGCCAGTCACTGAAGCCACCGGTTGAGAGGTTTGCGCAGCTATCTTGCGCCTCGCTCAGTGTAACTGCCGATGCTGTAGCTGCAGTGGAGTCATCCCACATCAGATCATGCTGATAATCGAGTACAACCTCCCTGGCATCGTCTCTGATCAGATGAAAACTGATCGGCTCCCCTCTGACACAACGGATATGCTTTGTATGAGAGAGGCCAAGAGATGTAAGCGAACTGTATGAATTGTTGAAATCGATCCAGCCAAATTCTAGATCTGTAATGTCTGAAGATACAACGTCGATCCAGTATCCATCATCTGTAGCGATGTTTTGAAAAGCACTGTTTATCTGCGGTGCCAAGAGTGACCGGTCGAGCAGATAGTAGAGTTCATACAGATTGGGGATGCGCCAGTCGTCATATCCGCCAAGTGTCATATTGCTACAGCTATATTGGGCAATGCTCCAGTAGTCGACATCGGCGACGGCAGAGCTGTCATCGGCCCACATCAACAGATTTGTATGGTCAGTGACAATCTGATCGGCATCTCTGGTATAGTTCGCAACTGCTCCGAATCCACCGTCCGCAGGATCACCCGTTTTGGCGACTCTTCGGTAGCCAGGTCCGTCAAGCAGTCTGTTTTCGTACCAGGCGAACGCTTTGTCGCTGAAGAGTGCGATACCGAAGTCAAGATCACCGTCGAAGTCAAGATCGCCGACAGCCATAGTCGAAGGTTGCCTGAGCCCGGTTGCAATGAGCTCTTTGGTGAAGTTGCCGCTGCCGTCGTTTCGAAAGAGTCCCACCTCTCCCTGACCGTAGGCACTGTAGAGCAGGTCTGTATCGCCGTCATTGTCGAAGTCGGCAGTTTTGATATCGCCGTATTCGTTGGCATCTGTACCCACAAGTAGTTGATGCGCGGCAAAGGTTCCGTCGTGATTATTTCGAAACCAGTAGAGGTTGCCGTTGCCGTCCGGAGAGGAGGCGATATCGAGGTAGCCGTCCCCATCCAGATCTGCAACCACGACACTATAGAGATTCGGCGTATCGGCATCAAGGATATGCTCCGTGAAGCTTTGGGAACCGTTATTGTCGAACCATGCCACCTTGCCATCACCATATTCGGCAGCAATCAGATCGATATCGCCGTCTTTGTCCAGATCTGCGGGAATAATTGTACGCATGTGTGTTCGGCCGCTTGTTACGATATGTTCTGTGAAGTTTTGATTGCCGTCGTTTTCATACCAGCTCATCGAGCCGTTTTGGTTGTTGTCGCTCCAGCTACCCACGATAATATCGCTGTCACCGTCTCTGTCCATGTCACCCGCGCTTACATATGCCGCATCAGCGACCGTGACTGCGATCTCATGTTCACTAAAGTTCGTTTTACCGTCGTTCTCATACCAGGCGAGTGTCGGAATATTGCCTCCTCCGTAACTTCCCGGCAACACATCGATATCTCCATCTCCGTCGATATCGGCAGCGTAGATCGACTCCGTCCACGGGTTGTTATCCCGAATAAAGGGTTTGGAAGTGTCGAAGCTGCGGTTGCGTTCGTTCAACAGCCAGCGGTTGTCCCCGCTACCTGAATCGGCTGTCAGGATATCCCGATATCCGTCCCCGTCCAGATCGGCAAAGAAGAGCGCCTCGGGCTTGTTCATCTTCTCCAACAACAAATGTTTTTGGAAAGTGAGTGCCGTTGCCGGATTGATCGTGACCGTCACCGTATCTGTCGCAATCGCGCCGCTGTCATCGGTGATTGTGAGGGTCAAAGTGTGTGTACCGACGGTAAAATCACTCTTCATAAACGAGGAATTCGCAGCGAGCACCGTACTTCCCTCTTTCCACTCCCATGCAACGATCGTACCGTCCGGGTCGGTGCTGTTTGAGCCGTCGAGCGTCACACTATCTCCCGATTTTGCCACGATATCGGTTCCGGCATTCGCCACAGGTGCGTCGTTGACGCTGTTGACGGTGATCGTTACATTTGCTTCTGCAGAATTTACTGTACCGTCATTGACTACATAGGTAAAATAGTCTGTGCCGTGGAAGTTTAACGACGGCGTATAAGTCAGATTCGGCGCTATACCGCTGAGGGTACCGTTGGCGGGGTTTTGCGTTACGGCGTATGTCAGTGTATCACCGTCGATATCACTCCCGCTCAGGAGCATGGAGAGATTGGTATCTTCATCGACTGATAGGCTTTGAGATAAAGCGACAGGGGCGTCGTTGACCGGATTGATCGTCAGGTTAAAATCAGCAATATTGGAGTCAACAGTACCATCGTTTGCTTTAAAGCTAAAACTATCCGTTCCATTGAAATTCATATCAGGGGTATAGGTCACACTGTTTCCACTGAGTGTCACATTGCCGTGCTGTGGCGATGTCACGATACTGTAGGTCAGCAGATCATTCTCGATATCGGTCGCATTCAGGGAAATCGTTACAGGTGTATCTTCCAAAAGTGTGTGTGACTGACCAACAGCAACCGGAGCGTCATTTTGCGCATTGACAGTAATAGAAACCGTTGCCGGCTCGGAAACCAGACTTCCGTCGCTGACGGTATAGGTAAAAAAATCGCTGCCGCTGAAGTTGGCAAAAGGCGCGTAGGTACACATAAACCCGTTACATGAAAGTGTACCGTGAGACGGTTGTGTCACAACGGTAAGATCCTGCAGCGTGTCACCGTCGATATCCGTCCCCCCGAGTGTGATGGGGAGGTTGGTATCTTCATCGACCGAGAGATTTTGTGGTGTCGCGACAGGTGCGTCGTTGACGGGATCGATCTGAATACCAACCGTTGCGATATTGGAATCGGCGATACCGTCGTTGGCCCTGTAGGTGAACGTATCTGTACCGTAGTAGTCGGATGCCGGTACATAGTGAATAATGGCACCGTTTTGTGTCAAAGTTCCATGGGCGGCTTGCTGGAGGATCGTATAGGTCAACGTCGTCTGCTCTGCATCACTCGCCTGCAAAGTGATATCTGCAGCGCCGTCTTCACTGAGCTGCTGCGTCATATCACTGGCAACAGGTGGCGTGTTGGGCGCATTGTTGACGGTGATCGTCACACGCTTTTTGAGAGAATCGGCATGCGTGTCATTTGCCCAGTATATAAAGCTATCGGTACCGGTGAATCCATTCTCAGGGGTGTAATTGAGCACCGCACCGTTGCCACTGAGTACTCCATGTGATGGGGCGTCGTGATAAAAAGTGAGCGGATCACCGTCCGCATCACTCCCTTGCAACGTGATAGTCAGACTATTCCCCTCTGTCACTGAGAGCGTCATATCCTGTACGATGGGAAGATTGTTGACGGAGTTGACTGTGATATCCACCGTCGCGATCGCAGAGTCTGTGTGTGTATCGTTGGCTTTATAGGTGAAACTGTCACTGCCATGATAGTAGGGTTCGGGCGTATAGGACACCTGATCCCCATTTTGCATGAGCGTACCATGCAGGGGCCGTGCGACGATCGTAAATGAGAGCGGATCATTCTCCACATCGCTTCCCTGCAAAGTGATCGTTTTGGACTGATCCTCATCTGTCACCAGTGTCAGATCGGAAACGACGGGGGCGTCATTTTGGGCGGCAACCGTGATCGTCACAGTCGCAGCAGCCGAATCGACGTGGGTATCGTTGGCCACATAGGTCAATCTCTCTATCCCGAAACGGTCGGCATCGGGTTGGTAATGGAGTATATTGCCGTCGATTTGCGCTGTGCCAAACTGCGGCAGTGAAATCAGACGAAACGTGACGGGATCACCGTCACGCTCCGTCGCAGAAAGAGGGATATTGATTGTCGTGTCTTCGTTGGTCTGCACAGCGATATCCGAGACCACCGGAGGATGGTTGACATGCGCTACAGTGACCTTGACCGCCACTTCGGCCGAATCTTCCATACCGTCACTGGCTTTGTAGACGAAACGATCCTCACCACTGAAACCCTCTTCCGGTGTATAAACGATCTGCACACCATCTATCACCACACTGCCATGTGAAGGCTGCTGCGTAATGATAAAGGATAAGTTATCGCCCTCTTTGTCGGAGGCCTGCAGTGTGGCACGAACCGCTTGCTCTTCCATTGTCTCCAGCTGCATCGGCTCGACGACGGGCGCATCGTTGCGCGGTTCGACAGTGATGCTGACAGTCGCCAGATCCGAATCTATCTTTCCATCGTTGGTTTTGAACATGAAGCTGTCTGTTCCGTAAAAATCGGGATCGGGGGTATAGTGCAAATGGGCGGCACTGCCGCTGAGTTTACCATGTGCGGGCAAAGAGACCAGTACATAGCGCAGCGGATCGCCGTCACGGTCACTGCCTCGCAGCGCACCTGCAAACGGGGTGTCTTCCGGCGTCACAAAATGCAGATCATTCGCTTCGGGAAGGGCATTTCCGGGATCTTCCCCTTTGATTACCACCGTCACATGATCGACATAGACTGTACCGTCCTTCGCTCGCGCTTCAAGCGCTATCTCATGCGTACCCATGCCCAGATCTACCAGTTCACACGCCTGAGCACCGGAGAGGATATCATCACCCTCTCTCCAGACGAACTTCGTCAGATGTTTGCTTTTGTCGAGCTGGCTCGCATAGAGCGTCACCGCCTTGCCCACCAGTACATGCTGATCGTCCCCCGCTTCGACAACGGTGGGGTCTTCGACACGTTTGGCAACGTTTTGACGCTGCTCCGGTGCAGCACTCGCATCCGCCGTATCGCCGGCTTTTTGCGGCATCGCGCCGCCTCCGCATCCTGCAAAGAGCAACAGCGCCGTCATCCAAAAATATTTTATGATCATCATACTACCCCGTTTATGTAAGTTAAAAATAACTATCCTAATATCGGCAGATCCTGGGATCATGTACACCAAAGCCCACTAAAAGCCATCTTTTTGGTACACAACGTGCTACCTATAGCCACATGAACCGGCTCAAATCTTCGCTGACACTGCTACTGCTCACCCTCTCGCTCACCATACTGATGGAGATGCTCTACATCAAAAATCCCGCTTTTATGCAAAATATCAACAATACCCTCATCGATGCCGCTTTTCTCTACCGCGGTACCACGCCTGTCGACAAGCGTATCGTCATCGTCGATGTCGATGAAAAGTCGCTCCAGGCACTGGGGCAATGGCCGTGGAGCCGCAACAAGATCGCCAGAGTCCTTCAGAATCTCAGCGATGCCGGTGCAGCGATTATCGGTCTCGACATGGTCTTTGCCGAAAAAGACAACAGTTCTCCGGTCAATATCGCCAGAGAGGCCAATATCACAGTGCAAAACCTTCCCGATTATGACCGCATACTGGCAGAGACACTCGCCCGCACCCCAGTAATCGCCGGTTTTACATTCGATTTCGAAAAAAAACTCCCCAACCCGCCACCGACTGTCAATGCCATCTACATCCAGCGCGGCAAAGGGGCGCATGAGAGTTTGCCTGTCGCTAGAGGCATCGTGACCAACATTCCGCTTCTGCAACAGAGCGCCTACAGTAGCGGCAGCTTCAACACTGTGCCCGACAGCGATGGGATCGTCCGGTATGTACCACTGCTGGTCACCTACGACCATACGATCTACCCTTCTCTCTCGTTCGAGATGATTCGCACCCTGCTGGGTCTGCGGAAAGTGAACCTCTACTATGATACCAACGGCGTGACCGAGATCAGCCTTGGTGAGGTGCATATCCCTGTCGACGCACAAGGACGGCTCTTCGTCAACTATCACGGCGGGCCCAAAAGCTACCCCTACCTCTCCGCTGTCGATATCTACAACCGTCACTTCGACCCTTCCTATGTCGAAGGCAAGATTATCCTGCTGGGTACTTCGGCCGCAGGTCTGCTCGATCTGAGAGCCACCCCTTTTGCCAGTGTCTATCCGGGTGTGGAAGTACATGCCAATGTCATCGACAATATCATCAACGACGACACGATCGCCGACAACTCCTCGCTCGACTCCCTCATGACGATGGCCGCGATTCCTCTCACGGTCATCTCCATCGCGCTGATTCTGACCTTTGCCCCACCGCTGGGTGCGTTCGGTCTGATTGTAGGATTTGTGATGGCCACAGCGGCGCTCTATTATCAGGCACTTTTCGACCAGCATCAACTGTTCAACTTCGCCTATCCGCTCCTGAGTACACTGCTGGCGATCTTTACCTTCACTTTTTACAAAATCTACAGTGAAAACCGTCAGAAAGAGCTGGTCGCTGCGAGATTCGCCAAAAAAGTCTCTCCGCAGGTCGCCGCACAGCTGTTGATAAATCCTGAAAATGTCTTTACCACATCCGAAGAGGAGATCACGATCTTTTTCAGCGATATCCGGAACTTTACCACCATCTCGGAGTCCTTCGGCAATCCGCGGATACTGATCGACTACCTCAACACCTATATGTCTCCGATGAGTGAGATCATCATCGCCCACGAAGGAACCATCGACAAATATATCGGCGATGCGATCATGGCCTACTGGAATGCCCCATTGCGTGTCTCAAATCACGCCGACAAAGCCGTACAGGCGGCGATCCGACAGATCGAAGCGCTCCAGGAACTCAATCTGACCCTTCAGCAAAAGTCATTTCCGCCGATAGATATAGGTATAGGCATCCACACTGGCAAGGCGATCGTCGGAGAGATGGGCAGCGAAGGGCGCAGTGACTATACCGTCATCGGCGATACGATCAATCTGGGATCCCGCATCGAAGGGCTTTGCAAAACCTACGGTGCGAAGATCCTGATCTCGGCGGCGACCCGTGCGCATCTGAACGAAACCTATCGCCTCCGGGAAGTGGATATCGTACAGGTTAAGGGGAAAAATGAAGCGATTGCGATCTATGAAGTACTCGGCACCGGATATTTTACGGAAGAAGAGGCGGCACTGCAGAAACAGTACATGCATGCACGCAGACTCTACCTCTCCGCCCGGTTTGAAGAGGCATACCGGCTTTTCATGAAGCTGAAGCACAGATCCCCGCACAAACTGTATGCACTCTATATGGAGCGATGCGATACCTATCGCAACAGGAAAGAGAAGATAAAGGAGTTTGATGGAGTCCATCGATTTACTACAAAATGATGTGAGAATACTCGGAGCCAACGGTTCGAAAAATATGCAGGCGGGTACCAGCTGCCTGCAACTGAATGATGAGACACTCATCGATGCGGGCAATATCATCCAGGCACTGGGTGAAAAAGCGGCCAAAATCGACCATATCTTTCTGACCCACTCCCATCTGGACCATATCGTCGATCTTGCTTTTCTGATCGAGCGCTACTTTACCGAACGCAGCGAACCCCTCAAAATTTACGGCCTCAAAGAGACACTCGACGCCCTCAGAAAGCACTATTTCAATGACACCATCTGGCCCGACTTCACCAAAATAAGACTCGAAAAGAGCGACCGGTTTGCAGTGGAACTGATCACAATCGATTACGGTGAAGTATGCAGTTTCGAAAACTTCACGATCAAAGCGCTGCCGGTCGAGCACACTGTAGCCACATGCGCCTATGTGGTGGAAAAGAGATTTTTCGCACTCATCTACGCTCCCGATACCCACATCTCACCCGCAATCAGTGCAGAGATCGAAGCCAATTCCAAAATCGACTCTCTCCTCATCGATCTCTCATTTCCCTCTTCCAAAACAGAGCTGGCAAAACAGAGTGGGCATTTGACACCGCTTCTGCTGGAAGAGATGGCCCGCAGCCTCTCGCGCACCGTCAATCTCTATGCCATTCATCTCAAAGAGCCCTACCGCGAAACTATCATCGACGAAGTGACCCGTAACCCCTGGCTCAAAGAGCGTGTCACTTTCCTCCAAAACGGTGCCTATCTGAAAAAAGGGCTGCTCCAGAAACCCCGTCAGCACCGGGAACTGAAGATGCTCACCGCTCTGGCCAAAGAGAAAGACCTCGACAAGATCCTGGAGATGATTCTGATGCAGGTGATGGAACTGACACATGCGGAGGGCGGTACAGTCTATCTCAAAAACGAAAACGCCCTCCACTTTAAAGCCGTCATCAACAAAAAACTCGCCATTCACAATACCAACACGCAGAACTGGCCACCCGTCCCTCTCTATACTCCGCAGGGCTCCAACCTCTCCAACGTCTCAGCCCTCTGCGCCCTCAAAAACGAGATCATCAATATCCCGGACGTCTATGAAGCCGAAGGATTCAATTTCGAAGGGATGAAAAAGTTCGATACAGCCAACCACTACCGCTCCCGGTCAATGCTCGTCATCCCGATGGTCGATCATGAAGAGGAGCTGATCGGCGTGCTGCAGCTGATCAACAAAGAGGGTACAGACAAAATACCCGTTCCATTCGATGAAGAGGATATCCAGACCGCCCTCGCCTACAGCGCCTACTGTGCCATCGCCATCACCAAAAACCGTCTGATCGACGACCTCGAAAAACTGCTGCTCTCGTTTCTGGAGAGTATCGCAGTCGCAATGGATGCCAAATCTCCGGTCGGCTACGGCCATATCACCCGTGTGGGCAAGATGATGGAACTGGTCAGTCAGGGTATCAACGAGGACCGGACGAAATACCGCGATCTCCGTTTCAGCCGGGACGAACTGATGCAACTCAAACTCGCCGCATGGATGCATGATATCGGCAAGATCGCCACCCCCGAATCGATCCTCAACAAAGCGACCAAACTCGAAACCACCTACAACCGTATCGAAGAGATCAAAATACGCTTCCAGAGTGTCATACTCTCCCTCAAACTCGCTTTCAGCGAGAAAAGAGTCGCGGCACTCTCCGGTGCAAAAATCGATATTGACCGGGAGCGGAAGAGACTCGAACAGGAGATAGAAACACTGCATGATGATCTGGAATTTCTGAAGCAGAAAAACCTCCCCTCCGGACTTATGTCCGAAGCCGATCTCGAGAGGCTCGACCGCATCGCCGCCAAACGCTATCTCGTCGACGGCAGAGAGATCGCACTGCTCAAAGAGGATGAAGTCAAAAATCTCGCCATTCGCTACGGCACACTCAACGACGAAGAGCGCGCCAAGATCAACGAACATGCCGAAGTGAGCAACCGCATGCTCGACATGCTCGTCTTTCCCAAAAAGTTCCGGGATGTCCCCAGAATCGCCGGCATGCATCATGAAAAACTCAACGGAAAAGGGTATCCAAACAAAGTACCGGGCAAAGATATCCCCTTCGAAGCGCGACTGCTGGCGATCATCGATATCTTCGAAGCACTCACCGCACATGACCGTCCCTACAAACGTCCCAAAACCCTCAAAGAGAGTTACGAGATCCTCGACAACATGGTCAGAGAGGGAGAGATAGACGGTGAAATCGTCGACTTTTTGAAAAGCTCCGGACTCTTCGAAAAGTATGCCAGGGAATATCTGCTCGAAGAGCAGCTGGTCGTCTGAGACTCACAGCCGTAAACGCTGCGCCGTCGCAAACGCCCACTGAAAATTATACCCGCCCAGCTCCCCGGTGACATCGAGCGCCTCACCCAGAAAGTAGAGTCCTTCGCACTTTCTGCTCATCATCGTTTCGGGATCGATTTCGTCGGTTGCGATGCCTCCGGCAGTCACTTCTGCTTTGGTATAGCCGAAGTTTCCGGCGGAAGCAAAGGTGTAGGATTTGAGTTGCATCAGCTTTTGCTGCTCCTCTTCGGTCAGATTCTGGAGCGGTTTGTCCGCTACCGCGATCGATTCCAGAAAGGCTTTGATAAAACGTTTGGGAAGCGGGAGGACGGTTGAGATCTGTTTTTTGTGCATGAAGCACTTTTTGTCAAATCGAAAGCGGGGCAGAAAGTCGATCGTGATCTGTCCCTTTTGCCAGTAAAGCGACGTATTCAGTATCGCCGGACCGCTGATGCCACGGTGGGCAAAGAGCATATCCCCCGCGATCTTTTTGGTTCCCGTCTCCACGACGACCGGCAGCGAGATACCGCTGAGCGGTTTCATCCAGAACTGCTCCTTTTGCAGTGTCAGTCCGACGAGTGCGGGTCTGGTAGTGCGAATCGTATGTCCAAACTTTTCGGCGATCTGAAAAGCGATGGCGCTGGCACCGATTTTCGGGAAGCTCATGCCGCCCGTGGCGACGACGAGCTTTTCAGTGCTGAATTTTCCCCGGTTGGTCGTCACGATAAAACGATCCTCTTTCGTCACATCCACTACCCTCTGTCCGGTCAGCAGTGAAACGCCTTTGACTTCATGAAGCAGTACGCCGATCAACTCGTCGGCGCTCTTGGGACAAAAATATTGCGTCCCTTTGCGTAACACCGGTGCAAGTCCCCGTTTTTGAAACCATCGCAACAGATCGTGTTGCGTAAACCCCTCTAAAATATTCCCGACAAACGCGGGATCACCCAGATAGTTCTGCACCGATACCTTTTGATTGGTGATATTGCACTTTCCCCCGCCGGAGATTTTAATCTTCTCTGCCGGTTTGTCATTGCCTTCCAGAAGGAGGATATTGCGGTCTCGGTACCTGCCGGTTGCCATCAGGCCGCTCGCCCCGGCGCCGATGACGATCGTATCGTACCTTTTCATTTTGTCTGCCACAGGGGTACTTTGCCACCCCAGCAGTATGTACGCCGGTAAAATCCCCGGGTCAGATCGGAGATCGTCACGCTGTAGGCTTTGCCGCTGGAGGCATGGATAAATTTGCCGTTGCCCAGATAGATGCCGCAGTGGTTAACCGAGCCTCTGCCCGAAGTATCGAAAAAGACGAGATCCCCCGCCTCCAGCTGTGAGAGATCGTACATGCGGACATAGGAGGATTGCGCTGCTGCCGTTCGCGGGAGCTTCTTACCCACTGCATGCCCATAGACATAGCAGACAAATCCGGAGCAGTCGAAACCGCCCCGCTTCATACCCCCGTAGCGATATGGAGTGCCCAGCTGTGCTCTGGCGAAAGAGACGATTTTGTCACTTACTCCATACTCACCCCCAATCGCAGCCTCGCCATATTGCGGCTCTTCTACCACACTCTTTTGCCAACCGGATTGCAGATCTGCGGACGGCTGAAAACTGAGGAAGCACCCCTGAAGCAAGAGCAGTGCCGATATGAAAATATATGTGTGATAGCGCATGTTGCAATTATACACAAATGGGGTATAATTTGACAAAAAGGAGAAAATTGATGCGACTCTATCTTTTTATGGCACTCATTCTGGCGCTGCTGCTTTTCTACCTCTATTTCAGATATCAGAAAGAGCGGGACCTGATGCAGATCGGCCGCTATCTCGCAGTGATGGGCATCGCCGTTTTTTTCACCTACATCAGCAAAATGATCATCGTCCACAAGCCGATCTTCATCATCCATCTGGCACTGCTGATCCTTTCATGGATCGGGGTCTTTTACTACCTCTTCAGGGATAGACTGATCTGGTGGTTTCTGCTCGCGCCCTCGGGAACGACTCTCTTCTTTATCTTCGAAGCGCTCTTTTTCAGAGAAAACGGTTAAACAATGTTACATTTTTGCAAAGAGAGTGTTGATTTTCTTTTCCTAAAAACTTTTTTCACAAAGAAAGTCAAAATTTTCGACCAAAAGCCGATATACTCGTCAGAGACAGATAGCGACACCAAAAGAAAGAGTAGATAGATGAAAAAATCGATTTATACCATTTTGACAGCAAGTGCACTGATATGGACATTGACAGGATGTGGAGGCAGTGGTGGAGAAGCTAATGGCACACCTTCGACACAGACCCGTGACACGCTCTACAGAGGCGATATTGCACTGTGGAACTACCTCGTACCCTCTTCCGACAGCACCAATACCTACATCAAAACGAACGGTTCCGATGAGAAACGCTATACTACAAGATTTGTCGCACAAAATGACTCCGTCACAGAGATCTCCGAACTCTCATCCAACGAAAAGACCGTCTACACCAATGCCGGCAATACGATCAAAATCACTTTCTACAACGACAATGTCCCCAACGGATCGCTGGAACTCAAGTCAAAAGTGAATCTCAACGATATCGTTACCGTCAAAAAATCCGATTGTCGTCTCAAAAAGCATCTGGAAACTTTCACCTATGACAAACATACCTACAAAGATGTCATCGAAATCGAATGTGGAAACACACCGGGCTATTATCAGAAAGGGGTTGGAGAGATCATGCAGAAAAAAGCCCTCTCCGCCAATGGTGCCGTAGAGACAAAAATCCTGGAGAGCAGAGGCAAATAGATGTTTGATTTGATAGATATTGCCCGGGAACTCGGGATCGGCACCGATGAAGTGACAGAGCGTATGGAAGAGTCTCTGACAGTCATGCAGGTCTGGTTTGCCGAGTTGGAAGATGCAGTCGCGATGAAAGAGTATGTGACGATTCGCAAAGCGGCCCATCAGATCGCGCTCGAGGCGGAAGCACTGCACCTCTACACTATCATCCGCCAGACCGAACAGATCGAGCTGCTCGCCACATTTGGCAGAGACACTGACTATACTTCTCTGCTGGAAGAGCTGCACCATACACTCTACGATCTCTACGAAACCTTCACCCTACAGAGAGAGACGCTTGCCGGCTAAATAACCGCTCGCCCATGCCCAGTGGAGATTGTACCCTCCGCGGTCTCCATCGATATCGACGACCTCTCCCGTGAAAAAAAGTCCAGAATGCAATCTCGACTCCATCGTTTTGGGATCGATTTCACTGCAATCTACTCCTCCTGCCATCACTTCGGCACCTTTGGGGCCCCGCGTATCGGCAATCTTCACTTCAAAATTTTTGATTTCATATGCCAGTGATTGTAACGGCTTACCTGAAAGCGCTTTCGAGCCGTCGATATGGAGTTTTTCAAAGAGCATGGCAACAATCTTTTTGTGCAGCAAACCGTTGAGTAAAAGTGAAGAGGGCATAGAGGAAAAGGTTTTGGCACGCACCGTCAACGCCTTTTTAAGACTCGGTAACGGCATATCCGGCAGAAAATCGATACGCACCGATGCACTTCTGCCATGATACAGTGCACTCGAGATGGTACGACTCAGATCCAGAATCGCCAGTCCGGAGAGGCCATAATTGGTAAACAACAGATCCCCACGGATTGTCTGCTCCGTCTGATGGTCGATGACGGCTGAAAGCACCGCGTCGACCTTGACACCGCTCGCACGGGTACACTGTTTGTCCGCACTGATCAGCTGCACCAGCACAGGAAAGGGATCATAGAAACGATGGCCTACTTTTTGGGCAAACGTATAGCCGCTTTCATTGCTTCCGAGAGAGGGCATCGCGCCAGAGCCACTGGCGATCACCACGGCATCAAACCGCTCTCTGCCCCCTTCATAACTGAGTTTATAACCTCCATTTTCAGGAGTGATATCCAGAACCTCACTCTCAAAGACAAAGGTCACACCTTTTTTGCGACATGCAAACTCCAGAAAATCGACCACACTCGATGCCTGCAGCGACATGGGGAACAACCTGCCATCTTCGACCCCGGTCAGTTCCAGACCAAGCGACCGGAAAAATGAATCCATTTTATCTCTGTCAAACTGCTTCAGCGCATGCCTGACAAAAGAGGGATGATGCCCATGATAGTGCTCCATCGTGATTGCAGTGTTGGAGATATTGCAGCGTCCGTTGCCAGTAGCGAGGATCTTGCGCCCTGCCCGGCTGTTTTTGTCGAAGATTTTGATTGTGTTGTTACCCGATGCGGCAGTGATGGCACACACCATCCCCGAAGCCCCCGCACCGATGATCGCGACTTTTCTTTTCATAAATCGATTGTAGCATAGAAAGATTCAAAGCATGACGTTGTCAATAACCAATGGAGAATGAATATAAATAATTTATAAAGTTTAGTATATAATCAAATAAACTCAAAAGGAAACCGTATGAATCAGAAACTCTCAGTTGCAGCCGCTACCCTGCTGCTCGCATGCACACTACAGGCCGATGTACTCGGAGGAGAATTCAGCGTAGGCTATCTCAATCTCAACCCATCCGGTGACTTCGCTTACAAAGGGAATAGCGCTGATGTCGAAGATACTTTTGGATGGGGCAGTTCAGATGCAATCATCCTCAAAGGCTACCTCGAACATCCGTTACCGGTGCTGCCCAATCTCAGAGCTGCCTACACAACACTCGACTTCAGTGGCAGCGGCAGCGTCACCGCACTGAAATTTGGAGACAAGACTTTCAGTGGCAACATCGATACATCACTCGATATCGATATCATCGATGCGACACTCTACTACGAGATTCTCGATAACTGGATCAATCTCGATCTGGGTATCAATGCCAAATATATCGACGGCAGTGCCTCGGTCAGGAACGATACTCTGGGTAAAAGTGAAGCGGATCTGAGTCTCGTGTTACCCACACTCTACGCCAAAGCGCGTTTTGATGTACCGATGAGCGGGGTCAGCTTTCAGGCGGAGGGAGATCTGATCACCTACGACAACAGTACACTCTACGATCTCGATCTGAGTGCACGTTATACATTTATGCTGGGGCTTGGCCTGGAAGCGGGTGTACGACTCATGAAACTGAAACTTGACGATGTCGACGATATCGATGCCGATATCGATTTCAGCGGTATGTATGCCTCTGTCGTGTGGGATTTTTAATAGGCGGAGAGTAAAAACTCTCTGCTATCTGCCGCTTTTTTGCAGATTTTTTAGAAACTGACGCGCCATCTGAACATCTGAAATCTGCATGCGGTAGTGGTTGTAAAACTCTTCGCGCAATCGCTGTGCCATCATCTGGTACTGCATCATCTTTTCGCTGTTTTGCCGGGCTCTTCTGGTCAGGTTCTGTTCAAAACTCTTCTCTTTCTCATTGATCCTGGCGATGCTTTGCATCAGGTTTTTCGCCTGATCAAACTTTGCATTCATCGCACGAAGCTTTTCATAGGATTCGCTATATCGAATATACTCCCGAAGCAACTTGATCTTCTGCTCCTTATCCTCGATTCGCGGTCTCTTCCCCTCAAAAATCTCCTCTCTGGTGAGCTCTACCGCATAACGAAACCGATACTCCTCTTTCAGTGCGCTCAGTTTTCTGGAAATTGCAAAAAGTCTCTTTTTGATGCGCCTCTCTTTCGCATCCAGTGAAGCGTAAAATCGTTCCCTGCGCTCCTGTGCCAGTTTGCTGCCATACTGACCATCTTTGCCCAGATGCATCTGTTCTACATCCCTGTTTTTCGCTTCAAAACGCGCAATCAGCTTTTTCTTGTGAATTTGCCAGCTTTTCAGTTTGTTTTGCAGCATCTCATACTCTTGCATCAGAAATTTCGCCTCACGCAGGATATGCAGTCTTACGATGGGATCATTTTCGTAGCGCGTACTGTTCTTCTCTTGCATCTCCAGTGCCATCAGATTGAGCTGAGACAGCAGCATGAAGAGAATCAGTAGATATTTCATAGAATTGAATAACCTTTATATAAATAATTTAATAAAATAGTTTAAGTAGTGACATTATATGACTTAAAGTTTAAAAGAAGGTAAATAGATAAAGGTTAGAGAAAGTTTCATGGCGAAAGCGGGGAGAAAACCCTGCTCTCGCACTGTAATGTAGAAGATAGTGGTTATGGATTGATGCGGACAACGATCTCGTTGTTTTCCGCATCGAAGATGACTCTGTCACCCTCATCTACCTGATCACTGAGGATCAGTTCGGCAAGTCTGTCTTCGACTTCACCGTAGAGTGCACGTTTGAGTGGTCTTGCACCGTAGACCGGATCGAAACCTTCCTGTGCAATCACCGCTTTGGCGGCATCGGTCATAGAGATCTCGATACCTCTCTCTTTCACTTTTTTCGCAATATCTGCGAAGAGAATATCAACAATCTTTGTGATCTGTTCCAGACCCAGCGGGTTGAAGATCACGATATCATCCAGACGGTTCAGGAACTCCGGCTTGAAGTAGCGCTTGAGCTCATCTTTGACCGCTTTTTCCCTGTCTTCAGGATCTTTAAACTCCATAATCTTGTCGCTGGCGATATTCGATGTCAGGATGATGATCGTATTTCTGAAATCGACCGTAACACCCTTATTGTCGGTCAGACGACCGTCATCGAGCACCTGCAGCATGATGTTGAAAACATCCGGGTGCGCTTTTTCGATCTCATCGAACAGCAACACACTGTAGGGCTTTCTTCTGACCGCTTCGGTCAGCTGACCACCCTCTTCGTATCCGACATATCCCGGAGGCGCACCGACCAGTCTGCTCACCGCATGCTTCTCCATATACTCACTCATGTCGAAGCGGATCAGCGCTTTTTCACTGTCAAAGAGGAACTCCGCCAGTGCTTTGGCACTCTCTGTCTTACCGACACCGGTCGGTCCGAGGAACATAAACGATCCGATCGGACGGGTCTGGTCGGAGAGTCCCGCTTTGTTACGCTTGATCGCTCTGGCGATCGCTTTGAGGGCGTCATCCTGTCCAACAACACGACGTTTGAGCTCATCCTCGACATGGAGGACTTTCTCCTTGTCGCTCTGCATCATCTTGGTCACAGGGATACCGGTCCACTTGCTCACAATCGCCGCGATCATCTCATCATCAACGCTGTTTTTGAGCAGTGTACCGCTTGCCTGCATCTGCTCCCACTGTTCATTAAGCTCTTTTTCACGCTGCTGGAGCTTTGGAATCTCGCCGTACTCGATCTCGGCAGCTTTGTTGAAGTCGCCGTTTCGTTTGGCGAGCTCTGCGTCACGTTTGAGCTCTTCGATCTTGACTTTGATATCCGCAATCTCTTTAAAGACCTGTTTTTCGGTCTCGAACTGCGTTTCGAGTTTGCGCTTCTCCTCTTCGAGATCGGCAAGCTCTTTTTCGATCTCCTGGAGACGCTCTTCGTTCTTTTTGTTCTTCTCCATCAAAAGCGCCTCTTTCTCGACCAGCAACTGCTCGATCTGGCGTTTGACTTTGGAGAGCTCGAACGGTTCAGACTCAATCTGCATCTTCAGCTCTGCCGCCGCTTCGTCGATCAGGTCGATCGCCTTATCCGGAAGATACCTGTCGGTAATGTAACGGCTGGAGAGCTTCACCGCTGCAATCAGTGCAGAGTCAAGAATCTGCACATTATGGTGCGCTTCCAGACGCTCTTTGATACCGCGCAGAATCTGCAACGCTTCGTTGGTATTTGGCTCATCCACTTTGACCGGCTGGAAACGACGTTGGAGCGCCGCATCTTTTTCGAAATATTTGCGGTACTCTTTGAGTGTCGTCGCACCGATAGTGTGCAATTCACCTCGTGCCAGGGCAGGTTTGAGGATATTTGCCGCATCCATGCTTCCTTCGCTCGCACCCGCACCGACGATCGTGTGAATCTCATCGATAAAGAGGATGATATTACCATCTTTCTTCACCTCTTCGATAATCGCTTTCAGACGATCTTCGAACTCACCGCGATACTTCGCACCCGCTATCAGCGTACTCATATCGAGGCTGATCAGACGCTTGTTCTGCAGTGACAAAGGCACCTCTTTGTTGACGATCTTCTGCGCCAGACCCTCTACCAGCGCGGTTTTACCGACACCCGGCTCACCCAGCAAAATCGGGTTGTTTTTGGTTTTACGAATCAAAATCTGCATCATACGCTGAATCTCTTCATCACGTCCGATGACAGGATCGAGTTCACCCGCTTTCGCTTTCTGGGTCAGGTCGATACCGTACTTCTCCAGAGACTCCAGCTTCTCTTCCGCAGTCTCGGAGTCGATCTTACGACCGCCGCGAATCGCTTCCAGCGTCTTCTTGAGCTCAGTCAGATCGATGAATTTCCCCAGCGCCTCTTTGATGGATGGATTGTCCAGGTTAGCCACAAGCCAGGTATCGACGGCGATGTACTGGTCACCGTTCTGGACCATCTGCGCTTCCGCTTTCTGGAGACTCTCCGCCAGCTCACGGGAGAGTTTGATACTCTCTTTCGTGACGGTAGAAACGGATGGAAGTTTCTCCACCCGACTCTTCACCTCCAGCGCAATCGCCTCTTTCTGGGCATTCATTCTGTTTAGTGCCTGATTGAGGATGGAGTTGGTATCCGTCAGCATCCCCCACAGCACATGAAGCGGTGTCGCTTCAGGATTTTTGGCATGCAATGCCAGTGAAATCGCACTTTCGATCGATTCCCGCATCGCATGGGTGAGTTTTTCAAATATATTTTGCATGTTTGCTCCTTTTGCACTCCCACATTGCAGTGGTTTCTTTAAATTTGACGTTATTATACAACATTGAGTGTATCTTTGTCAAGGTTTTTTATCACTTTTTTGCAATTTTCTTTTTAAACTATGCTTAACCCACTTTTTTACGACACCTCTTGACAAAATATTTTATTTTCTGCTATACTGCGAGCCATCTATTTTATACAAGGAGACAGAACGATGAACTACTTTCTAAAACCGAAGTTCACCCAAACATTTGATTCTGTCTGGTATTGTATAAAAAACTTCTCCTTCTAAAACCTCTTTTGCGTCTTTAGAATTTCCGAACTTTTTTATCTTTACACAGACAGTGACTCTCGACTGCTGTTTTCTACATCCGTTTTTTTCGTAGATTTTTACTGTTTATAGTGCAAAGGAGGCAATCATGTCTGCACACCGTCGCGTGTTGCATATGGCAACACCGCTTGTTTTCAATCTGTTACTCGATGTCGTAGTTGTCTATACCGACTTTTTCATGGTTGCAAAACTGGGAGAAGATGCCATCGCTGCCGTCGGTATGGGTATGCAAATCTGGGGAATCTACTATGCCATGCTGTCGCTCTTTTACACCGGACAGAGCGCCCTGATGACCAGACTGGTCGGCGCCAGGGAGTACAGACGTGCATCGATGACACTCTCCACGATTCTGATATTTGGTGCACTTGTCAGCCTGCCGATGATTTTATTATGGAACTATGTGGGACAACATATTTTCATATGGTTCCAAGCACCAGTAAGTGTACAGACACCGGGAGAAGCGTATATCGGCACACTTGCGTTTGTTGCACCGCTGATACTTTTCAATTCCGTCTTCGATACGGCACTGAGCGCCTACGGTAATGTCAAAACGGCGCTCAAAATCAAAATCGCCGTCGCCTTGCTGAACGGGGTACTCGACTACCTCTTCATCTTCGGTCACGGCGGATTTGAAGCGATGGGTGTGCAGGGTGCGGCAATCGCTACGGTCATAGCGGAAGTCTTCAGCTTTGCAGTATTTGCATCCATGTGGATCATGGGGAAAACCGTCTATCGGCCGATGCTGCGCTTTTCCAGAAGGCTGCTTGTACGGGTACTGCGTGTCGGTTTGCCGGCGATGCTGGAACGGGTGCTCTCTTCGGCATCGTACCTGCTTTTTACCGCTATGGTACTGGTGCTTGGTACGGAAGTGTATGCCGGTTTTCAAATCGGCTTCCGGATCGAGGGGATGGCATTCATGCCGGGAATTGCCTTTTCGATCGTCGCATCGATTCTGATGGGACAGGGACTGGGTGAAAAAAACCCGGATAAATCTCATGAAGATGTCATGACGGCACTGCGATACGCACTCGCTTTCATGTTCGCCGTTTCACTGGCGTTCATGATTATTCCGGAAGTACTGGCGGGGATCTTTACCGATGATCCGGAAGTCATACATCATGCGGTGCTTTACCTGCAAATCGTCGGCATTTCGCAGATACCGCTGGGCATGCACTTTGTACTCTCCAAAGCACTCAAGGGTGCGGGCGCGACACGGGAGACATTTATCATCAACATCGCATCGATGTGGCTGGTCAGAATCATCCCGTCGGTCATCGCGGTTTACCTCTTCCACTCCGTGACAGGCGTCTATCTGGCGATGATCGCCGACACCTTTGTCAAAGCGGTGCTCTTCTGGAGACTCTTCTCCGCCGGTAAATGGAGGGTCATCAAAGTGTGACCCTACCGGAGACGCGAGGCTGAAGCCATCGTTTCCATATTCGGAAGTGATGCTTCAGCCTCACCCATTACTACACTACTCTTTTCTGCGCCTCTTCCAGTATCGCTTCATCCTCCAGCGGATCGAACCAGACAAAACTTTTGCCGCTTTGCGCATCCCCTTTGAGCAGGTCGCCGCCCTGGCGGTATTTGAGGTCGAGTTCGGCGATTTTAAAGCCGTCAAGTGTTTTGCAAAACTCGCGTAGTCTTTGTGCCGGTTTGGTTTTGGTGAAGAGGTAGCAGTACCCTTTGAGTCCGTTTCGCGAGACCCTGCCGCGGAGCTGGTGCAGTGTCGCCAGTCCCATCCGCTCCGGTGCGACGATGACGATGGTGGAGAGTTTGGGCAGGGAGATGCCCACTTCGATCAGTGTCGTTGCGAGGAGGATTTTTCCCTCTTTCGCAAAGGTTTCGAGGATATCCTCTTTCTCTTTGTCTTTGCCGTGTGTGACGAAAACGCCGTCAAAATTTTTCTCCCAGTAGCCGCGTGCTTCGTCGATGGACTGGTAGTCGATCGTCTCGCTCTCACTCACCAGAGGATAGACGACGATCACCTGCCGCCCCTCCGCCGTCTCTTTGCGAATATGCTCCGCCAGTCTGGCAAAATCTTTGGGCGTGACGATGTTGGTATCGATCTCTTTTTTAAACGGCAACTCTTCGATCCGGCTTACGTCAATCATCTGCGACTGAATCATACTTAGAGTACGGGGAATCGGCGTGGCGGAGAATTGCAGAAAATGGGGATGTTTCTCCCCTTCCGAAACCATTGCTTTGATC
>JALWPY010000045.1:0-4452 GCA_026994915.1 Campylobacterales bacterium
CTCGAAGAGAAGTTTGGTATCGGATTACGATGAACAGGTTGATCGTCAAACCGGCAGAAGCGTTTAATCTACAGATTGATACGATCGCTCCAGACAAGTCGATTTCACACCGCTGTGCGATCTTTGCGATGCTCAGCGATCGCCCCTCCACCGTCAGGAACTACCTGCAGGCAGAAGATACCCTCAATACACTCGAGATCGTCAAGGGGCTGGGAGCGACGGTGGAATTTTTCGAAGATCGCATGCGTATTATACCGCCCCTGGCGATCAAAGAGCCGGCACAGATTCTCGACTGCGGCAACTCCGGAACTGCCATACGCCTCTTCATGGGTTTTCTCGCCTCCAGAGAGGGGTTCTTCGTACTCTTCGGAGATAAGTATCTCGCCTCACGTCCGATGAAACGCGTCGCCGATCCTTTGCGCAGTATCGGTGCGAAGATTGATGGTCGTGAAGAGGGGAATCTCGCCCCGATCGCCGTGCGCGGCGTGCAGGATCTCAAAGGATTCGTCTACAACTCTCCGATCGCCTCGGCACAGGTCAAGAGTGCGATGATCCTGGCGGCACTCAATGCCAAAAATCCCTCCTTTTACAGTGAGCCCCATCTCAGCCGCGACCATAGTGAACGCATGCTGCGCGGTATGGGGGCGAAGATCGAGACTAAAGGAGAGGGGATCGAGATCCATCCGATGGAGGGGCCGCTGGATCCTCTGGAGATCACGGTACCTGCAGATCCCTCCAGCGGCTTCTTTTTCGCCGTGGCGGCGGCGATCGTGCCCGGTAGCAGGGTAGTGCTTCAAAACCTTTCGCTCAATCCGACGCGCATCGAAGCCTACAGAGTATTACAGAAGATGGGTGCGAAAGTGGATTTCGTCCAGAAAGAGGATCGATATGAACCGATCGGCGATATTGTGGTAGAATATGCGCCATTACATGCCGTAACCGTGGAGCACAACATTGCATGGCTGATCGACGAATTGCCGGCACTCAGTATCGCGATGGCGCATGCTGAAGGGACAAGTCTGGTCAAAAACGCCGAAGAACTTCGGGTCAAGGAGAGCGACCGTATCAGAAGTGTGGTCGATAATCTGGAGCGCTGCGGTATCCGTACCGAAGAGTTCGCCGACGGCTACAGTGTCACCGGTGGCCGGATGCATGCGACGGCGATCGATTCCCACGGAGACCACAGGATAGCGATGAGTTTCGCGGTGGCGGGACTGGTGTGTGGAATGACAATCGAAGATATCGATTGTATTCAGACCTCCTTTCCCAATTTTACAGCACTGTTATCCCAGATAAGCGAGGTAGAGTATGGAGATTAGACTGGCGGAAAATTATGGATTCTGTTTCGGAGTGAAGCGGGCGATCGAGATTGCCGAAGAGTCAAAAAATGCATCAACCTACGGTCCTCTGATACATAATCGCGAAGAGATCAACCGCCTGAAAGAGAATTTCAATGTCAAAACGGCGCATGCACTCGAAGAGTTGCAGGAGAGCGATAAAGTGATTATCCGAACACATGGTATCCAGAAGCATGAACTTAAAAAATTGCAGGAGAGTGGTAAGGAGATCATCGACGCGACATGTCCTTTTGTGACGAAGCCGCAGGAGATCGTCGAGGAGATGAGCACGCAGGGGTACAAGGTGATCATCTTTGGTGACGAAAACCACCCCGAGGTGAAGGGTGTCAAGAGCTATGCCGTCAACCAGCCTCTGGTCGTGATGGATGTCTCCGATCTGGAAGGGGTCTATCTGGGGCCCAAAGTGGCGCTGGTTTCCCAGACGACGCGTAAAGTGAGAGAATTTATGAAGATTGCTGACTATCTGATAGAGCATGTCAAAGAGGTGCGTGTTTTTAATACGATCTGCAATGCGACCTTTGAGAATCAGGATGCAGCAGACAAACTGAGCCGGGAGTCGGATGTGATGATTGTCATCGGCGGTAAAAACTCTTCCAATACCAAACAACTGCTCAATATCGCACAGTCAAATTGTCCTGAAAGCTATCTGATCGAGACGCCTGAAGAGTTGCAGGAGAGCTGGTTTGAAGGGAAGAAACAGTGTGGAGTGACTGCAGGTGCATCGACACCAGACTGGATTATACAGAACGTCATAGAAAAAATAAGAAAAATTTCTGTATAATGGCTCAAATCTTAAAATTATAAGTGTAAAAGGATTGTGATGTTAAACGAGGCGGGCGTGAAAGCCCATAGCAAAAGTGCCATCGAGGCGATGGATCTGGGAGATGAGGAAGATTTTGCTTCTATGTTTGAAGCTTCTATCAAAGAGGAGAAAGGCGGTAATATCGTCGAAGGTGTTATCGTTGCCGATAAGCCGGAAGAAAACAGTGTTTTGGTAGATGTGGGCAAGAAGCAGGAAGGTGTTCTCAGACGCGACGAGATCGTCGATGAAAATGGCAACCTGCTTTTCAATGTAGGTGACAAAATCACAGTAATGATTACAGGGTATCGTAACGAAAGACCCGGACTCTCCTACAAAAAAGCACTGCGTGCACAAAAAGTCGAAGAGTTTGTCAAGAACTACGACGAAGAGGGTGAACCCGTTATCCTCGAAGGTAAAGTGATCGGCAAGAATAAAGGCGGTTTTATCGTCGAGACTGATGAGGGAATCGAAGTCTTCTTACCGAAGTCTCAGGCGTATCTGAAAGATACCAAAGCGACTATCGGAAAAAAAGTAAAACTGCAGGTACTCAAAGTCGATAAAAAAACCAATTCTATCGTTGGTTCACGCAAAGTGCTGATCGAAGCGGATCGTGCAAATAAAAAAGAGATTATCGAAAAACTGATGGCGAGTGACGAGCCGGTCGAAGGTGTCATCAAAAAGATCACCAGCTATGGTATGTTTGTCGATGTCGGTGGCGTAGATGGTCTGGTACACTACAGTGAGATCAGCTATAAAGGGCCTGTCAATCCTTCCAAACTCTATGAAGAGGGCGAAGTGGTACCTGTCAAAGCGATCGGATATGATGAAGCGAAACGTCATCTCTCACTCTCTATCAAAGCAGCGACGCCAAATCCATGGGATGATCTGGCAGATCAGCTCGAAGTGGGTGATGCGGTCAAAGTACAGGTGAGCAACATTGAGCCTTATGGTGTCTTTGTCGACCTGGGTAACGATGTGGAAGGTTTCCTGCATGTTTCCGAAGTTTCATGGGATAAAAATATTAAACATCCCAAAGATTATCTTGAAGTAGGTGAAGAAATCGATGTCGAGATCGTCGAGATGGATTTCGAGAAGCAGAAACTGCGTGTCTCTCTGAAAAATGTACTCCCCAAACCGTTCGATGAATTCAAAAAAAGCCATAAATCGGGTGATGTCGTCAAAGGTGAAGTAACGACGATTACCGATTTCGGTGCATTTGTCAAAATCGGCGGTGTAGAAGGGCTTCTGCATAATGAAGATGTCTCATGGGACAGAAGTGTCAAGGCGCGTGATCTGCTGAAAGTGGGTGACGAAGTCGAAGTGAAGATCGTGCGTATCGACCATGACAATGAGAAGATCTCTCTCAGCAAGAAAGATCTCGAAGAGAGCCCTATCGAAAAATTTGCAAAAACACACAAAGCGAACGATATTGTCAAAGCGAAGGTACGTGATATCAAAGATTTCGGTGTTTTTGTCGAGCTTGAAGATGGTGTCGATGCGTTGATCCGTCATGAAGATCTCGGTGAGAAGAAAGCAGAAGATCTCGAGATCGGTGAAGAGCTCGAAGCAGCGATTGCCTTTATCGATACCGAGAAGGGAAGAATCAGACTCTCTGTCAAAAAAGTGAATCGTATCAAAGAGAAAGAGGCACTCGACTCTTACAATGATGACACGAAAATCACACTTGGAGACGTAATCAAAGATCAGTTGAAGTAATCACTGTCACTGATGCAAAAAAGCAGCATATTGTATCTCATGTTCACCTTACTCGGGATGGGTGTGATGGTACTGCTTGTGCTGCTTTTTAAATTTATATCACCGGAAAGTCCAACACCCGAAACAGTCGCCGGCACACGGGTACCTGCCGATCTCGAAGCACTTCTTCATGAAGCCAATGATCGAAACAGCTGGATTTACAGGATGCAACTGCATCGCAAACAAAATATATTTTCTTACCCAAGAACTGTCTATCATATCAATTTAAATTAGGGGAAATCATGCAAACAAAAAAAATTATTGTCTGTGATAAAATTCATAAACGGGGGCTGGAACTGCTCGCGCAGGAGAGTGATATAGAATATCTGGACGCTTCCGATATGGACAAAGAGAAACTGCTCGATGTTGTCGGTGAGTATGATGTTGCCATCACACGCAGTTCGACCGACGTAGACAGCAAATTTTTGGAACATGCGAAAAATATCAAAGCGATCGTACGTGCCGGTGTAGGTGTGGATAATGTAGATATCGAAGGTTGTAGTAAGAAGGGTATCATTGTGATGAATGTCCCGACGG
>JALWPY010000045.1:4462-7580 GCA_026994915.1 Campylobacterales bacterium
TGGAACTGACAATGGCGCATATGCTGACCGCTGCCAGAAGTTTTACCAATGCACACAATCATCTGAAGCTCGAACGTGTCTGGAAACGCGAAAAGTGGTATGGTATCGAGTTAAAAGATAAAAAACTTGGAATCATCGGTTTCGGTAATATCGGCAGCCGTGTTGCGAAACGTGCTCTGGCCTTTGAGATGGATGTGATTGCCTACGATCCCTATATCGATCCGGCCAAAGCGCTCGATATGGGTGTTGAATATACAACAAATTTTGATGATATTCTCGCTTGTGACTTTATCACGATTCATACTCCGAAGACAAAAGAGACGATCGATATGATCGGTAAAGATGAGATTGCCAAAATGAAAGAGGGTGTACGTCTGATCAACTGTGCACGTGGCGGTCTCTATAATGAAGAGGCACTTTACGAGGGGCTCAAAAGCGGCAAAATTGCATGGGCGGGGATCGATGTCTTTGTCAAAGAGCCGGCTACCGACAATAAACTGCTCGATATTGAGAATATATCCGTTACCCCGCATCTGGGTGCCAATACGCTCGAGTCTCAGGAGAAGATCGCGACACAGGCGGTCGAACAGGCGATCAGTGCAGCGCGTGGGACCAGCTACCCCAATGCTCTGAATCTGCCGATCAAAGAGAGTGAGTTACCTCCGTTTGTCAAACCTTATCTGGAACTGGCACAGAAGATCGGTTATCTGGCTGCACAGATAAACCGTGGTTATATCAAGTCATTTAAAGTGACAGCGGAAGGCGAAGTGGCAGAGTATGTCGACAGTCTGCGCACCTTTGCGCTGGTAGGAGCACTCAAAGAGTCGATGGGTGAGAAGATCAACTATGTCAATGCAGAATTTGTCGCCAAAGAGCAGGGAATCGATCTGCAAAGCAGTAAGGTACCCAATGAGAGTGAGTACAAGAATAAGATTGAGATTATTCTGACAACCGAAAAAGAGAGTCTGCATATAGGCGGTACGGTCTTTTCGGATACGCATGAGAAGATCGTCAACATCAACGACATCAAACTCGATTTCAAACCGAAAGGGAAAATGCTCTTTTTCTCCAATGAAGACAAACGGGGTGTTATCGCACAGATCACGACGATGCTGAGTGCGCATGATATCAATATTGCCGATTTCAGACTGGGACGTGACGGTAAAGGATCTGCACTTGCAGTGGTATTGGTGGATGATGAGATCAGCAAAGAGGTGATGCAGGAACTCGCTGCCATACCAGAGTGTAACTGGGTATCGTACGCTGTCATCTGACAGCAGCAAAAACCCTTTTTTCGGGGCTTCACTGCTCCCCGGACGACAAAATTCAATAATTAAATTGTAAGAATTATTCCAGTAGAATTGATACTATTTTTCCAATTGAAATAAAGAGGAGTTTTAATGGTATCGAAACTACTGTGGATGTTTGTACTGTGCACACTCTCTGTCTATGCGAATGATGAGGCAAACAGTACAAAAGCATACACGCAGCTGCCTCTCAAAGAAGCACTACAGCTGGCAAACAGACAAAATATAGAGATCGACATTGCGGAATTCGACCGTCAGATTGCCAGACTGGGCGTGAAAGTGGCCAGAGGTTACAATTTCGGTAAAGTCGATGCAACAGTGATGGGTTTACGTTCCAACGACGCAGGTAATGTGTTCGGATTCAAGCTTCAGAGTCGTGAAGCGACATTTGGCGATTTTGGATTCGATCAGTTTCTGAGTGGCTTTGGTGCTGCAATGACCAATCCTGACGGAACCCTGGCGGATTTTCAGACCTTCGCCCAAAATTTCGGCAATCCTCAGGCACAGCAGCAACTGCTCTCTACCGTGCCGGAAAAGCTCAATAATCCTGATGCACGAAACCATTACGATGTCAAAGTGCGCTATATGATCCCACTCTATACCGGTTTCAAATTGACCAGTTATAAAAAGATTGCTGAAGAGATGGCGAAGATGGCGAGACTGGACAAACAGAAAGTCGAAGCGCAGAAGTCATTTGAAGTGCGTAAAACCTATTATGACATCTCATTGCTTGATAAATTTGAACATGATCTCAGTACGATCAAGAACAATATTAAGCAGCTGCGGGAAGCGACGATTGAATTTATGAAAGAGGGGTATGCGAAAAAGACCGATCTGATGGAGGTCGATTCGAGGCTTTCCAATGTCGATCGTATGCTTTTTGAGGCGCGTGCGAACAGAGAACTCTCTTACGATTTTCTCAGTTTTCTGCTCGATCACAAAGTGAAATCGATCAAACATGTTTCACTGGATACATTTGATTGTAAGATACCACTAGAAAATGTACTGAAACGAAACAGAGATATTAAAAAAGCGGAGCTTGGATATAAGATTCAGGATAAGATGGTCACTGTCGCAAAATCTCCTTTTCAGCCGGAAGTGGGTGCATTTGCGGAGTATGGTAGCAGTGACAATACATTCCTTGGGCATTTTCAGGACCATGACCGTTACACAGTTGGTGTGCAGGCGAAGATGAATCTCTTCAGCGGGGGGTCCGATTACTATAAACTCCAGCAGGAGAAACTCAAGCGCTTGAAAGTGAAACGTCAGGCGGAGCTGGCCCGTAAGGGAATCACACTGAAATACAAAAAGATCACGACAGAGATTGCCAATGCCGATAAACAGGTCGAAAGCCTCAAAAAAGAGCTCGCACTGGCTCAGCAGATCTATGAAAACTATCAGGAACGTTACAAAGAGGGGTTGGCTTCGATCAACGATGTTGTTATCAAGCAATCCAAACAGATTGAGAAATTGCTCAACCTGCTGAAGGTACAGAACCTGCGCAACCAGAAAATTCTGGAAGTCTACAGATTAGCATATTAGGAGAAGGAATGAAAAAAATCGTCTTACTGGCATTTTTGCTGGCTGCGTATGCATACGCATCAAAACTGGAGCTTTCCGGTACTGTGGTGTCGGATAACCGTAAAATGATTACAAGCCGATACATGGGCTTTGTCAAACAGGTCAAAGTAGCCGAAGGTGATCGTGTAAAGAAGGGAGATCTTCTGTATGAGATCGACTCCAAAGAGATCGACAGTGCCAAGGCACAGGTCGAACTTGCAATTCAGCAGGCACAGCTTTCGCTGCAGATG
>JALWPY010000046.1 GCA_026994915.1 Campylobacterales bacterium
CTGTACGATACCTCCACAAGACTGATGAAACTGATTCTCAAAAATCTCGACATCAAAAACCCGCTCGCCCATCTGGGCCTGTTGCACAAACTACCGCATGAGGAGCTCGCCTCCATGATCGGTACGGTGCGCCATGTCGTCAATCGTCACTTGCAGCAACTCAAAAAAGAGGGGATTCTCGATATAGAGCGTAAGCAGCTGGCGGTCAATGATGTCAATAAATTACTAAAGAAGGTCGAAAGTGAATATTGAGATCGATCCACTGTTACTGGAAGATATCGAAAATCCGCAACACCCCTCAGACTTCGTTCCCGGGGATGGCTACACGATCCTGATCCTTCGGTTGCCCGAAGTGCACCAGGAGGATATCGCCGTGCAATCCTACGCTTTTGTAGTCATGGGAGAGCAGTGCTATATCTATGACAGAGAACAGCAGAGGCTCGAACTGCTGGGTTCTTTGAAAGAGATGAATCTCTTCCTCGATCAAAAGACGGAGAAACTGATCAAAGATATTCAGCATTATCATTATGTTATCGAGCAGCTCGAAGAGTCACTGTATGAAGAGAATCTCTCCAGTATGTTCATGCAGAAGTGGCTCAGTTACAAAAAAGAGGTCTCGCTGATCCACCGGCTCATGTTTCATGCCGCACTTTCGTTTGAACTGTTCATCACCCATCACAAAAAAGAGCGACACTTCGAAGAGCTCGCTTATGCAGATCTCTATGAACATATGGTGCGCATCCGTGACCTGGCCAAAGCGGCAATGGAGAAGCTGGACAACCTCTACGACTTCTACCGTGCCAAAGTAGATGAACGCATGAACCGCAATGTCTACTACCTGACGATCATCTCCGGCATCTTTCTGCCGCTGACACTTGTCACCGGGTTTTTCGGGATGAATACCGGAGGTATGCCACTCAGTAACGATCCGCAAGGTACACTCAAGGTAGTCGGTATCTCTCTGGTGCTGGAACTGCTCTTCATTCTTCCTTTTATCCTGCTAAACATGCAGAAAATCAAAAAGTTTCACCCAAAACGATAGATTTTGCTACTTAAGTCGCAGAAATCTTGAGTGAATCAGGCTAAAATTCTTCCATAGTTACAAAATCTCATAGTAAGAAAGGAAGAAAAGATGAAAAAATTGATTCTCTCAGTAGCGACAGCAGCATTGCTGTGCAACACAGCTGTTATGGCGAAAACTTCGGCGGAAGTTTCCAAAAACGCTGTCAAAAGTGCCAAAACAGAGGCTAAAAATCAGGGTGTACACATTGTCAAAGAGGCTGTCAGTGCTGTGGCATTGACTCAGAAAGTGCTTGCCGATCTGGACAAAAATGACACTAAAAGTGCGATCAAAGATCTCGAAGATGCGATCGGCAAACTCGAAGTCGTACTTGCGGCAGAGAAAGCACCTAAACTACTGCCTGTGGATGTTGCTATCAATGCAGTAGAGTATATAGGTGACACCAAACAGATCAAAAAGACACTTGACACAGTGGAAGATCTGCTCGGTGACGGGAAAGTACAGGAAGCGAGAGTACTTCTCAACACACTTCAGAGTGAGATCGACGTCGTCAGTGTCAACCTGCCGCTTGCGACCTATCCGGATGCGCTGAAACTGGCTGCCAAATATCTGCATGACAATCAGGTGGACAAAGCCAGAGCGATCTTAAACACTGCACTGGGTACACTGGTACAGGATGTGATTGTCGTACCGATTCCTGTAGTCAAAGCACAGGCGCTGATCGAAGCAGCGAGCCAGATTGCAAAAGAGGATAAAGAGCAGGCACTCAAGCATCTGCATCAGGCCAGAGAAGAGCTGAAAAAAGCGAAGATTCTGGGCTATGTCAGTAAAAGTGACGTGACTTACAAAGATCTCGAAAAAGCGATCGAAAAGACCGAGAAAGAGATCAAGGGCAAAAACAAAGCAGAGAAACTCTTTGAAGATCTGATCAAAAAGATCAAATCGTTCAAAGAGAAGATATAAGGCATGACGATGGTTTTTGCAGAGATGATCTTTGACAAAGAGACGATCAAGAAGTTCAGTACCCAGACGATCATCGCCGGAGTGCTGATGCTTCTGGTCGGTGCGGCGGGTATTTTCATGCCTGCGATCATGTCGCTGGTGGTGGTGACTTTCCTGGGGTGGCTCTTTCTGATCAGCGCCGCCGTACAGGGGTACATCACCTGGAAGACGTATAGAAAATCTTTCAGTGCATGGCTCAAACCGGTACTTTCGTTGATTGCGGGTGTGCTGCTTTTCGTCTATCCGGTCGAAGGGGTGGCTGCCGTGGCGATCATGCTTTCGGCTTACCTGCTGGTGGATGCCTTTGCGAGTTTCGGCTTTGCGATAGATTATAAACCCAACAAAGGGTGGTGGATGCTGATCGTCAATGCGATCGTCTCCATCTTGCTGGCGGTACTGATTCTGATTGGCTGGCCGGCCAGTTCACTGCTTTGGGTAGGACTCTATGCGGCAGTCAGCCTCTTTTTTGACGGGGTGGCACTGGTCGCGATGGGATTGGGTGCGAGAAAACTCGCCAGAGAAGATGCAAATAAATAAGGAGAAATGATGGCAGTTACAAACGCACATAAGATAGAAGCGCTGTTCAAAAAGGCAGCGGGATTGCAGATAAGCAAAGAGAAGGTCAAAGAGATAAGCGATATAATCGATATGAAGTTCCACGACTTGCTCCTCATCGGAGAAGCGAATGCAAAGTACAACGGACGTGACGTCATCTGGTACAGCGATTTACCACTCACCAAAGCGTTCCGTGAATCGATGCAGAAGTTCACCGCTCTGGAGGAGGAGCTGGCACTGCAGGATGTGCTGGAGCACATCAAGACACTGCCTCCGATCTACACACTGGAAGTGGAACTGGAGAACAAGCTGACAGAGATCGTGGGAACGCTCATCTACATACTGGCCAATATCGCCAGGGAGTTCTCGCGTGACGACAAGACCCTTTCGGCCGATGAGTTGAAAGCGGCCGAACGCATACTCAATCTTACCGTATAGGAGGTCAAAGATGTCCATACCGATGTTAGGAGAGAAATTTCCGGAGTTAGAGGTACAAACCACACACGGGGCGATGAAGTTCCCGACAGATTGCAAAGGAAAGTGGACGGTGCTCTTCAGTCATCCGGCCGATTTTACACCGGTCTGTACAACTGAGTTTGTCTCTTTTCAGAAGCACAAAGCCGACTTCGACGCACTGGGATGTGAACTGGTCGGTATGTCTGTGGATCAGGTTTTCAGCCACATCAAGTGGGTCGAGTGGATCAAAGAGAAACTCGATGTCGAGATCACCTTCCCGATCATCGCAGGCAACGACAGAATCGCTGAGCAACTCGGCATGCTGCACCCCGCAAAGGGAAGCAACACCGTACGCGCGGTATTCATCATCGATCCGGAGGGTGTGACACGGACGATTCTCTACTATCCGCAGGAGATCGGACGCAACATTCCCGAGATCGTACGCGCGGTCAAAGCGTTGCAGAAGAGTGATGCCGATGGTGTTGCCACACCTGCAAACTGGCCCGAAAACGAACTGGTGGGCGATCATGTCATCATCCCGCCTGCGACTGATGAAAAAAGTGCAAAAGAGCGCACCGAAAAGTACGAGTGCTTCGACTGGTGGTTTTGCCACAAAGCACAGTAAACAACTCAATAATGGCATGGGTGGCATAATGTCACTCATGCATATATAATACTCAATAATCTGTTTCATAACTGCAAAATATCTACTTAAATCGTCAGCCTTGCTTCAGATCATCATTTCTCAATCATAAATATAGTATTATAGAGGACACATTTACATTTTCAGGAGCTATGATGGATAAGCAAAAACTTTCTCACACTGAAGAAGTCCTCAGCGAACTTCTCAAATCCGAAGGAATGAGTCGCCGTGACGCCCTCAAGTTGATGGGTGTCGGTGCTTCCGCTACGATGCTGGGTACAGCACCGGCAAATGCTGCGACCGATCTGAATGCAGGTACGGACAAAAAAGCGAAAATCGTCATCGTCGGTGGAGGCGCCGGCGGTATCATGGCGGCGGCGAGACTTCGACGTGCGGCGAGCAATGCTGAGATCGTACTGATCGCACCCAACGAGATTCATCTCTATCAGCCCGGCCAGGTCTTTATGGCAGCCGGTCTCTACACAGCGGACGATATCAAAAAGAAAAACTCCGAACTGATTCCTGACGGCGTCAAATGGATCAAAGACAGCGTCACTGAATTTAATCCTGACAGCAACAAAGTCGTCACTGCCAAAAACGGTGAAGTAAGTTACGATTTTCTTGTTGTAGCAACGGGATTGCAGTACGATTATGAGCGTATCGAGGGAATGACGACCGATCTTGTCGGACAGAAAGGGATCTCGAGTGTCTATCTCAATGATCCCGTAGCCGGAACCGCCAAAGGTGGTACCGCAACCTGGGAGTGGTTCAAACAATTGCGCGCAGCTGCTGAAAAAGCGAGTCCTGACAATCCGATCAATGCGATCTATACACAGCCTGACACTCCGATCAAGTGTGGTGGTGCACCTCAGAAGATTCTCTACCTCAGTGACGATGCACTGCGTGGCAACAGCCCACTCGGTGGTAAAGATGTTCATATGAATGTCAAATCTTCTTTCTGTAAAAAGGGCGGCAAACTCTTCGGTGTACCAAGCTACAACAAAACACTCGTCGAGCGTGTCACACCGATGTACGGTAACATTACCGACAAATGGGATCATGTACTTCGCAAGATCGATGCAGATAAGAAAGTGGCCACTTTCGAGCACAGTTACAAAGTCAAAGGAGAGTGGGACCCTGATCTCGAAGAGTATGACATGATCACTAAGAAAGAGATGGTCGAGATGCCATATGATTTCATTCATGTTGTACCGCCAATGAAAGCGGCCGATGCCGTGGCGAACTCTCCGCTGGGATGGCAGAAAGGTTCAGCCAAAGGATGGCTTGAAGCGGACAAATATACCCTGCAGCACAGAAGATACAAAAATGTCTTCGGTATCGGTGACATTCTGGGAATCCCCAAAGGCAAGACCGGTGGGTCTGCCAGACACCACGGACCGGTACTCCAGGACAACCTGATCGCAGTGATGGAAGGCAAAGAGCCGACTGCCAAGTTCGACGGATATACCGTCTGTCCTCTTAAAACGCAGTATGGCAAAATCATGCTGGCAGAGTTCAACTACGATGGCCCTGCACCCTCGTTCCCTTTCCTCGATCCTGCAGAACCAAGATGGATCTGGTGGGCATTCGACCTCTACATGCTAAAGCCGATGTACTGGCACCTGATGATGAAAGGGCTGATGTAATCTGCACATGAAAGTGATTGTACGCGAACTGATACTTTTTGCAGTGTTGTTTGTCGTGCTCACCCTCGCGATGCACTTCGGGGCATGGATCGATCATCCGATGCGTCACCTCGAAGCATTGCCTTCGAGTCCGCTCGGCCCCCTGCATCCGCTCTGGCTGACGTTTATCGTCTATTTGCTGCTGGGGATCGTGCGTCTTCTGGTGCGCTTTTTCAGAAAACTCTTCTCAAAAAAGTCCGCTTAATACAATCCTGATTCGCACGGTATCCCCCACGACGGCTCCCGTCGCTTCGACCGCTTTGCCCCACACGAGTCCGAAATCTTTGCGGCTGATTTTGCCCTGAAGGATGAATCCGTCTGTTTCATGCGTGATTTTGAGGGGGATGGTGCGTGTGACGCCACGTATAGTGAGTGACGCTGTTGCTTTGTCACCCCGGACATCTTGCAGTCGCATTGTCATCAGAGGATACTTCTGTGCATCGAAAAAGGCATCCGATACGAGATGGGTGTCTCGCTTTTTGCTGCCAGTGGAGATGGAGCTCACTCTGACGCTGCCTCCGAGTTTTTCGAGTTTCCTTTGTGGTGAGATTTCACAGGTGCCGTTGAGATCGCCAAAGCGGCCCTGAACAGTACTGAAAAAGAGATGCCTCACTTTGAAAGTGACAGTGGTGTTTTGCGGAGTAAGCCCGATTTGTGTTGCCAGAAGTGTGGTGAAAAACAGCATGAGTGTGATGAGATATTTCATGAGATGATCCTTTTATAGACCAATTATACTATAAAACGATCGGTTGGTTCTTCTCTGCTATGGTAAAATAAGAGACAATCAGGTCTGTACGAAAAGGAAAGAGATGGTAAAAGAGCGTTTTGTACTTTCGGACGAAGTAAAGAGTTTTCTCAAATCCCTCAAACCTGAGTTTGGTTTTAACGGCTTTGGAGAGGTGACCTACTACCGGACCTATAGCCGGCTCAAACCGGACGGTTCGCAGGAGGAGTGGGCCGATACGATCATCCGCGTGGTGGAAGGTGTCTTCAGTATCCGCAAACATCACTACCACATCAACGGTCTGCTCTTCGATGATGATGCCTGGCAGGAGTATGCACTCGATTTTGCGCATGCGATGTTTCGGATGGCATTTCTGCCTCCCGGACGTGGACTCTGGGCGATGGGGACCGAATATGTCTATGAGAGAGGTTCGATGGCGCTGAACAACTGCGGTGCCGTCGACACGACCGACCTTTCGCATGCGGCGGAGTGGACGATGGATGCCCTCATGTGCGGGGTGGGTGTCGGATTTAACACGGCGTGGCAGGGTGATGCCGTTAAACCGGATAAATCGGCACCGCGTACATTTGTCATCCCCGATTCACGTGAAGGGTGGGTCGAGAGTGTCAAAAAGCTGATCGAAGCCTACACCAAAGGGGGAGAGTGGTACATTTTCGACTATAGCCAGATCCGCCCCTACGGTGCACCGATCAAAGGCTTCGGTGGCAAGGCCAGCGGGCCCGAACCGCTGAAGCTGCTGCACCAGAGGCTCGAAAAGTATCTGGATGACTACTGTGACGGTGAGTACGACACCACCCGAACCGTTGCCGATGTCTTCAATGCCATCGGTGCATGCGTCGTGGCGGGTAATGTCCGGCGCAGTGCGGAGATCGCGCTGGGTGATCCCGATGACCGGACCTTTCTCGATCTCAAAGATTACAAGAAAAATCCCGAGCGCGAAGAGATCGGATGGATGAGCAACAACACCGTCGTACTGGCCAAACCGGAAGATTTTGAGAAGATTCCCCAGATCGCCAGACGCATCAAGCACAACGGTGAACCGGGTATCTGCAACCTGATCAACATGCAGAAATACGGGCGTTTCGGTAAAGAGATGCCCGATCGTGCCTGGCTGAGCAACCCCTGTTCGGAGATTCCTCTGGAGAGTTTCGAGCTCTGCAATCTCGCCGAAGTCTTTCCGACCAGATGCAAAAGCGAAGAGGAGTTTTATCAGGTGTTGCGCTATGCGACCTTTTACGCCTCCACAGTATCGCTGCTGCCCAGTCACCGCACCGAGACAAATGCCATCGTCGCACGCAACCGGCGCATCGGTGTGAGTCTCTCCGGGGTGGCCGACTTTCTGGAACAGATCGGTGCCGCACAGCTGACAAGACGCCTGAGAAACGGGTACAATATTGTCCGCGAAGAGAATAGAAAACTGGCAGAAGAGGCGGGTATTCCTGTCTCTATCCGTGTGACGACGGTCAAGCCCTCCGGTACGATCAGCCTGCTGGCAGGCGTTTCGAGCGGCATGCACTTTCCGACATTCAAGTATGCTATTCGTCGTATTCGTGTCGGGGAGGATTCGCCGATTACGAAGATTCTGATCGATGCGGGCATACCGCATGAGAAGGATCTCTACAGTGAGCATACACTGGTCTTCGAGTTTCCGATCGACCAGGGCAAAACGCGCAAAGCGACCGAAGTCTCTGCATGGGAGCAGTTCGCTTTTCTGGCGATGCTTCAGCGGGAGTGGAGTGACAACATGGTCAGCTGTACTGTCTACTTCGACAAGGAGAGAGAGGGAGATCAGATCGCACACATGCTGGCCCAGTTCGCGCCAGTGATCAAAAGTGTCTCGATGCTCCCGCATACCGAAGAGGGGGCGTATGAACAGATGCCCTACGAAGGGATCACCAAAGAGGAGTACGAACAGCGTCTCGCTGCACTGGGTGAGATCGACTGGTCCGGTTTCGGTGGATCGGATGGGATCGATTCCCGTTTCTGTACGACCGAGGAGTGCGAGCTGGGCACCGTCAGGAAATAGATGACTCTCTATACGACTTGGCTGGAGGCGTTCAGTGGGCTTGGACTCTTTCTTTTCGGAATGCTCTATCTCGAAGCTCAGATCCGGTCGGCCGCCGGACGCAGCTTCAAGCGTATCATCATGCGTGCCACAGATACCCATTTCAAAAGCCTGCTCAGCGGGCTTCTCGCTACGGCGGTCTTTCAGAGTTCCTCGGTCGTGACACTAATGGCACTCTCTCTGATCGGTGCACAGCTGATGCCTCTGGAGAGTGGGATCGCAGTCATCTTTGGCAGCAATCTCGGTACGACGGTCACGGCGTGGATTGTGGGACTGGTCGGTTTCAAGATGGATATCAAACTTCTCTCTTACCTCTTTATCGGTATCGGAGGGCTTGGCGGGGTGCTGATTGGCGACGGAAACCGTTGGAGAAGCTATTTCGGTGCGATGGTCGGTTTCGGGCTGATCTTTCTGGGACTGGAGGGGATGAAAGAGAGTTTCGCTTCACTCGGCAGCGGATTCGATATCGCACACTACCGGTTCGACCATCCCTGGTGGTATGCGCTGACAGGGTTCGGTCTGACAGCGGTCATCCAGTCCAGTTCCGCAGCCATCGCGATCATCCAGAGTGCGCTTTTTGCACATATGATCGGATTTGAAGCGGCAGGAGCGTTTGTGATCGGGGCCAATGTAGGTACGACGGTGACGGCATTTCTGGGGGCCATCGGCGGGACACCGGACAAAAAACGCACGGCACTGGCGCATTTTCTCTTCAACGTATCGACCGGTCTGGTCGCACTGGCGATGTTGCAGTATCTGGTGAAAGGAGTGGAATATCTGATGCCGGGGGTCGATCCGGTGATTCAGATAGCCCTTTTCCACACGATCTTCAACATGCTGGGCGTTGTGATCTGGTATCCGTTCATCGGTCCGCTCAGCCGGGGATTGCAGCATCTTTTCAAAAAAGAGCCGGAGCATGTGACGAAGTATATCCACAATGTCTCGACAGAGTTGCCGGGGGTGGCGTATGATGCCTTGCAAAAGGAGATCGTCCATCTGGCGAAAGAGGTAGAGAAGTTCGCTCTGCTGGCGATCAAGATACCACCCGCAAAAGCCCTCGACGACTATGCCAGCCCCGAAAAACTGCTCGATCGTTACGATGAAAATTTCGATGTTTCGTATGAGCGCCTCTATGGACGCATACGTCTGCTGGAGGGTGAGATTTTGCGTTTCATCACCCGCCTGGCGACACATATAGAAGATGCGGAGATGCAGGGAGAACTGGACAAGGAGGCGCGCAAGATCACCTATCTGGTCACTGCCGCCAAGGCGATCAAGGATATGCTCTACGACATCGACCAGCTCTACGATGCCAAAACACTGGAAGAAGAGACCTTCCTGCGCAACCTCCGTTATCAGATTTTACAGGGAACACAGGCTTTTGACCGTGCACTTTCGGGTGAGAAAGATGCCTGGAGAAAGATGCAGGAGATCTACACGGCGATTGCCCGTTCCTATCAAAATACGATGGAACTGATCTCCGACATGGCAAGGAACCGTGAAGTATCGTCCCAGATGCTGACCATCGCCATCAACGACATGCATCTGAGCAAGAGCTATACAAAATCATTGCGCAATGTACTGGGACTCATTTTCGAAGAGAAGCAGCAAGATCAAGGTGATGTCGCAAGCGACAGCGGAGCATAGATCCGTATCTGTCCGAATCTATGCATTGCCTTCTCTTCATGCGCCTTTTTTGGGAATCGTGATCTCGAGGACGCCGTTTTTGTAGTCGGTTTTGAGTTTTGAGGCATCAGCATCTTTTGGCAGAGTCATCATCTTGACAAACGAGCCGACGAAACGCTCCTGACTCACATAGTTGTCGGTTTTCCTGGTCTCCTCTTTTTCTGTCGAAGCTTCGATCTTGAGTATCCCATCTTTTTCCGTCACTTTAATACTCTTCGCCTCCGCACCGGGAATATCTGCTTTGATCAGATAGTGATCTCCCTTGTCGATGATGTCGGCTGCCGGAGTTTTGATGAACGATCCGTGCAGCGTACTGAGTGAGGTATCATTCAAAAAGCGCTGGTGGAGGCGGTTGAAGATGGCATCCATCTCCTGCTGCAGCTTCTGAATCTCTTCAAAAGGGTTCAACGGCTGAGGTGTGGTTTTGGCTTCAGTTGCCCATAGTGTCGCAGTTGTGAGCAGCACAGCTGCGATTGATGAGAAGATTTTTCTTTTCATAGTTGACTCCTAGAGACTAATTTATTGTAATAGCTGAATTATAAATAAACTATATTAACAGAGAGTAAATAATTGTCATGTCATTAATTTAAGTTTAAATTTTCATGGTATATAATTTATTGAAAAATATCTTTATGGGGGATTGTATAATGATAAAAAATATACTTTTATCGGCAGTGGCATTTCTGGCACTGACAGGATGCGGGGATAGCCACGGGCCGGCTGGAACCCAACTTCAGGGTGTCGCTATAGATGATCTGATTGTCAACGGTGTCGTCACTGCGTATGACGCAAATGATCGATCGCATGTCCTTGCCAACGGCAGAACCGGTGCAGATGACGGCCTCTATACACTTTCTGTTTCGCACGACGGTGTGGTGGTTGTAGAGGTGACCTGCGATGCAGAGTCCCGTCTGCTCAATCCCGAAAACGGTGAAAAGAGGGTGTGCCGGGATGTGACACTCCACACTGCTGCTGAGGTAAAGCCCGGAAGCGATCCGGTGGTTGTCAACGCCACACCTTTGAGCGAAGCCACAGTAGCACGTATGCTGGCACTGGGTGTGAGTCCTGAAAATCTTGAAAAAGCGAAAGAAGAGGTCAAAACGCTTTTTGGTGTCGATCCGCTGGCTGACGACCCCAGAAAAGGGAGCTATGCAAAGGTGCTCGATGCCTTTGGTGACGTAGCGGCGCAAAGAGGCAAATCGGTGATGGAGGTTACAGCCGAAGTGGCAGAGGATCTCAAAGACGGAGATGCCGGTGACATACCGGTCATGACCCGACTTGCCCAGGCGATGAAGGAGCAAAATCTGACCAACAATTTGGCGGAAAACAACGGGACATTTTCTCCTGAGGCACTCGGTTTCAATGCTGACGAACTGATCGGAAAGCGTTTCTATCTGGTGGGCGATGCCGATTTTGGAACAGTGGATTTCAATCAGACACATATGTCATGGCAGAGTCTGTTGAACCCTTCAGATAGCGACACCGCTCCCTATACCGTCGAAAATGGCAAGATCATGATCGATGATGAAGAAGAAGTGGTACGCAAAATCAAAGCGCCCGGTTTTTCTGTGGTAACACTCTTGCCGGACGGTGAAGAGGATTGGCTTTTCAGCAGTGAAGCGGCGGCGAAAGCCAAAATCTTTGCCAAAGGGGCCGGTTTCGAAGAGATGGTATCCGATGCAACGGATGATGCACGTTCCTCACTGTCCGGTTTTGAGCTGACAGGCATGAAGGCAACGATCAAAGAGAATCATCTGGTCTTTGTCGTCAAAGCCAAAGGGGATATCAAAGCGGCGCTCGAGACTGCGGAGGGCCCCGTCGGCTATTACAATCAACTCCATCTTACTATCAACGATGCCGTGACTCTGATACTCGACAAAGAGGGTGTTTACTTTTTCAAACGTGACGGTACTGCCATCCAGGGCGCATCTGTCAAAGAGCTCAGCGACGGTGTGGTGATACGTCTGCCGGTGGGTGTTCTTGAGCATATCGGAGAGATTGCCGGTGTGCGTATAGAGACAGGTGCATATCCCGAAGCAGAGGATGCAGATGAGAAGATCTACGACCGGATCGAGACATTTGTCGTCCAGAAGTCACTGCCCGTCACAGAAGAGTTGGTAGCAGGCAAAACCTTTTATGCTGTGACTGTGGAAGATGGTGAACCGGCATATTATCGCTATACTCTGGATGCGACGAACAACATCACCGTCAGTTCGATGGATCCTGAACCCGAAAGCGAGCAGGGGACCTATAGAATCGAGGATGGTAAGCTGGTTGCGACAGTGGGTGATAAAACCTATACGATGACGCTGCTGGCGCAAAACGATGCAGGGCTTATTTTCATGATCTATGACGGAGAGGGTAAAAGTTTTGAGGTTTGGTTCTTTGACAAGCCTGCAGATTTTCCCGACATAGGATTAAGGTGAGGCCTATTGCCAGTAGATATCTGAACTGGTAACGACGCTTTTCCAGGGGCCGTCCGGTACCTGTGATGCTTCGATGAAGCGCCATGCGACTTTGGCACTGATATCTTTCTGCCTGGTATCGAATCCCAGGTAGATCCAGACAGCCGGAGAGAGATCGAGCCCCGCAGCGTCGTTGATTTCATTGCGGGGTCTGGCATGTCCGAAAACGTACGCTGCATCATCGTAGGCAAAAGGCCCTGCATCTTCCCATTGGGCATAGACCGATTTTCCGTTGTAGCGGATTTCAATCCAGTGATTTTTGAGCATGGAACGCTCTGCATCCCATCTGCCTGCTTTTGCCCAGGGAACGATCTTTGAGGCATCGCTCCTTCTCTCTCCACTGTCATCGAAGTCACTATAGGGAAGAGCAAAGTAGAAAGGGTTCTCCCCGGGTGTAAAAGAGGGTAGAACCGTTTCTCTTTGCGGATCATCCACTCCGCCATAGTGGGAGAGCCAGGCATCGTCCCAGAAGCTGGCAGCGTTGGCGATGTATCCATTTTCACCGGAGGCCTTTTCCCCGATCCAGAAAAGTGTCGCTTCGATATTTTGGTGATTAGGAGAGATATCGTCATACTGTGTCGGTATGCCGAGCGCTTCAACTTCTGTTCCGCTTCGGGCACCGTTGCAGGAGGTCAGAAAGGGCAGCAGAAAGAGTAGTATTAGAAAATATTGCAAAAAAAACCTCTTAAATTAAATTAATTGAAGGTATATAATATTAAATCTGTTATTAAATATTATTTAAAGATATGTCACATAGCTGTGAAGTAAGCTGCAGATAGTCAAAATCACTGTATAATCCACTCATATGATATAAAGGATCAGAAATGTGGAATATACCTGTAGAAGAGACACTCTTCAAAAAGTTCGGAAAACATGCGAAGATCGCTGGTGTGATCTTCATGCTGCTGGGGATCGCGGGGATCGCTTTTCCCCCTTTCATGACGATGGCGACAGTGGCGTTTGTTTCGTGGCTACTGCTCTTTGCGGGGATTTCGGCGGCGATCTTTACCTGGCAGACGGACCGCAGTGACTGGATGGGGTGGCTCAAGGCGTTTGCGCTGATTCTGGTCTCGCTCTATATGCTCTTTTTCCCGCTGGGTGGGGCGGCGACGGTAGGGTTGCTGCTCTCGATCTACTTCTTTACTGACGCCTTTGCCGGAGTAGGGCTGGCGATGAATATGCGCCCGGCACAGGGGTGGTGGGTCTGGCTCGTCAACGCACTGCTTTCACTGGTACTGGGCGTACTCTTCGTAATCGGCTGGCCTTTCAGTTCGCTCTATCTGGTGGGAATCTTCATAGGCATCAGTCTGCTTTTTGACGGTCTGGCCCTTTTCATGGGTGGAAAGTTTATGCAAAAACTCGATGATGACAATCAAAAGGATCTTTGACCGTCGATAGACCCTTTATCGATCGGTTTCAGACTGCTTCGCGGGGATCTCCTCCCCGTTTTTTCGCTCCTCCTGTACGATCTCTTTTGGGTCGATCTTCTCTTTTTGTGTACTCGTTTTTTTGCGGATGTTGAAGTAGAGACTGGAGAAGTATGAGGCAAGGACGACTGTCACGCCTGTGGCGACAACGACATTGTAGTCGAAAGTCGTCTCCAGAGAGAGTATAAGTGCCGTCAGCGGCAGGTTCATCAACACTCCCATAAAGACCGCTGCGCCGATCGCCGCGAAATAGAAGGGTTCGGCGACCATGTGGTAGGATACCATCAACTCTCCAAAAGCGTACCCGATCAGCGCCCCGATACTCATGAGCGGCAGAAAGAGCCCGCCCACAGCGTTGGAGTAGATGGCGACGGTAGTGCCGATGATGCGCAGAATGATTACGCCGAAAATCAGCATAAGCGGGATATGAGTCTCTTTGTTGATGAGTGTTGTGACGATAAATTTGCCGGAGAAGGCCGCTTCGGGTTTGATCAGCATGATCGTGCCGATGACACTGCCGCCGATCAGTGCGAAGATATAGTTTCGGTAGCGGGTGAACTTTTTGAAGATCTCCAGATCGATGAAGTGCAGCACACGCTTCTTCAAAAAGAGATAGAAGTAGATAAATGCCGTGATGAAAGGGATGAAGAGCAGATTGGCATAGATATAGTCCAGATCGACATGGCGTCCATGAGAGTGACGGAAGATAATCGGCTCGAGAAAGTTGAGACTGATCGAGAAAGCGATGACCGAGGCGAGGATCAGGTAACCGATATACTGTTTGAGAAACTGATAGGCGATATTTTCCGTGGCAAAGGCCAGCCCTGTGACCGGAGAGACGAAGATCGCTGCGATACCGCTGCTCGCGCCGACGCTGATCATCAGCTTGATCAGCATCTTGGGCATGCGAAAGAGTTTGTGGATGTGGTAGGCGATCATCGCGCCGATACCCGCGCTTGGTCCCTCTGTACCGACCAGAAAGCCGCTGGAGAGTGAGAGTGCGGAGGCGAGGACTTTCAGAAAGAGTGTTTTGACGGTCAGTGTCATTCTGTTTTCGGTGATCGATTCGGCGATCTCACTGACACCGTATTCACGCACATGTTTATCTCTGGAGATGATGTAGTTGACGAAGAAGATCGCGACGGTAGGTACGAGATAGATATACCAGACCGGAAGCTCCGGGATCATATCGACAGGATTGCCGAAAAAGATGAAGTAACTCATGAAAGTGATCAGAAGCTCGTAAAATGTAATGAAAATGCCGCTGATGATACCAGTGAGCAGAGAGGCAATGAGCAGTTTCATAAGCATGGCGTGGCTTCCTGACGGGGTTTGATAGAACTATTATAGCGACTGTTGATTAAGCCCGCTTGAGCAGCGGGGTAGCCGCTGTTCGGCGACTGCACCCGGGGGCAGGAGATCAGGCGAGTGTCTCCTCCTCGACACTCTGTTCGAGTTCGCTGTTGTAACGTGCTTCAAGTTCTTCGAGCCGCTCCATTTTGGAAAAGTGGCGCAGGTTGACCATGACGAATTTATACGCGACAAAGATCAGTACCGGCCACATTGCGTACCAGAGAATCGCTTCGGTGTATTGCATGTGCACTCCTTTCTCTTTAGTAGTGGTGTGGGTCGTTTTTGACGTCTTCGACGCGCATCTTGTGCCGGTCCATCGCCCGCCAGACGAGGATGATATAGCCCAGTACCAGCGGTACCATCAGAGAAACCCATGCCATGGCAGTCAGTGTATAGTGACTGCCGGAACTGTTTTCGATGGTCAGCGAGCTCTGCATGTCAGCCAGTGACGGATAGATGGTGGTGTGGTTGTATCCCATGATCAGAAAGAGGCTCAGTACAAAGAGTACGGTGCCGATACCAGAAAACCAGACTCCTTTGTCACTCTTGAGCCAGGCACCCAGTACGATTCCCCACAGCAGCAGCACGACACCCAGTGTGGCAATCACCGACACAGCCGGCATCTGCAGAAAGTTGTGCAGATATTTGTACGCTTCGACATGTACCGCTTTGGTTACGGGATCGTAAGCGTATCCGGGCATGGTCAGCAAAGAGAATGCGACATATGCGAAGAGGATCAGAAAGATCCACATTTCATGGCGCAGGACAATGCGTGCACGTCGTGTGATCTCCTCGTCATCGATATTGTTGAGGAAGTAGAGTGCCGCCTTGATACGCGCCAGAAAAAGTAGCATGAAACCAAAGGCGACGTTGAACGGTACGAGCAGTGCTTCGAGGCCGTAGGTCGTTTTGGTCCAGTGGGAGAGGTGCATCTCGTTGACGACGAAGTTGCCCCCGGTAAAGAGGGTGGCTACTGCCGCGCCGATGAGTACGATGCCCAGACTGCCGTTGATGAAGAGAAAGATCTCATAGGTTCTCTCTCCGTACACGTTACCCGGCTTTTTACGGTACTCGTAGGCGACCGCCTGGATGATGAAGCAGAAGAGGATCGCCATCCAGACATAGTAGGCCCCGCCAAAACTGGTTGCGTAAAAGAGCGGAAAGGCGGCAAAGAGTGCACCGCCGAACATCACGAGTGTAGTGAATCCCAGCTCCCATTTACGTCCCAGAGAGTTGATGATCAGATCACGTTCATCCTCTGTTTTGCCGAGGGTACGCAACAGTGTCTGTCCGCCCTGTACGAAGGTCATGAAGACAAAGAGCGCGGCCAGCAGGCCGACCAGAAACCACCAGTAGTGCTGGAGGGTGAGGAGTGAGAGATGGCTAAACATGGTGTTCTCCTTCGGGACCGATTTGAATCTGTCGGGTCATGATCTTCACCTCCGCGATCAGCAGTGCGGTAAAGAGCACGGCAAAGAGCCAGAAAGTGATCATGACGGGGCTTGTGGTGAGGTGCGATGTCGCCATGCCGACGGGCAGCAGATCCTGGATTGCCCACGGTTGCCGGCCCACTTCGGCCGTGATCCACCCCGCCTCCTGTGCGACGTAACCCATCGGCAGACTGAGTACACCGGCCCAGAGCAGCCAGCGCTTGCGGTCGATCTCGTTGATCATCGTGAAGAAGAGGATCAGGATGAACATCAGGATGAACCAGCCGCCGAAGAGCACCATCGTGTGAAAGGCATAGAAGGTGAGGGGGACGTTGGGGACGACCTCCATCGGATCGTTCAGGTAGCCGTATCCGAGATATTCGCTTTTGGCTTCGAAGGCGGCTTTTTGGACGGCGGCTTCTTCCTGATCGCCCGCTTTTTTTGCCTCTTTGTAGGCTTTGAGTGCGGCGACGGCAGCTTTGCCCTTTTCGATCTTCTCTGCGGCACTCATGATCCCTCTCTCCTTTTCACCGAATAGCAGTTCATCGATACCGGGAACATAGGCGTCAAGTTTATGGAAGCTGAGCAGTGAGAGGGCGTAGGGAAGTTCGACTTTGAAGTTGAAAACTTCCTGTTTGTCGCCCGGCTTTTTGTCGGGATTGAGGATACCGAACGCGACGATACTCGCACCTTTCTCACCGTTGTAGAGCCCCTCCATCGCAGCGAGTTTCATCGGCTGGTGCTGTGCCGCCTGTCTGGCAGAGTCGTCGCCTGTGGTGACGTTGAAGAGTGAGACGACCAGTCCGAAGCTGGCAGCGACGAGCATGCTCCGTTTGGCGAAACGGGTATCACGTTTTTTGAGCAGATACCAGCTGCTGACGGCGATGACAAAGAGCGATGCCAGCACATAACCGCTGCTGATGGTATGCAGAAACTTGCTGTAGGCGTTAGGGTTGAAGAGGAGTGCCCAGAAGTCGACCATCTCGTTTCTGGCGGTGTCTGGGTTGAAGCGCATGCCGACGGGGTGTTGCATCCAGCCGTTTGCAACGAGAATCCAAAGTGCCGAGAGGTTGGAGCCGATGGCGACCAGCCAGGTGGAGAGGAGGTGAAAGCGTTTACTCACCTTATCCCATCCGAAAAACATGACTGCAAAAAAGGTCGACTCCATGAAGAAGGCCATGATCCCTTCGATCGCCAGCGGTGCACCGAAGATATCACCGACGATCCACGAGTAGCTGGACCAGTTGGTGCCGAACTCGAACTCCATGATGATACCGGTTGCCAGGCCGATGGCGAAGTTGATCGCCAGCAGGCCCATCCAGAAGCGGGTGGTCTTTTTCCACCATTCGTCGCCGGTTTTGACGTAGATCGTCTCCATGATGGCGACGATAAATGTCAGCCCCAGCGTCAGCGGGACGAAAATCCAGTGGTAGAGTGCCGTCAGCGCAAATTGCGCACGGGACCAGTCTACCAGCGAGGGGTCTATATGGTGCATAATTACTCTCCTTGCGTGAGTTGGTTGAGTATATAGTCGCTTCTCTGCGCGTCGTTTTGAAAGTGCTCCTGCAAAACGTCGGGAAAAAAGAAGTATTTGATCACGGCGAAGATAATGAAAAGTTTAATCATCGCAATGAGCCACAGTTTTTTACCGAGGCGCATGTTTTTAAAACCGTCGCGATAGAGGCTGAAGATAGCGATCAAAAGGCTTTTGAAACGCTGCACGAGATCTCCTTCGACGATTTTAGTACGTCGTTATGATACACCATTATTTCACTTTATTGTGATGATAAAAGTATAAAATTGGTATATATAAAACGTCAAATTTCATTTTGTAACATCTTTGGTCTGCTCCGTCACTTTTCTGAGTATCGCTTTGACCTCTTGTTTCAGATTGGCGATGCCGGTGATCTGGCGGCTGACGGTACGGCCGGTAAAGAGTCGCAGCAGGATTTCGATCGCAAAAGCGATACCAAAAGCACCGATCATATAGTAACCGATGAGTGGCATATCACGGCTGGTGTACCAGAGCGTGAGCCCGGCGATGGTGAACATCGCGATCATCGCACTTGCAACGAGCAGGACGCTGGCACCGGTCTCTTTGATGCGCAGCAGATGGCCCGCATGGGTGATCCCCTGGATGATCAGCACTGCGAGTGCGGCGATGGTCGTCACCTGTGCGAGGTTGAAAAAGAGGATCATCGGCAGGATCAGGATGCCGCTGATAATGAGCCCTTCAAATGAGTTATAGACGTTGTAGGTATAGACTTCAGGGAGGTCGCCATCTTTTGCCATCGTGTAGCTGATCTCGGTGGCGGCGTAGAGGGTGGCGTTGATGGCGGATGCGGTGGCGAGCAGTGCCGTAGCTGCCATGATCTTGAAACCCCACTCTCCAAAGATCGGTTTCGCCGCTTCGGCGAGAGCGTAATCTTTGGTCGCGATCACTTTATCGAGCGGCAGATTGCCCAGCACCGCGATGCTTGTGGCGATATAGAGCAGGGCGACGAGGCCGATTGCGATGAACATGGAGCGCATCATCGTGTGCGCGGGGTCGGACATATCTTCGATGGTGTTGGTGATGACGCTGAATCCCTGATAGGCGAAGAAGGTGAGCCCCACGGCAAAGAGCATATCCATCATAGGCGGCATCTTTGCGACACTGAGGAGCTCGGGCTTGACGAAGAAGAGTGCGGCGGCGGTAAAGAACACCAGAACGGTCACCTTGATGATGACGATGATATTTTCCGATTTGGCGACGAGCGTGGCGCCGAGCAGATTGATCAGGATGAAAAAGAGGACGATGCCCACCGCGAAGATGTCGGCCCAGTGCCCGGGTGTCTGCATAAAGGTTGCCGCATAGGCACCGAACGATTTGGCAACGGCAGCGATGGCGATGAGCTGGGAGAGGTAGAAGAGCACACCGCTGCTTCCCGAAAAGACCCCTTCGCCGAAACACTGTACCAGATACTCGACGATACCCCCGCGCGAAGGGTAACGCAGCGCGAGTTTTGCCAGTGAGTAGCCGCTCAGCAGTGCAGCGATACCGCCGATGACGAAGGAGAGCCAGACGATGTTCCCGGCGATCGCACCCGCCTGACCGATGACGATGAAAATCCCCGCCCCGACCATCGAACCGATGCCGAGCATGACGGCGCTGAAAGTGTTGAAAGCTTTTGGCTCATTTTCCTTTATCATTTTTGTCTCTTCTTTTCATGTTTTTCATAGATACACTGCTCCGTTATGTCGCTTTTTTTGAGCAGTGCTTCGAGATTTTTGATGGCGAGATGGCCCCGTTTGCTGAGGACGATCTCTTCTTCTTTGAGTTTGTGGATTTGTGTACTGACAACAGCGCGGACTGATCCGATCATCTCAGCGAGTGACTCATGCGAGAGATTGTGAATGAGGCGGACGGGAAAGTGTCCGTGGTGATCCCGCTTGTTGGGATCGGTGTGGCGCAGGATCAGTTTCGCCAGCCGGGTCATCGTATCGTCGAAAACCATTGATTCTGAAAATGCTTCCAGGTGACGCAACATTTTGCCCAGATAGGGCAAAAACTGTTTATTGAACTCCTGATGCTCACAGAGCCACTCTCTGGCGCGTGGCAGTGGTATACGCAGTGCATCGATATGGTCGAGTGCAATGGGAAAGGTGATATGCTCATGGTCGTCCAGCAAGGTGAAGATATCGTAAATATCTCCGCTGTTCAGCAGAAAAAGTGTGACGCTTCTGCCGGTATTGGGATCGATCTGTGTCATTTTGAGCCTGCCGTCGAGTATAATATAGAGATGTTTACGCGCGAGGTCGGGATCGAGGGTTTCGCCTTTTTTCCAGCTGACCGGTTCACACTCGCTGATCAGTGCCTGCAGTAACGGTTCATCCACGCCTTCGAAAAGTTCGGAGTTGTGCAGTGTGGCTAGCGCTTTAGCTTCCATCTTCCATCTTCCATCTTCCATCTTCCATCTTCCATCTTCCATCTTTAACAAGCAGACTTTGTATACTATATTAGCTTTTTATGCCCAAAATTTTTGCATCAATGTTCAACTAAGTTTTCTTTTTCAGTATTTTGATTTCCCTTTTCTCCCCGAAAGGTGATTCTTTGTGTCAGACCGTGTATAAGTCCTTTGACATGTGCTTCCATCTGCTGAAGATGGTGGGCGAAACGGCTGAGTGATTTTTCTCTCGCAAAAGCTCTGAAAGCTTCGAGAGATTCATTCAGATGCGCCTTTTCCAGTTCGATAGTCTCTTCGAGTGCCCGTTGGGCCTCCATGGCCTTTTGATGTTTGACGGTGATACAGTCGTTTGCCTGATCGTGGATGATCTCGATCATCTTTTCAGAGACATTGCGCAGGATCTCTTCATGCCGCTCCAGCAACGCTTCCTGGATGCCTTCGAGGATTTCGTAGGTGACGCTTTCGACAGACTCTCCGGTGATCTTCGCCTCTTCAAGTGCTTTGGCATAGACCTCCCTGACGATTTCAGAGACGCGTGCTTCATACGCCTCTTCACCATCTTCGATGGCGCCTATTTTTGTTTTGACCTCTTCTTTATAGGACATCAAAAATCCCTCCCTTCCAGATTTGAAATCTCTGTTAATCTTTCGTTAATCGTATTATATAGCAATTATCTATATGAGTTCTGTTAGGCAGCTAACAAAAGCGTCACTGGGAATGTGATATAATCGACACCAGTGATATATTTCAAGATTGAAGGAGGTAGGGCAATGCGAGTCTCTGAAGCTTTGCTACGCGCGATCAAAGATACACTTGGCTGGAATGTCATCAAGATAGCACTGTTTACCGGCATACCACTGGCGATAGTGTGGATAGCTGCAGCGTACTATCTGTGGCCGTGGGTGACCGGTGTGATGGAGATGCTGATCGGCTGGGTCCCCTTTTCGATTCTCAAAGCCAACGGCGCCTTTCTGATCGGCGGTTTTGTCTGGATGGCGGTGGTACTGGTGACGTTCGGTGTGATCGCCGCACTTTTCAATCCACTCATCATGCGGCTGGTCAAAAGTGAGAGACAGACGCAGTTTTCGATACTGCTGCTGCTGTTGATCGCACTTGGGTGGACACTTTTTGGATTGCTCAACTGGGATTTTGTCTATACTGAGGTGAAAAAAGTGCTGGAGTGGTTTCCGTTTCAGACACTGGAAACGGGTGTGGCGATCCTGCTCTCAGGAATGCTCTTTTACAATATGTTTATCGCTTCGGAGGCGATTGTCGTGTTGCTGATGCGCCGCTCTTTCTTACACTATATCCAGAAGCGTGACTATCCTGAGATTGAACCGTTGGAAAAAGAGGAACAAAAAAGTTTTACTGGAAAGATGCTCTGGGATGTCGCTCTTTTTTTTATTCTGCTTTTGCTCTTTTTTCCGTTGCTTTTCGTACCTTTTTTCAACCTCTTCGTTCAGGTTGTGCTGTGGGCATGGCTGATCCGGGATGCCTACTTCAAATCGGTTGCGGCACTCTACGCTCCCGAAGAGGAGCGACAGAGACTGCAAAAGCATGAGTTTGTGATATGGGGAATCGCTTTTACGACGTCGCTGCTCAATCTCGTACCCGTTGTCAATATCCTGACCCCTTTCTTCGCGATGGTTGCCTATCTGCACTGGATACTGATCGATCTCAAACCGGCTGAGGATGCCTGATGGCCTATCTGCAATCGTTCGGTGCGGCTGAGGTTGTCACCGGCTCATGTCATGTACTGCACATAGAGAAAGGTCCCGTGGTGATGGTCGATTGCGGGATGTTTCAGGGTGAGCATGAGAAAGAGAACTACCGCCCTTTCGGATTCCATCCGCGAGATATCGACGTGCTGCTCATCACACATGCCCATCTGGACCATGTCGGGCGTATTCCCAAACTGGTCAAGGAGGGGTTTCGCGGCAAGATCATCTCCCAGCGTTCCACTTTCGACCTGATGGAAGTCGTGCTGCTGGATGCCGCACATCTGATGGAGGAGGAGTATCGCACGGCCTTTCGCAAAGCACAGAGACGGGGTGAAGAGAGAAAAGTCCCCAAACCACTCTACACGACCGAAGATGTCGAAGCGGTCTATGATCTGCCATGCATCTATGCGGAGTATGATGAAAAGATCCACCTCTCACATGATGTTTACGCCATCTTTCGCAATGCCGGGCACATCCTCGACTCGGCGACGATACAGATCCATTTTCTGGAGAAGGGAGAACACAAGACAATCGTCTTCAGCGGCGATCTGGGCAATCACAACGACATCGTCATGCCCGATCCTGTACAGGTACGCAAAGCCGATACCCTCTACATAGAGTCTACCTACGGCGACCGAAACCACAAGCCCATCGACGAAAGTGTGGCGGAGTTCAAGAAGGTGATCTTCGATACGCTCATGTCCCGGGGCAATGTGATCATCCCCTCGTTCGCGATTGAGCGGACACAGGAGATACTCTGTCTGCTCAAACGTATGTACCGTAAAAAAGAGTTACCCCCGTGCAAGATCTTTCTCGACTCGCCGATGGCGATCCGTGCGACCAACCTCTACAAAAAGTACCATACCGAACTGAGCCGGGAGTGCAACGCCTTTTTGAAAGAGGATGGAACGATCTTTGAGTTTCCCTGGCTGCACTACACCCTCAAGCCCGAAGAGTCCCGAAAGATCAACAACGAAAACGGCTGTATCATCATCGCCGGCAGTGGGATGTGTACGGGCGGGCGCATATTGCACCACTTCAAGAACCGCATCTGGAATCCCAAAAACAGCGTCATCTTCGTCGGATATCAGGCCAACGGTACCCTCGGGCGAAAGATCGTCGACGGCGCGAAGTGGATCAACATCTACCACGAAGAGATCAAAATCAACGCCCGCATCTATACGATCAACGGATTCTCGGCACATGCCGACCAGTCGGAACTGATCGCATGGATGGAGGGGTTCGACCATCTGGGCAAGATCTTTCTGATCCACGGCGAACGCCAGAAACAGGAGATCTTCAAAAAGGTGATCGCTCGCAGGCTGCCGAAACATAAAGTACACATCGTCAAAGAGAAAGAGAAGGTCTGGATCTGACACCCGCTTTTCAGATCCACTTCTGCTTTTTGAGCCATTTGAAGATGAGCCAGGCGATGAGGATGTTGAGTCCCCAGATAACAAAGTAGCCATATTTCCAGTCAAGTTCGGGCATGTTTTTGAAGTTCATGCCGTAGTTGCCGACGATGAAGGTGAGCGGCAGGAAGATCAGTGAGATCGCCGCGAGGCGTTGCATCGCCTGATTCATGCGATTGCTGAGAAAGCCCATCAGCAGGTTTTGCAGATAGCCGGTGCGGTCGAGGTAGGTTTTGGATTCGTTGATGAGGTAGGAGAGGTGCTCTTTGAGATCGATGAATTCGTATTTGAGTTTTTTACGCACGTCGATGGGAAAGTGGTTGTAGACTTTGTTGACCACGTCGTTGGACTGAACCGAGAGTTTGGTGATGCGGTTGAGGGTGCGTCTGGCGAAGTAGAGGTGTGTCTGAATCTCTTTCTCCTCGACATCTTCGGCGAAGATCTGGTCTTCGATCGCTTCGAGTTTGTCGTCGAGGCCGTCGACGATGTGCATCGTGTGGTCTACGATAATATCCATGGCATTGTAAGTGACATACTCGAGGGAATCACGCAATTCAAACCGTTTATAGAGATGTGATACGACACTTTTGATGATATGGTCGTTGCGGCAGAGAAAGAAAAATTTATCTTCGGTGATGATGACGGCGACATTTTCATCCCGGTAGAGGAGTTCATCTTCCTCGTCTCTGACAAAATATTTGAGGATAATCAGCTTGAAACGGCTGTTCTGTTCAAATGTGATACTCTGGTCTTCGTTCTGGATATCTTCGAGAAAGGTTTCGGGGAAGTCGTTCTCCTGCAGCCATCTGGTGACTGTCGGATTGTCCAGGCGTGTGAAGATGACCTGTGTCTGATCCGGAAGGATCTCTATCTTTTCCTGATAATTGAGTTTGTCAGAGAGGTGATACATGATGTCTGCCTTCTTGTCACATGTGAAATCATAGTATCTTATCACTAAATTTACAAACTGTCACCTGACGAACAGATAAAAAGGTAAAAATCTGTTATCATTACGTATATGAACAAAAATTAAGGAGAGACAAAATGGTAGAATTTATTAAAAAAGCGATGGACTGGGTACTGGAAAAGGAGCAGGAGGCTGCAAAAGATTGCAGAATCAATCTGGCAGATCTGGACAAACAGATCGCTTACGTCGAGGCCAAACGTGACAAGCTGAAAAAAGAGTGCGATGAAAACCTCTCTGAATTTGAGCATATCCTTAACCGCCTGCATGCGATCAAGGCAGCAGAACTGAAATGCAGTACCGATAAGAAAAGTTAATATCCTCTTCATGTGATTATATAGTTACTTTTCGTAACTGCTATGTTACCGCGGTTTGGGTGTTATCCTGATAGATTTAACATAAGGAGTGACTATGGTGACTATCAACCCCAAAGGTGCGAAAGCGTGGGTGACTTTTTCCTTCAAACCCGCCAAAGCGGCAGAGAGTGTTGCGATTGCCGGTGACTGGAACGACTGGGAACCCGAGCCGATGAGGCCCAAAAAAGATGGCTCTTTTTATATCCGAAAGTATCTGCTGACGGGGTCGAACTATCAGTTTCGTTATCTCATAGACGGTAAAGAGTGGGACAACGATGACCATGCCCCACGAGTACACAACACTTATGGGAGTGAAAACTCTCTGCTGGAACTTGAAAATGTGACAATCTGACATCTTCTCTGTTTACACCTCCTGATGTAGACAGGGTATTTTATAAGGAGAACATATGCATCCACCTCACAATATCAAAGCCGTTCTGATGGCCGGCGGTTTTGGTACACGTATTCAACCACTTACCAACTCTGTCCCCAAACCGATGCTCCCTGTCGTCAACATCCCTATGATGGAACATATCGTCAATAAACTCAAGCGCAGCGGCATTGAAGAAATCGTCATTCTGCTCTATTTCAAACCGGAAGTGATTCAGGAGCATTTTGGAGACGGCAGTGACTGGGGAGTCAAAATCACCTATGCACTGCCGGACGAGGACTATGGCACTGCCGGCGCGGTCGGGTATGCCAGAGAGCATCTGGATACGACCTTTATGATCGTCAGCGGCGATCTGGTAACAGACTTTGACTTTGGAGAGATCATCGACTATCACCGCCGAAAGCATGCCAAATTGACCATCGCGCTCACACCGGTCGAAGATCCGCTGCAGTTTGGCGTCGTCATTACCGATGAAAACGGTAAGATCGAGCGCTTTCTGGAGAAGCCGGGCTGGGGAGAGGTCTTCAGCGACACGATCAACACCGGTATCTACATCATCGAACCGGAAATATTGAAGTTCATTCCCGAAGAGGGGGCATACGATTTTTCGAAAGATCTTTTTCCCCGTCTGATGGAGGAGGGTATCGACCTGTGGGGCTGTACGGTCGAAGGATACTGGCGCGATGTGGGCAATCCCCAGAGCTATCGTGATGTCCATAAAGATATCTTTTCCGGTAAAGTGCTCTACGATCTTCCCGGTAGCTGTGCCAGAAAAGACGGGCTGGTGCTCTGTCTGGATGAAGATGTCAACATCCCTCCCTCCGTGACATGCAAAGGGATGGTGGTGATCGGCAGAGATACGATCC
>JALWPY010000047.1 GCA_026994915.1 Campylobacterales bacterium
TTCCCGGACCGGGTCTTGCGATCCGTATTATGGGAGAGGTGACGCCCAATGAACTGAGACTTCTCAGAGAATCCGATACGATCATGCAGGAGGAACTCAAAGCGAGCGGAAACTACGACAAAGTGTGGCAGGCATTTACCGTCGTACTCAATGTCAAAAGCGTCGGCGTCATGGGCGACAACCGCACTTACGACAACACCGTATGTGTGCGAATGGTCGAATCGGTCGATGGTATGACAGCGACCTTCGCCCACATACCGCACGATGTTCTGGAGCGCATCAGTACGCGTATCATCAACGAAGTGGACGGGATCAACCGCGTGGTTTACGACATCACCTCCAAGCCTCCGGGAACGATCGAGTGGGAGTAGGCGATGTTCAAAACACTTTTCAGGCTTTTTCTCTTTGCATCGCTCAGTTTCGCTGCGATGGAGGGATTTGGCGGCCACAATATCCAGACCCTCTACGAGAAGGTGCTCAAGTCCAATTATGAGAAGATCGCACCGCTGAAAGAGTATGCACAGAAGCGCCAGACGACATACGTCATATCGGCTGTGCTGGCGTTGCTGGTCTTTGCCCTCTTTGTCAAATATTTCAAAGCGACCGGTGCACTCGTCGCGTTGCTGATGATCGCGGGAGGTATCTGGTATCTCAAGATGCAAACCCCCGCCATCTCACCCTACAAAGAGAAGTTTTCGGAGTATATCATCACGCCGATAGCGCAGAACTGTTGCAGTTACCGCTATACTCCGGGCAAAATAACGATCGATGAAATCAAAGAGAGCCGGATCTTTTCCCCCCGTATCAAGACATTTACTGCTAAAAATGGCCTCTATGTCAAAAAAGGGGTTAAAGTCGGTTACGTCGAGATTGAATTCGATACTAAAGAGAATGCATCGGTCGAACGCTTTGCCAGAAATGTTTTCAGCGGATTTGTGATGATTCTGGATCAGCCGCATACCAAAGAGGGTGCCCTGGTTTCTGAACCTTTTCTGCAGCATGTCGCCGATGCCGATCTCGATTTCAGCACCTTTTTCGCTGATATGCCCCGAAACGGAAAACAGGGTGGATTCGCCCTCTTCGGGGATCTCTCACAGGAGATACTCGACAGATGCGGTGATTTTGCCGGAGAGGAGATCGCCGTTTCCATGACACGGAACAAAACATATCTTTTCTGGTATCAGAAAAACGATCCACTCGATCCCGGCGTCTATGCACACTTCGATCTGCAGGCTGCCAAAGGGTATGCTAAAGTGTTCGAAGAGATCGATCGTCTCGTACAGCAGTGCCGATGAGTGATATCTTCGTCCTCAGTCCCAAACCCTTTGCAGGAGCTGCCAATCTTCCGGTGATCGTTTTTGACTATTACGATATCGAGGTAGACATTAACCCTTATAAAGTGCTTATCTTCACCTCCAAAAACGGTGTCTACGCACTCGATCAGGTCAATGCATGCTGGAAGTCGCGCGACATCTACTCGATAGGAAGCGGGACTTCAGAAGCGATTCGTGCACTCGGAGGCAAGATCACCTATGAGGCGAAAAGCTCCTATGGTGACCATTTCGCCACAGAGATCAAAAAGCATCTGGAAGGGGTCAAAACACTCTTCATCCGTCCCAAAACGGTGACATCCCGTCTGGGAGAGATCCTGCGCGAAGCCGGCGTCGATCTGGAAGAGGAGATTCTCTACGAAACGAAGTGCAACGACTGTGACAAACTGACAAAACCGCCCAAAGGGGCCTTCATCATCTTCTCTTCCCCCTCGACAATCGACTGCTTTTTCCGCTGTTTCAGATGGGATGAGAGCTACACCGCGGTAGTCATCGGTGAAAAGACCGCATCCTTTATGCCTAAAAAGGTTCCCTTCGTTATGTCAGAAAGACAGACGATTCCCGCATGCATCGAACTGGCGGAGTCACTGCGACAAAATCAAAAATAGTCTTCTAACTAAAGCATCATTTAATCTTAAGATAAAATATATTATATTTCTAGCGGGCTTAGCCCCTGAATACTCCTGCCATTCATGTCTGCATTCAGAAAGAAGTCTCTTTTTGGAGGTGTACATGTTTAATTTTCAAGGCATCAGTACCGTTTTATTGATTGGCGTTATCTCTGGTCTGCTCATTGGATGGCTTTTTTCCAAAGAATATTATATGGATGCAGAGACAGAACTGTTTGTCAGGGCACTAAAAAAGCTGCCTCCTAAACAAAGAAGTACTATTAAACACTTCGTTTTGAGTCATTACGCCAGTTAGGTATCAGACATTGATGCCCCTTTGGTAATACCACCTGTCTACAGACCTCTGCCTGGCAGAGTTTTCAGTAAAAGGGGAGAAATTATCCCTGCAGTGCCGCTAATTCACTCTCCACTTTCTTCAGTTTCTCTCTTGCCGCTTCGAGTGCCTTTTTGTTCTCTTCAACGACTTTTTCAGGTGCGTTGGCGACAAATTTTTCATTGCTGAGCATGCCGTTGAGTTTGGCGACCTCTTTTTCGAGTTTCGCTTTCTGGTTCTCGAGGCGACTGATGATCGGTGTGAGGTCGATACCTTCCAGCGGGATGTAAACTTCGAGGTTGTCACTGACGTCGGCGACTGAGTTGGGCGCTTTTTCCGTCACGAAAGAGACCTCTTTGACACGTGCTAGGCGCTGGATATACTTCTTCGCACTCTCCAGATCGATGGAGGAATTGTTGAGTTTGATCGCAACGTGCTCGATCTCTCCACCCAGATCGACGGTCGCTTTTGCCCGACGGATCGATACGACAGATTCGATGACGAGTCCAAAGATCGCTTCGATCGCTTCATCCCGTGACGTATCGCTGGGGTAGCGCATGACCATAATGGAGTCGGCACCCGTTTCGAGGGATGTGCCGCTGAGTTCATGATAGAGGTGCTCGGAGATGAACGGCATGAACGGATGGAGGAGTTTGAGCGAAGCTTTGTAGATAGCACCAAGCTCTTTGATACTCTCTTTATCCGCTTTGCTCAGCTCGATGCCCCAGTCGCAGAACTCACCCCAGAAGAAGCGGTAGAGTGCCATCGCGGCATCGTTGAAACGGTAGGCGTCGATGTTGTCACGTACCTCTTTGGTTGCCAGATGGAAGCGGCTGAGCATGTAGCGTCCCAGATCGGTCTGAAGCTCGATATCTTCGAGATTCGGGAAGTTGCTTTCATTCATGAGCAAAAAGCGTGAGGCATTGTAGAGTTTGTTGGTAAAGTTGCGATAGAGTCCCAGCTTCTCTTTGCTCAGGCGTATGTCACGTCCCTGCACGGCAAGGGCGGCGAGGGTGAAGCGCAGCGTGTCGGCGTTGAACTCTTCGATCATGTCGAGCGGGTCGATGACATTGCCTTTCGATTTGCTCATTTTCTGTCCGTGTTCGTCACGCACGAGGGCGTGGAGGTAGATGTCGTAAAAGGGGACCTCTTTCATCTCATGCACACCCATGAACATCATCCGCGCCACCCAGAAGAAGAGGATGTCAAATCCGGTGATCAGCATCGAGTTGGGGTAGAAGTTGTCGAGGTCATCTTCGTTCCAAAGCGTCCCTTTACCCCAGTCACCGTTGCCCCAGCCGAGTGTCGAGAAAGGCCATAACCCCGAACTGAACCATGTATCGAGTACGTCCGGGTCCTGTTTGAGGTTGGTAGAGCCGCATTTGGGGCACTTTTCGGGGTGCTCCTCTTCGGTGGCGAACTCATACCCGCAATCCTGACAGTAAAATACCGGTATCTGATGTCCCCACCAGAGTTGTCGGGAGATACACCAGTCCTGCAGTTCGTTCATCCATGCGTTGAAGGAGTTGAGCCAGTGGGGTGGGAAAAATTTGCTCTCGCCGGCATTGACCTTTTCGATCGCTTCATTGGCGATCTCTTTTTTGACGAACCACTGCTTCGAAATGTAGGGCTCGACGATGTTTTTACAGCGGTAGCAGTGGCCCACCTGATGGGTATGCTCTTCGATCTTCTCGACAAAACCTTCCTCTTCGAGTTTTTTGACGATCGCATCGCGTGCCTCGAGCCGCTCCATTCCCTTAAATGTCCCACACTGCTCGTTGAGGATACCCTTTTCGTCGAAACAGGTGATAAACTCGAGATTGTGGCGCTTGCCCACTTCGTAGTCGTTGGGATCATGTGCCGGGGTCACTTTGACGATACCGGTTCCAAACTCCATATCGACATGTTCATCGGCGATGATCTCGATCTCTCTGTCGATGAGCGGTAGTTTCACCTTTTTGCCGATCAGATCCTTGTAGCGCTCGTCGTCGGGATGGACCATGACGGCGGTATCGCCGAAGTAGGTTTCGGGACGGGTCGTCGCGACCGTGATATGCCCGCTGCCATCAGCGAGAGGATATTTGATATGGTAAAATTTACCCGCGACATCTTCGTGCTCGACTTCGATATCACTCAGGGCACCGTCATGCGTACACCAGTTGACCATATAGTTGCCGCGGACGATCAACCCTTCATTGTAGAGTTTGACGAACATCTTTCGCACGGCGTTTTTGAGTCCTTCGTCCATCGTGAAGCGTTCGCGGCTCCATGCAGGGGAGATACCCAGATGACGCATCTGTTTGAAGATGGCACCGCCGCTGTAGGCTTTCCACTCCCACACCTTTTTCAAAAAGGCTTCGCGTCCGATCTCCTCTTTGGTCTTTCCCTCTTCGAGCAACTGTTTTTCGACAACATTTTGTGTCGCAATACCGGCATGGTCGAGTCCCGGCTGCCAGAGGGTGCGGTAGCCGTCCATCCGTTTGTAGCGGGTCATGATATCCTGAAGCGTAAAGGTCAGTGCATGTCCGATGTGCAAAACACCGGTGACATTTGGCGGTGGCATCATGATGCAGAAGTTTTTGTCCGCTTCCTGAATCTCTTTGTTGCCTTCGATCTCGAAATAGCCGCGCTCTTCCCAGATTTTGTAGTAGGTCTGTTCCGTATCTTTGGGGTTGTAAACCGATTTGTTTTCGCTCATGGGTGAAAGATACCTTCTTTCTTTAAATTTGCGTGATTTTATCGAAAGGGAGGTTAGAGGGGCTTTATTCACCCTCTTTGGTTTCGATGTCGTAGAGATCTTCGAGGTAATCGACATAACGTTTTGGGTCCATATATCCGGGGAGTTCATCGACCAGTTTCGTCCCGTCTGCGGAGAGGATATAGGTGGTGGGGAAAAAGCGCGGTTTCAGGCCCAGGGGAAGTTTCCCTTCCGATTTTTCGATCTTGCGAATGGTGTAATGTTTTTGCAGTGCCGCGCGGAATGCGGGATTGCTGAAAACTTCCTCTTCCATTCTCTGACACCAGGGGCAGTGTTCCATCTCGACATAGTATAGCTGCAGCCTGGGCAAGTCTTCTGCCATAACATTGGTCATGAATACGAGAAAAAAGAAGAGTGCACTGAGAAACTTCATAGCGATCCTTTAAATTGACAATATTATACTAAGAATTGGTTAATTGTAAATATTGTGTTAAAATAATTTTTCAGAGTTGTTTTATATATCTGTAACATGCTGTATCAGACAATAGCTGCAGTTTAATCTAACTTTATGGAGGAATCGTGGAAAATATACTGCTCATCTTTATCATCACCATTTTCATCGCAACGATTCTCAATGTCTTTCTGAAACGCTACGATATTCCCACCGTCATTGGCTACATCTTTTCAGGTGTAACGATCAGCTACCTTTTCGACCTGCACGGTACGAGTACCCATTCACTCGACTATCTGGCAGAGTTTGGAATCGTCTTTCTGATGTTTACGATTGGGCTGGAGTTTTCGGTCACACATCTCATGAAGATGAAGAGGGAAGTCTTTCTCTACGGCTTTTTGCAGGTTTTTGTCACAGGTACGCTTTTTACGCTGCTGGGACTCTGGCTCTTCGGGCTGGAGAGCAGGGTGGCGATTGTGCTTGGATATGCGCTCGCACTCTCCTCGACCGCCATCGTACTAAAGATTCTCAACGAAAATTCCCGCATTCACAGCGGTTACGGGCGTGTGACGCTGGGAATTCTTCTCTTTCAGGATCTGGCGGTCATCCCGATTCTGCTGATGATCTCGATCTTTACGTCGGAGAGCACCTCTGTTACCCGGCTGCTGCTGACCACACTGCTCGATGCTGCGGTGGTCTTTCTGATCCTCTTCGTCTTTGGCAAACTCTTCATCCAGCGCTTTTTCGACTGGGTTACCTCCGCTAACTCAGAAGAGATCTTTTTGATCGCAGTGCTATTCATCGTCGTCAGCGCCTCTTATATCGCCCATCTTTTTGGATTTACCTTTTCCCTGGGCGCCTTTCTGGCAGGTATGACGATTGCCGAGACAAAGTACAAGTACCGCATCGAATCGGATCTGGTGCCGTTTCGCGATATCCTCCTCGGGGTCTTTTTCGTCACGATCGGTATGCAGATCGATCTGGATACGATCATCCATGAGTGGGCAGTCATTCTGGCACTGACCGCAGCGATTATGCTGCTCAAAGCGACGATCCAGTTTGCTGTGCTCTCACCCTTTCTTCAGCACCGGACCAATTTCAAAAGCGCGCTGGCCCTCTTTCAGGTCGGAGAGTTCGCGCTGGCAGTCTTCGCACTCGCCTATCAAAACGATCTGGTCGATGCCAGAACCAATCAGATTCTGATCGTCATGGTGATCCTCTCCATGCTCATCACCCCTTTTGTGCTCAAAAATATCGCAACCATCGCAGACCGCTTTTTCAAAGAACCGGAACTGGAACTGGTGATGGAATCGAGTGGTTTCAAAAACCATATCATCATCATCGGTTACGGTCCCATCGGCCAGAAAGTGGCGCGTAAACTCAAAAAATATGGCATCTGCTATATCATCATCGAGCATGAGATGGAGCTGGTCAGGGAAGGGGAGGCCAACGGTGAGAGGATATTCCTCGCCAACGCCATGCAGCGCCAAACCCTCGAGGCGCTCGGTGCCAAAGAGTCGCAGTGTATCATCGTCGCGCTCGAAAACGCCGCCAAGATCCGTCAGGTCTGCGAAGCGATTATGAGTCTGGGCAAAAAGATCAACACCATCGTCAAGGTACGCAACGAAAGCCATGCGAAGATCATCGAAGAGTTCGGCATCAACCATATCATCAACGCCAGCGAGGAGATCGCTGAGATCATCACGAAAGAGGCACTCACATGCGAGATAAAACACACCTGATCTTCGATATGGACGGGACGCTCATCGACTCCTCCGAGCTGCTGGCCAACACGATTAACTATGTCCGTAAAAAGATCGGTCTTCATCCACTGAACCAGCATGAGATCATCCGTGCCCTCAACGACACCTCGATCAATCCGGCACACTTCTACTACGAAGCGGAAGCGTTCGAACCGATCCATGAAAAGTACTTTCAGGAGTATTACCTCAAAAACTATGACAGAGAGAGCCGCCTCTACGACGGTATGGAGAGGCTGCTGCAGGATCTCTCCGGAAGCAGAAAACTGGCCG
>JALWPY010000048.1 GCA_026994915.1 Campylobacterales bacterium
ACTGATCGTCAAAGGAACCAGAATCATTACCGATACACAGGAGTATACCGTGGTCTCAAACCTCTCAATGTTTGCAGGTTCCAATATCGAGAGACTCAAACCGAGTAAGATTCAAAACTTTGCCAGAAAGATGTTTCTGGCGACACTCTAAAAGTTTTTGGAGAGGTTCTGAATCTCTTCGTAAAGCATCAGATGCAGATCCTCTCCGGATCTGCTGCCGGAGATCTTTTTCTGACACCCTTTGGGATCGTTCAGCAGGTTTTGGATGATCCTCTCCGCCTTTTGATCGGTCCGCTCTTTTCCCTCGATAATCGTGAGATTTTTGGGAAGTTTGAAATAGTCCGGGTCGATGCTCTGTGCCGTCACTTTTGTCGTGAAAGTGTCGATAGTGTAGCCCAGAAGTTCGATCCGCTTTTCAAGAGGCAATGCGCCTCTGGCGATGGTGCAGGTTCTGACACCCCCGATCCGCTCTTCATTGCAACGGTAGCCTGCTATCTTTTTGACCGCTTTGACGCAGCTTCCCGAGATATTTTCCCAGGATCGTGGTGCAGTTTTTTGCAGGTTGTCTAAAATCTTCTTTTGCTCTTTTTTTGTAAGTTTCTGAAAAAGGGTATAGAGGGTTTTCTCCAGTCTCGGACTTTTTAGCGCATGACCGCTCTTTGGATCGATTATATATTTTGCATCAGGCAGAATTAATGTAAGTCGCTCTTTTCCATTTGCTTTGTGCAGGATGGAGTTTGGCATCTTTTCCACGAGCAGCTGTTTCCGGCCATAGTCGCTGAAATAGAGTATCTGCCCGCCATGATGATTACCTCTGGTTGCATAGGTGATAACACCCTCCTGCAGAGGGAATTTTCTGATAAACGGGTTCTGATCATGCTGCACCGCAAACAATATGTCTGTCATGAAGAGCATGAAAAGAATCCAGAGCGGCTTTTTATTAAACAATGCTTTAATCCTGGGTAAAAATTATATATGAAAGATTGTAACATAAGAAAGTCAAATTAAGTTTAAAAAGTAAAAACTTTAATAGAAAATCGCTTGAAAAGGGCATTTGTATGTGGAATGTTTCGTTTGGTACAGAGAGCATGAAACAGGCGCCCGCCTCAAGTTGTCATGAGCGCCTGAAAGAGAGGTGTCGAAGAGGGATCAGTCGATCTTGAGGACGGTCAGAAAGGCTTCCTGCGGAAGCTGCACTTTACCGATCGACTTCATACGTTTTTTACCCGCTTTTTGTTTCTCGAGCAGTTTGCGTTTACGGGTGATATCACCGCCGTAACATTTGGCTGTGACATTTTTACCCATCGACTTGACTGTCTCGCGAGAGATGATCTTGTTGCCGATACTCGCCTGAATGGCCACCTCGAAGAGTTGTCTGGGGACAAGTTCTTTCATCTGTTTGACAAATTCACGCCCTTTGGTGACCGCTTTGGATCGTGGGACGATGATCGAGAGCGCATCGACCACTTCACCGGCGACGCGGATATCGAGCTTGACCAGATCCCCTTCGCGGTAGCCTATGGGTTCGTAGTCGAAACTGGCGTACCCTTTGGTGGTCGATTTGAGCTTGTCGTAGAAATCCATGACGATCTCGTTCATCGGTATGGCGTACTCCAGAAGGACACGCTCAGGCGTGATATAATCCATCTTCTCCTGAATACCGCGCTTGTCGTTGACAAGAGTGATGACATTGCCCAGATACTCCGAAGGGGTGAGGATCGTCGCTTTGACGTAGGGTTCGAGAATCTTCTCGATCTCATTGACCGGCGGCAGTTCGCTGGGGTTGTGGATTTCGATCTCGGTGC
>JALWPY010000049.1:0-16215 GCA_026994915.1 Campylobacterales bacterium
CCTTTCCGCCAGTGTCACCGTTTCCGCCACTGCCACCGTTTCCGCCAGTGTCACCGTTTCCGCCAGTGCCACCGTTTCCGCCAGTGTCACCGTTTCCGCCAGTGTCACCGTTTCCGCCAGTACCGCCGGTGTCACCCTGACCTCCTTCTCCATTGCCCTGATTATCGTTATTTTCATCAGGACAGGGGACACAGGTACAGCACATTTTCACTTCGTCATTGCAGGCGACATTTTGTGGGGTGTTGTGACGTAAGGCGCGCATCTTTTTGCCAAATTTGTAATCGGCATCGAAAATACGGTCATATCCTATCTGTATGGCAATATCGTCCGTAATATAACGATTGAGGCGAAGACCCAGCATTGTTGCATCTTTGACAACGCTGCTGTCATCCGCGAAATTACGTCCGGCAAGAAGATCTATCTCGTAATTGAACTCTTTTTGACGTACACCGGGTACTGTCACGATCGGCGGCTCCGTTTCGGGAAGCTGAAGCTTCTGTTCGACCTGCATCTCTGCTTTTTGCATATCCTCTTTCTCATAATCGACCAGTGGCTTCACCAATGGTCCGGCACAGAGAAGTGATGCCGAAGTCGCCAGTAAGATTAACTTTTTCATGACTCTTTCCTTCTGTTAGTTCTTCTCACTATGTTACATAATAATTTACTTAAAGTAAATAAAGTTAACCAAAAAGAGAATTAAATGACCATAAAGATAATATATTGTTACCTATATAAACATGCATACATATCAATATATGCGTATTTTCTTCAAAAGACGGTGTCATTTCATTTATCAATGTTTTTGCTCTTTTTGTCTATAATGTTTCAAATTTACTACAGGAGTCAACATGGAGTGTGAATTTCCAACTGTCAATGCAAATCCGGAAGAGTTTCGTGAAATATTTGAAAATGTCAAAACGATCGCGATACCGGGGCTGAGTCCCAAGCCGGAAAAAGACAGTCACCGTGTCGCAAAATATCTTCAGGAGCAGGGCTATAAGATTATCCCAATCTACCCCAAAGAGGAGACGATCCTGGGCGAAAAGGTCTACCGTTCTCTCGAAGAGGTGCCCGAAGGTGTGGATATGGTCAATATGTTTCGCAAGGCCGAAGTGGCTGATGCGATTGTCGATGTCATTGCCAAACGGGACGATATCAGGGTACTCTGGCTGCAAAAAGGGATCGTCAACAATGCCGCGGCCAAACGCGCGGAAGATCTGGGTGTTAAAGTGGTGCAGAACAGGTGTACGATGGTGGAGCACAGAGGGATTTTCGGTTGATGATTCCACTCAGCGATATTACCGCGGCATATAATCGTCTCAAAGATGTAGTCCTGCGCACGCCGTTTGCGAAGGCACCGCTGCTGAGTCAGCGTGTCGGCGCAGAAGTCTGGCTCAAAAAAGAGAATCTCCAGTTGACGGGCGCATATAAACTGCGTGGTGCTTACAACAAAATCGCCTCGCTCAGCGATGAAGAACGCAGCAAAGGGGTCATCGCCGCAAGTGCAGGAAATCATGCGCAGGGGGTGGCGTACAGCGCCAGAGTCTTCGGAATTCCCGCGACGATCATCATGCCGGAAGCGACACCTCTGCTGAAGGTACAGAGTACCACGTCACTGGGCGCGAAAGTGATTTTGCATGGGGAGAATTACGATGAAGCCTATGCCTACGCGACCGAATATGCCAAAAAGCATGGACTAACTTTTATCCATCCTTTCGCCGACGATGCTGTGATAGCGGGGCAGGGGACAGTGGCGATCGAGATGCTCGAAGAGCTACAGAAGATTGATTATCTGGTCGTGCCTATCGGAGGCGGTGGTCTCATCAGCGGTATCGGTTCGTACGTCAGACAGGTCAACCCTGACATTACGATCATCGGTGTCGTGGCGGAGGGTGCACCGGCGATGAAGCACTCCTTTCACACCAAAAAGCCGATCGACTCCACATCAGTGCGTACCATTGCGGACGGTATTGCGGTACGGGATGTCTCCCCCAAAAATCTCGATATTATCCTGGAAGTGGTGGATGATGTCGTCAGTGTCGATGATGAAGAGATTGCCAGTGCGATTCTCTTTCTGCTGGAGAAACAGAAGCTGGTGGTCGAAGGGGGTGGTGCCGTCGGTGTCGCTGCGATCATACACCATAAGTTTCACTTTGAAGAGGGTGCGACAATCGCTACTGTACTCAGCGGTGGAAATATCGACGTACAGATGCTCTCACTGATCATCGAAAAGGGTCTGATCAAAGCACATCGCAAAATGAAGCTGATTGTGACGCTCATCGACAGGCCCGGTGCGCTGCGCTCACTGACAGATGCACTCGCCGATGTTGGCGCAAATATCATCCAGATTGACTATGACCGTACGTCGACCAGCCTCTCCTACGGCGATGCCAATGTCACACTTGCCTTGGAGACCAAGGGCAAGGAGCATCAGGAGCAGGTGCGGCAGAAACTGATAGAAGGGAAGTTTCGTTTCAAAGAGGAGATGCGGGTATAACGATGGATCTTTCCACAGGAAAGTTAGGAAGCTTTCCTGAGCGGGGGTGTAGATTGCAGGTGTGAAAAGAAACCGTTGGAGATGCGCATGCATGCTTTGATCGTCTCTTCGATTTCACTTTCGCTCAAAGGCCAGGTTTTGAGCTTGTATTCTCCTTCGACCGGCTCTTCGATGATATTATACTCCTTGAGCATGACAGCACAAAAGTTTTTGACAATCAGATCGTAATCGGAGAGTTCACGCTTGAAGTCGAAGATATAGATGAGCCTGCTGATCTGTTCGAGACTCCCTTTTCCTCCATTTTTGACGAGATAGAGAATCATGGCGGGTACGAAGATATCGTTTTGACGCAGACGGTTTTGAATGAAGTTCTGTAGTATCTGAAAATGCATATCCTCTGCCTTTTCTCTTTAGCATACTCTAAAAGTAGCCAATTTACAAGAAAAAGCATCAGAAAAGTATAATATTGTTTCCTAAAAGTTACTTTGGTAACATGAAGTTGATCAGGTGCATCATAGGTGCAAAGATGATATCGGCAAGTGGTGTGGCGATAATGAGGATCAGAATAATCATACCATACTGACCGATCGACTGGTATCTGTTTGCAAAGTCATAGTAGCCACGTTTCCTGGCCAGATAGACGAGTACCTGTGAACCATCCAGCGGCGGGATGGGGATCAGATTGAAGATACCCAGCACGATATTGTAGACGACGGAGTAGGTGAGAAACGCCTGCAGAAAAAAGCCCCATGCCCCATGTGCAGCCGGCAGGATATGCAGGAGTATGGTTGCAAGAATCGCTATCGTAAAGTTGAATGTCACACCCGCCAGTGCTACGGCAATCGCACCGTTGTAGCCTCCGTTTCGGATCACGACGGGCATATTGACAGGGACAGGTTTGGCCCATCCGAAAAGGAAGCCGGCATCGGAAAAGTAGAGGAGTGCCGGGACGAGAATCGTTCCGACAGGATCGATATGTACGAGAGGATTGATTGAGAGTCTCCCCTGTAACTTCGCGGTATCGTCACCAAACATATACGCGACACGCCCGTGCATGATCTCATGCCCGATGATTGCGATCGCAAGGGCGAGTATGATTGCCAGAATTTCGACTATTTTGACTTCAGACACTAATCGAGACTCACATTTTTATTGATATATCTGGGGTCATTCTGAAGGGTTTCGACCGATTTACCGATACGATCCCAGCGGATTTTGTAATCTTTATCCCATGAAAAATAGACGAACCATGGTTTGCCTTCGATGAGAGCATAGGGTACCGGCCCCCAGAAACGGCTGTCGTTGGAGTGGTCACGGTTGTCACCCATCATGAAAAAGTAATCTTTTTTGATACGAACAGGTGGAAAATCGAAAATCTGCTGCGGATAGGTTCCATCGTTGACGATGTTGGGATCGTTCTGTATCCCCTTGTATTTAACGCGGTAGGGGTTTTTGACCCAGAGATCGCCGCCCATATCGACGATGACTTCTTTGGGGTAGTGTGAACGGACGTAATCGTTGCCTTCATGCGGCTTGAGATAGAGTACTTTATCTTTGACAGTGAGCACGTCGCCTCCGACTGCGACACAGCGCTTGACAAAGTGTGTTTTGTTGTTGAGCGGATAGCGAAAGACCACGATATCGCCCCGTTTGGGCCGTTCACCCTCTATGAGATGACCGTTATGGTTGAAGTCAGGAAGTACAGGGATTTCGAGCCAGGGAATATAGGGGGTGGGAATTCCGTAGGCGAACTTTTTGACAAAGAGATGGTCCCCAATAAGGAGGGTACGCTTCATGGAACCGCTGGGAATGACAAACGCCTGTGCGACAAAAAAGATGATGAGCAGGACAATGATGATTGTGCCGGGCCAGCTGTTGGCGAAGGCTTTAAATTTTCTGACCACTATCGTCTCCTTGCCGCTTTGATCGTGTTGACCAGCAGCATCGCGATCGTCATGGGGCCGACACCGCCCGGAACGGGTGTGATATAGCTGCATTTGGGTGCGACTTTTTCGTAGTCGACGTCACCGACAATCTTACCGTCATCGGTTTTATTGATTCCGATATCGATGACGACTGCCCCCTCTTTGACCATCTCTTCGGTGATCAGCTTCTCCTTGCCGACTCCGACGATCAGCAGGTCGGCACGTGATGTGTGTGCCTTCAGGTCTCTTGTATGGATGTGACAGATATCGACCGTGGCGAACTTGTTGAGCAGCAGATGCATCATCGGTTTTCCGACGATATTGCTTGCACCCACGACACACGCATCCATCCCTTTGGGATTGATGTCATACTCTTCCAGCAGTTTCATGACACCCAGTGGTGTACAGGGGACGAAACAGTCGATATCGAGCACCAGGTTTCCGACATTGTAAGGATGAAAACCGTCGACATCTTTCTCCGGTGAAACGGTATTGAGTACTTTCTGGGTATCGATGTGTGCAGGCAACGGCAACTGGATCAGGATACCGTCAATATTTGGGTTCTGGTTCATCATCGTGATCGTTTCGAGTATCTTCTCTTCGGAGATGTCGATAGGCATCTTGTGGACGATGGAGTAGATCCCCGTCTCTTCACAGGCGCGCTCTTTCATCTTGACGTAGGTGTGACTGGCGGGATCGTCTCCGACGAGCACGACCGCCAGGCCCGGGGTAATGCCTTTGTTTTTAAGGGCTGCGACATCATCAGCCGCCTTTTTTCGGATTTTCGCGGCGAGCGCTTTACCGTCGAGTATCTGCATCAACTGCCTTTATCGTTTTTTCGCTATTATACCATTTTTAGATAAAGGACGAATGGGATGAAAATGGTGGTAAAGATTGCGCTGACGGCCCTTTTTTCCCTCTCTTATTTCAGGGCGGACAACAGTTTTCTGACCAGGGAAGAGTATGCGAAAATGCTCTATAAAAACCCCCGTGGCATCAGTTGTGCGAAGTGTCATGGTCCCAGAGGGGAGGGAGGTGTGATCAGCCGCTACCTCTCGGACGGAAAACTCTATGAGATCAAGGCACCGCCGATTGTCGATCTGCCTCAGGAGCGTTTCAAAAAGGCGCTCAAACGTCGCTCCAGACTGATGCCGGAATACTTTCTGACCGAAATGGAGATGGCGTATCTCTACTACTATCTCTCCCGTCAAACCAATACCAAAAACAACATAAAAAGGGTTCAATGATGATTCATGACAAATCGATCGCAGCATACGAAGCGGCCAAAGAGGTGATTCCCGGAGGCGTCGATTCTCCTGTGCGTGCATTTAAAAGTGTCGGAGGTGTTCCTCCGTTTATCGAACGCGGTGAGGGGGCATATCTGATCGACATCGACGGCAACCGTTATATCGATTATGTGCAGAGCTGGGGACCGCTGATTTTCGGCCACTGCGATGCTCAGATCGAAGCAGCGGTGCTGGAGAGTGCGAAAAAGGGGCTCAGCTTCGGCGCCCCTACGACAGTGGAGACAGAGCTCGCTTCCGAGATCGTCGAGCTCTTCGACGCCATCGACAAGGTACGCTTCGTCTCCAGCGGTACCGAAGCGGTTATGAGTGCGATTCGTCTGGCCAGGGGTTTTACCGGACGTGACAATATCGTCAAGTTTGAAGGGTGCTACCATGGCCACAGCGATTCCCTGCTCGTGCAGGCGGGTAGTGGTGCGGTGACATTTGGTACGCCATCCTCTCCAGGAGTGCCTGCCGATCTGACCAAGCATACCCTGCTGGCAAAATACAACGATCTTGCAAGTGTCGAAAAGTGCTTTGCCGATGCGGGTGGAGAGACGATCGCATGTATCATCATCGAGCCGATCGCAGGCAATATGGGGCTCGTGCCGGCCGAGGAGCGTTTTCTGGAAGGGCTGCGTGCACTCTGTGATCAGCATGGGACACTGCTGATCTTCGACGAAGTGATGAGCGGCTTTCGTGCTTCGCTCAAAGGGGCGCAGGGGATCACCTCCGTCACACCCGATCTGGTGACGCTGGGCAAAGTGATCGGAGGCGGTATGCCGGTGGGTGCCTTCGGGGGACGTGAAGAGATTATGAACCGACTCTCTCCCGATGGTCCGGTCTATCAGGCGGGAACCCTCAGCGGCAATCCCGTCGCGATGTCTGCCGGCCTTGCGTCACTGCGCAAACTGAAAAACCAGCCATCGCTTTACCGGGAACTGGAGCAGAAGGCGACGCGACTGGTAGAAGGGTTCAAAGCCGGTGCAGAGCACTTCGGTATACCGCTTCAGGTCGATGTACGGGGCAGTATGTTCGGTTTCTTTTTCAACGATAAAGAGGTGAAAAACTTCGATGATGCTCTTGCGAGCGATACGGAACGTTTCGCAGCGTTTCACCGCGGCATGCTGGAGTCGGGCGTCTATCTGGCATGCAGCCAGTTCGAGACCGGATTTATCTGCAGCGTGATGGACGATGCGATGATTTCGGAGACGATCGACAAAGCGTTTCAGGTCTTTAAAGAGATCGCATGAGTGAAGAGAAAGAGAGACCTAAATACGGCAAGATCATAGAGGGGGCGGAGCAGCTCTCTCTGGGTGTGTCGATCGTCGTGGCCATCCTGATCGGTGTAGGGCTGGGCATACTCATGCGTCGCTATTTCGGCTACGAGTGGCTCTTCTGGCTCGGGGTCTTCTGGGGAGTCGCCGCCGCGATACTCAATATCCGCAAAGCCTATGTCAAACAGAAAGCGGAACTGGACAAACTCAAAGAGGATCCGCGCTACAAACACTACAACCAAACCAATCAGAGTAAAGACGAAGACGACTGGGATGAGAAGTATTAGACGACTGCTCTACTGGATGGTGGTGGCCGACCTCTTTGTAGTGGCGGTCGCACTGCGCTTCGGGATGGATTGGCTCATAAGTTCTCAGGTTGCTTTTGTCAGCTCCCTGCTGGCGACACTCGCCTCTTTCTACGCCTACAAACGTATGATCGACAGAAAGATTGAAACGGGTGATATTCCGCCCGAAGAGCGGGAGGAGCTTGACATGATCGATGACCGTTTCGAGCTTTACGATGAGGCTGAACAGCCGGCAAGTGCCGAAGATCTCAGGACGGTGATCCGGGAAGAGCGCAAAAAGATCGGCGGGATAAAAAACGGTATGCAAAATCTTGCCAGAACCGTTTCCGCCGCAATTTCACCGCTTCGTCTCGTCGCCTATCTGATACTGATTTTGGGTTTTTTATATCTGAACCGTCATGAGATGCTGGAGATCTGGGGGTATATTACGGGGCTTCTGGTGGTGCCATTGGTGGCACTCATCGAAGGGTTCAGAAGAGCAGGCTAAGCCTACTCTTCGATATAGTTTTTGAGTTTACGCCCGACTTTGGGGTGTTTGAGCTTTTTGATCGCGGAGTTTTCGATCTGTCTGACACGCTCGCGGGTGACGTTGAGCTCTTTGCCGATCTCTTCGAGGGTTCTGTCACTCTCATCGTCGAGCAGACCGAAGCGCATGCGTACAACGGCACGTTCACGCTCGTTGAGCTGGTCGAGGACGTCATCGATCTGATGTTTGAGATCGTTTTTAAGCATGAACTCGATCGGTGCGACCGATTTTTTATCTTCGACGAAATCTCCGAACTTACCGTCATCTTCGTTACCGATTGGCGCTTCGAGTGAGATTGGCTCTTTGGTGATCTTGATCACATTTTTAACTTTGTCGACACTCAGACCTACCTCTTCGGCGATCGTCTCCAGATCGGGCTCTTTACCGAACTCCTGCAGATGCTTGCGGGTGATCTTGTTGATACGGTTGATCGTCTCGATCATATGGATCGGAATACGAATAGTCTTGGCCTGATCGGCGATGGCACGGCTGATCGCCTGTCGGATCCACCATGTGGCGTAGGTCGAAAATTTGTACCCTTTTTTATACTCGAACTTGTCGACTGCTTTCATCAGACCGATGTTCCCCTCCTGGATCAGATCCAGAAATGGCAGGCCGCGGTTGGTGTAGCGTTTGGCGATCGAGACGACCAGACGCAGGTTGGACTTGGCCATACGCGTTTTGGCCTTGTCGGCGATCGCTTTACCGCGTTTGATCTGTTCAAGAATCTCTTTGAGGCGCTCCGGTTCGAGGTTGAAGCTGTCTTTACTCGCCTCTTTGGTCTGGAAAAGCTTTTTGATCTCCATATAGGTCGAAACCATCGTCGCTTCGGGAACGGCCGCGAGGATATCCTCTTTGCTCATGTTGGTGATGTTCTCGAGAATCTTGCGATGGTTTTCACGCAGCTGCTCGTTGAAGAGTGGCAGTTTGTACTCCAGTTTCTTCAGCTCTTTTTCAAAGCCGTCATCTGTTTTGAGCGCCGTCTCCATCGACTTGACCAGTTCGTTGATCAGTTTACTGGTAGGCCCCAGATCCATCAGCTTCTCTTTGAGGAGCTTCTTCTTATAGGCCATTGCGAGCATATGTTTGATCTTCTCCTCTTCGGTCGCATCTTCGGGCAGTTCGACAGAGGAGATCTTGATCCACTCTTTTTTTGCCTTTTCGAGCGCTTTGAAGGCTTCGTTGACCTTTTTCTCTCGTTTGTTGTCGCCCTTTTTGGCCGTGGTGTCTTCCTCTTCGCCTTCCTCTTCGCTCTCGCTCTGATCGTCGTCGAAGTTTTTGAAGAGCTCCTTGACACGGCGTTCACGGTTGATCAACGCCTCTTTATAGTCGAGGATGAAGTCGATGAGATAGGGGACCGAACAGAAAGCGTCGATGATAATATCTTCACCCAGCTCGATCTTTTTACTGATCTCAATCTCCTCCTCTTTTGTCAGCAGGGGTACCTGGCCCATTTCACGCAGGTACATGCGCACGGGAGAGTCACTTCTGGACCACTCAAGCAGCTCTTTCTCCTTGGCGAGATCGAACTCTTTTTCAAGCGCTTCATCCTGAAGTTTGAGGCGCTCCTCTTCGCGCTGCTGCGCTTCCTGGATATTTTTGATTTTCGCAATCTCCGCAGCGGAGACGATTTTGACGTTGTACTGCTTCATAAGAGAGAGTACTTTTTTGGCATTGGCTGCCGTAGGCTGTTTTGGGAACAGATCCATGAGCTCTTCAAATGTGACATAGTCATCTTTGTGGCTGCTGAAAAGTTCTTCAAGTGCTTTGTTTAATTCTTTTGCAGACATGGTATAATGCGTCCCCTCGTGTCGTTGTATGTGGTGGGAAGAAGTCAAGAAAATTTCTCTGTTTTTACCGTTTGACTCTAATTTAAGCCTAAAATTATACCCAAAAATACTTATGTTTATATTAAATTACAAAACTTTATTGCCTCTCTTCTCTGAAAAAGGTAAAAATGGTTCACTCGCCAATCTGGCACACTTTATGCTTGGATTTTAGCCAGAACGAAAAAGTGCAAAGAGGTGAGCCGTGCAAAATGGATACTATCAGGTAACAGGGGCGATGGTGACGCAGTTCAACAAACTCGATGTCATCTCCAATAACCTCGCCAATGTCAATACCTCCGGATTCAGACGCGACAACGTCGTCATCGGTGATTTCGAACGTATCTATCAGGAGAAGCGTGATACGCTCCCTCTGCCAAACCATACCAAAGAGGCGGCGAAGTTTTTCAACCGTACTGTCAACCGTGTTCCCAGAATCGTCGACCAATATACAGATTTTTCCTCCATGCGACTGAGACATACCGGCAACAGCCTCGATTTTGCCCTTAAAGAGCCCGATCTATTTTTTCTGGTCGAGACGCCCAACGGTGTGCGTCTGACACAGCAGAGCAGTTTCGACATCAACGCCGGTGGAGACCTGGTCACGAAGGAGGGGTACAAACTTCTTCCCGAAAATTTTGTCAACAGCAACGAGAGGGGTATCCGTGTACCGAGGGGCAACGCGCTCTATCTCTCAGATGATGGTACACTCAGCATGGACGGCAACAAGATCGCGAGACTCTATATCGCCAGAGTTAAAAATACCAACTTGCTGCATAAAGAGGGTGATACCCTCTACAAGATCGACTACCCCGCACAGAATGCGATACAGGTCAATGACGAAGGTGCCTTTGTCAAACAGGGGTATCAGCAGATCAGTAATGTCAATGCCGTCGAAGAGATGGTTTCCCTGATCGAGACCAACCGGCTGGTAGAGATGTACCAGCGCGTCATGACAACACAGATGGATGAGCTCAACAAAGACGCCATTACCAAACTGACTACAACAAGAGCATAGGAGAAGATATAAGATGATCAGATCACTCTACACCGCAGCCACAGGGATGCTGGCACAGCAGACGCAGATAGATACCACTTCGAACAACATCGCCAACGTCAATACGATCGGCTACAAAAAGCAGCGTGCCGAGTTCGCCGACCTCTTTTATCAGGTCATGGAGTATGCCGGGGTAGGGTCGGGAACGACGCTGGGCTCGCCAACCGGTATCGAAGTGGGGCTGGGTGTACGCCCGACTGCGATCACCAAGCAGTTTACGCAGGGTAACTTCAAAGAGACCGGCAACAACCTTGACCTCGCCATCACCGGCAACGGTTTTTTTCAGATTGAGCTACCTGACGGATCAACCGCCTATACCCGAAACGGCGCCTTTAAGGTCGACGGCAACGGTACGATCGTCAATGCTGATGGCTACAAACTGCTTCCTGAGATCACGATTCCGCCCAATGCCGTGACGGTCTCCATCGGTACGGACGGTACAGTGTCGGTGCTTCAGGCCGGAGATACCGAACCCAATCAGGTCGGGCAGATCGAACTGGCCAACTTTATCAATCCTGCCGGTCTCCACTCCCTCGGTGACAACAACTATATACAGACAGTCGCCTCGGGTGATGTGGTAACGGGGATCGCCGGTCTTGAGGGACTGGGGCAGATCAAGCAGGGATTTGTCGAGATGAGTAACGTTCAGCTGGTGGAGGAGATGACCGATCTCATCACCGGACAGCGTGCATACGAAGCCAACTCGAAGGCGATCACCACCTCCGACGAGATGCTCCAGACTGTCAATCAGCTGAAACGATAGGCGATGGCCATGCTCCTCTTCGTACTCTTTTTCATCTCTATGGGTGCGCTTTTTTACTATCTGGGAGGTCTCTCCTACCTCTATTGCCGCTACGGATTCAGGGATCTGGAAGAGGAAGAGAAGAAACTTTACTGATCCGATCTCTTCGCTTTTTACATACTTTTGTGTTTTTTTGGATAAAATAGCCCCAATTTATCACGACACAAAGGTTTTCTATGAACATCATCACAGGCAATGTCTGGAAATTTGGTGACAATATCGACACCGATCTGATCATCGCCGCACGTTATCTCAACACATCCGATCCTCACAAACTCGCAGAGCATGTGATGGAAGATGCCGATCCCGAATTTATCACCAAACTCAAACCTGGAGATATCATCGTCGCGGGTGAAAACTTCGGATGTGGCAGCAGCCGCGAGCATGCTCCCATCGCCCTCAAAGCGGCCGGTGTTTCGGCGATCGTCGCCAAAAGCTTCGCCCGTATCTTCTACCGCAACGCTTTCAACATGGGTCTGCCGATCTTTGAACTCAAAGAGAGTGATGCAATAGACGAAGGCGATCTGATCAAAATCGATCTCGACAGTGGTGAAATCGAAGATATCACCAAAAAGTCGACATTTCACTTTACACCGATTCCTCCGTTTATGCAGGAGTTGATCAATTGCGGCGGATTGATCAATTTCGCCAAAGCGGAGATGATGGAGGAGGGACGATAATGGCAAAGATCTATAAAATCGCTGTCATCAAAGGTGATGGTATCGGTCCTGAGATCGTCGATGAAGCGATTAAAGTGCTCGATGCACTTGCATCGGTCTACGACTTCGACTTTCGTTACAATGAACTGCTGATGGGCGGTATCGCCTACGATATTACCGGCGATCCGCTGCCTCAGGAGACGATCGATGGATGCAGGGAAGCCGATGCGGTACTTTTCGGTGCGATTGGTGGGGAAAAGTGGGATTCCCTTCCGCGTGACAAGCGTCCCGAGAGTGGACTGCTCAGACTGAGACAGGCACTCGACCTCTATGCCAACTACCGCCCGGTCAAAGTCTATGACGAACTTGTCGATGCCAGCACCCTCAAACGAGAGGTGGTCGAAGGTGTTGATCTGCTGGTGATGCGTGAACTGACGGGCGGCATCTACTTCGGTCAGCCAAGAGATCGGGGAGAAGAGAAAGCGTTCAATACGATGGTCTATACACGTAAAGAGGTCGAACGCATCGCGCATGAGGGATTCAAAGCGGCTATGAAACGGAACAAACGTGTCTGCTCGGTCGACAAGGCCAATGTCCTGGAAGTGAGCCAGTTCTGGCGTAACATCGTCGAAGAGGTCGCCAAAGAGTATCCTGAAGTACAGTTGACACATATGTATGTCGACAATGCCGCGATGCAACTGGTGCGCAACCCCAAACAGTTCGACGTCATTTTGACAGGTAATATCTTCGGTGATATTCTGAGTGACGAAGCGAGCATGATCAGCGGTTCTATCGGATTGCTTCCCTCAGCTTCTGTTGGCGGGAAAGTAGCACTTTACGAGCCTATCCACGGTTCTGCACCGGATATCGCCGGGCAGGGTATCGCCAATCCGATCGCAACCATTGCCAGTGCCGCGATGATGCTGCGCTTCTCTTTTGGAGAAGAGGAGGCGGCAGATAGCATCGAAGAGGCGATCGAGCAGGTACTCAAAGACGGGTGTCGTACCAAAGATATCGCCGACTACGGGGCAAAAGAGGTCTGTTCTACGACTGAACTGGGCTCATACATCGCGGAGTATGTTTCCAAAAGCGCATGAGTACTCTGATGCTGGCCCGGATCTACGAGAAGCAGGGCCATCTGGCCGATGCACTGCAGATCTATGAAACACATCTGCAGAAAGATCCCAAAAACAGGGAGCTCAAAGAGGCGGTCATACGTCTGAGGCGCATCAATACCAAAGCGCTGAAGTACTTCATGGAGATGCATAACGAGGAGCAGTTTTTGAAATTTGAAAAGTGGCTGGCAAAATCATGGAACTGAGAGATCTGGTGCTCTCCACACTCGAAGAGCTCGACAGCAGAGTGAAAGAGGAAGAGAGTCTGCACAAAGCGTTGCAGAGTGAACAAAATCTCTCTGACAAGCCGGAGAGTGTCGATGAAAAAGCGCCTGAAATGGGAAGCAGAGAAGAAGAGATCGCCTTTTTGAAGCATACCAAAGAGCGTCTGGAAGTACTTTTTAACGGACTCCACTCCTCTGAGATCAAAGAGCCGGAAGCGAAACTGGAGATCACCCTCAAATATCTGCAACTGCTCCTCTCTCAGGTCGATGAGCGCCTCAGACAGATCAGATAAGATGCAAAAGCGCGAAACAGCATGCGTATAGGTGTGGCACTTTCAGGCGGGGGAGCACGGTGTGTCGCACAGCTGGGAGCGCTCGCTTTTCTGGAAGAGCAGGGGGTCCGGGTCAGTGCTGTCAGCGGCAGCAGCGGCGGTGCGATCGCCGGAGCGCTCTATGCTTCAGGCAGAAGCCCGCATGAGATCCTCGAACTACTCAAAGGGGTCGATTTTCGCTCCTTTTTGCGCTATCATATACACAAAGGGTCGCTTTACACTATCGTCGGAGCGTACCGCTTTTTGCATGAAGAGGTGGGACTGAACGATTTTGCCTCTTTGAAGATTCCCTTTTTCTGTACGGTCGTCAACTTTCGTACCGGCCTGGCGGAGTACAAAACAAAAGGCGATCTGGCGAAGCTGGTGCTTGCGTCGAGTGCACTGACACCCATCTTCGCTCCGGTGGTGTATGAGGGTGAAGTCTATATCGACGGCGGTTTCTATGACAACCTGCCCGCCGCACCGCTTACAGAGGTGTGCGACAGGATTGTCGGTATCAATGTTAACCCGATGTTCGAGTCGATTCCCAGAAGTTTCAAAGAGCGCCTCTATAAGTCGCTCTTTATCATGCTCAACGCCAACATCCGGGAGGGCAAACGCCTCTGCGACATCTATATAGAGCCGCCGGAGATGTCGCGTTACTCGATTTTCAATACCGATGAATTTGACACCTTTTACACCATAGGCTACGAAGCGGCCAGAGTCGCCCAAAAGCAGACAGACCAACTATTAGGAGAAGCATGAGCCAGTATATACTCAAGATAGACTGTTCGGACGAGAAGGGACTGATCTACAGAATCGCCGACGTCATCGCCAAAAACGATCTCAATATCGAAAAAAATCATGAATTTGTCGATCAGGAGAACCAGAAGTTCTTTTTCCGTGCACGTCTGATCGGAAACATCGACACCGTCGCCCTTAAATCGCAGCTTGCGGAGGTGTTGCCCTCTGATGCAAACATCTACCTCGGTGCCCGACGTGCAAAGAACATCGTCCTGATGGCGACCAAAGAGTCACACTGCCTCGGAGATATTCTGCTCAAAAATTACAGCGGCGAACTCTTTGCCAATATTCAGGCGGTCATCTCCAACCATGATGTTCTGCGTGAACTAAGTGAGAAGTTCGAGATTCCCTACTTCTATGTCTCTGCGGAGAATCTCGAAAGGCGTGCGCATGAAGAGAAGGTGCTGACGATCCTCTCCGAGTTCAATCCCGATCTGATCGTGCTCGCCAAATATATGCGCATCCTCTCCAGCGACTTCGTCAAACACTATGAAAACCGCATCATCAACATCCATCACTCCTTTTTGCCTGCCTTCATCGGTGCGAATCCCTACAAGCAGGCTTATCAGCGGGGTGTGAAGATCATCGGCGCGACAGCACACTTTGTCAACGACAATCTCGACGAGGGACCGATCATCGCGCAGGATGTGATTCATGTCAACCACGAATATGACTGGAGAGCGATGCAAAGAGCAGGCAGAAACGTCGAAAAAGTGGTTCTCTCCAACGCCCTCGATCTCGCGCTCGAAGACCGCATCTTTATCTACGGCAACAGGACGATCATATTCTGATGTTCAACATCGTTCTCGTTCATCCGCAGATCCCACAAAATACCGGCTCGATCGGGCGTATCTGCGTCAACACCGACAGCAAACTGCATATCGTCAAACCGATCGGGTTTGACATGAGCGAAAAGGCGCTCAGGCGGGCGGGACTGGACTACTGGAAAATGCTTGATGTGACGGTCTGGGAAAGTTTAGATGACTTTTTAAAGGCACACAGCGATCAAAAGGAGCGTTTCTTTTTCGCTACGACCAAAACGAAGCGTCCCTATTTCGAGTGTACATTCCAAACAGGCGACTTTCTCTTCTTCGGCTCCGAAACGAAGGGCCTTCCGACCGAATTGATGCTACAAAACCCTTCTCATATGTGCACCATTCCCATGTCCAAAAATGGCAGAAGCCTCAACCTTTCCGTAGCCGTTGGTATCGTACTTTACGAGGCAATAAGGCAAAATTTCTCTCTTTTTTCTCAGAAATAGGTAAACTTTTCTTACTCTTGGCCGATAGTACTTCCAAGAAGACTATATGGAGCGTATATTATGAAAACTGTTCTCGGGACTGTACTCCTTTTCTGTTGCCTCTCTGTCAGCAGTTATGCTTTTGATAACAAAAATAATAACAAAAGACCAGAACTGATACCGGAACTCAATAATATTAGTGAACATACTGTATTTCATGGCAAAGGTTCGGTCAAAGATAAAAAAAAAGATATATACTATTTTCGACCAAGTGTAGCAGGAACTTACAGAGTACAAATTGTATCTGATAAAGAATTTAAATTTAAAGCTGGAAAGAAGAAAAACAGTGCAAATCTGATTT
>JALWPY010000049.1:16225-25615 GCA_026994915.1 Campylobacterales bacterium
ATTTCAGAAAAAGAAAATCAAAAGAATCTCGATAAATCGATTTTTGTCCAGACTAAACAGTCTATTTTTTTGTGGATTAAAAACCAAAACAATAACAAAAAAGGTGATTATGATCTGACAATCACTTTCACCCCTGCTCAGGATAATGAGAATCAGTGTGCGAACTATGACGATAACAATGATGCCAGACCCGGAGTGAAAGTGTTCAGCATGGATGGCATTACTGATGACAAAGAGGCATGTATTATCGGTCAGTCGGAAGATAATGACAAAGATTACTACTATTTTACTGTCAAAAGTGATGGTATTTTGAAAATTACTACATCGTCTCCTAATAATGAACCTTTTCATTTAAAAATCGGTACACAAACTGATCATGACAAATTTTACGGTGATCATACCGCTATCAGGCATAATGTCGACCAGGTTATGTTGCATAAAGATGATACAGTCGCAATCTATGTCAAAGAGACCGGTAATGAGTTAGATAAATATAGACTTGATTTCAAGTTTAGTAAAAGTGACTCATCTGGATCAGGAAATGGAGAAACGACTGCGACATGTTATGCCATGAGTGATGATGCAAAATATTTTTACGAAGTGGAAATGCAGCCAGGTGCACTCCCCTTGCCACAGCCGACAGGAAAACAGATTTCACAGTACTTTAACGGAGAAGGATCGGCATATCGAGCGGCTGACAACAAGATTTATGCTTTCAAAGCAAAAAGTGATGATGAAGGTCCCAGCTCACTTTATAAAATAGATGTTGTTACAGGCAATATCTATGAGGTGAAGCCTGATTTACTCCAGGACTCAGTTGACGGTGCTGAGTTTTACTATGACCAAAACCTGCATAAAGAAATTCTCTACGTTACCAGTGGTGAAGAGCATACAAAATTGTATGCTCTTGATACGACAGACTGGAGTTTGTTACCTGGATATCCAAAGTCCTTATTTGGTGACATCACAGGTGTATCAAGTATTGCTATCGATCCAGTATCTGGTGCAGCATATGGAGTAGATGATTACAATTATGATAATGATGAACCGACCCTGTACACAATTGATTTGAAGACCGGGAAGACAACTAAAATTGTGCAATTTAAAGAGATTGTCGATGCGGAGGGGTTGGCATTTGCCAGTGATGGTAATCTTTATATTGAAGATGAAGATAATCTTGACGGAAGGAAAATATATAAAGTAAATATCTCTGATGGTTCGCTGATACCTGCTGCTATTTTGGGTGGACATGGAGATATCGAAGGGCTCTCATGTAACGGAACTTTGCTAGCGCATAAAGAGGAAGAACTGATTGCAGAATACCGCTTCGATGCCTGTGGGTGGTATGGTATTAATAAGGATGTAAAGGATAGTGTTGGCGAGAATAACGCAAAGGCCTCCAATGCCTATCCATCCAGAGATGCAGTGATTGAACGCGCTGCAGCGTTTGATGATGCATTGATCAAGGCTGATGCAAACTACACTTTTACAAATAAGCCTTTTGCATTGTCATTTTGGATGAAAGCAGAAAAATTACCGAATGCACCATATATGGCAATTTTGGGTAAAGAGTTTGAACTCTATCTCAAGAGTGATGGTAAGCTTAGTTTGAATCCTAAAAACGGTTCAGACGATCTGTTGAGTAGTGATACGATCAAACCAGGAGAATGGCACTATATTACGATCAGCAGTGATGATAAAAATGTAACACTCTATATAGACGGCAAGAACAAGGGTGCTATCGCTGCAAAGGATTTCGGAAAGAATGGCGAAACTGCCCTGATGTTAGGAAAAACAGCATGGAGTGAGGAAGGCGACAACACCGATGTAGAAAATTTCAAGGGTTTGATAGATGAGGTGAAAATATTTGATGGTTCTGTCGATGAGGAGAAGATAAAGAAACTGATCACTACAGACAATTCTGGCAAGAACTACAATGGTACGGGTCGTCAACATGTCAGATGTCTTACACCCATTGGTTGTACCGCTAAAGCAATCGTAATCGATGATACGAAGTATGTCCATCAGATCGATTTGGTAACCGGTGAGAAGAATACGACTGTCATGAACAGTGACCAAATCGGCGGTGTCTCTGTCAATGGTTTCGGATACAACGTCAAAGACGGTTTCTTGTGGGGTAGTTACAATCCCGGCAAGGGAGGTTATCTGGTTAAGATTGGTAAAGATGAAAATGGTGGTTTTGCACAGAAGAAGGTTGGACCGATCGAAGGTTTGCCGACAAATAAAGGGACCTATATTGGCGATGTAGACCATAATGGCATGCTTTATCTCTACTATAAAAATACGCCATCAAAAGGAACGCATACAATGTATATCGTGGATCTCAATCGCGAGAGTGCCGACTATCTCAAAGTGGTAGAACACTATACATTACAAAATATCGCCATTGCAGATATGGCTTTCAATCCAATAGACAAACAGCTCTATGCGATCGAAAACGATAATGACCTCTATAAGATAGATGTCACAAATAAAAGTCTAACTCTAATCAAAAAAGATGCCGTCGATGCACAAAAAGATACCTTTGGATCAAGTTTCTTTGATTCCCAGGGATTCTTTTATGCGATCAAAAACAGTTCCAGAAAGATCTACCGTATCGATCTCAGCGATCCGAACAATGTGCGTTCTCTGATCTTCTCGACACTGGTCAATGAAAATGTGCAGCATGTCAATATCGATGGCGGGCGCTGTAACCTTAAACCGATTTATATCGATTACGGTGATGCTCCGGATAGCAGCAGTTACAGCAATGGAGACGGAACAGATACTTTGAACTACAAAACATTGACAAGTGATGATGGACCAAGACACAGACTCCCTGAAGATGAGAATCAATCAAATGTATATCTGGGTCAGGGTGTCGGCAGTGAGAGTGATGCGAAATCGGGTATCGATAATTACAATTATGACGATGATGACGGTATCGCAGGTTCTATTAAACCGTTGCTGACAAATATGTATCAGTATTCGATTGATTTAATAGTACATAACGACACCAACAAAACTGCCAATCTTGTCGGATGGATCGATTTCAATCGCAATGGTCGCTTTGAAACCAAAGAGGGTGTAAAAAAAGAGGTTACACCAAATTTTGCCGGAATTGTTACACTGAACTGGAGTGTTTCCGATGACATTGAAGCGGGTACGACCTATATGCGATTTCGTGTAACTACAGATGCACTTGAGACTAAAGAATCTTTTTCCTATGGCCCCAAAAGTGACGGTGAAGTGGAAGATTGGCAGATTAACATCAAAGAGGGTAGTCTTTATGATGTTTGGGATGTTGATTCTAATATCGAAGACAGATCTATCAAAACGAAAAAAGTCAATGAGGACTTCAATCTTACAGTTGCCAGTTTGAACAGATATGGTCAGTTGAAAGTAAGCAAGGGCAGTGAGATTAAAGTACGCATTGTTTCGAGAGAAGATGGCAGAGTGTTGCAAGATTATATGGATGTTAATTTGACTAATAAGAGTAATACGTCTATAAAAATTTCAGATATCAACAGCTCGAGCAGAGAGACTGTTATTCAACTCAAGTACAACGACGAACTGAATGTCACGCATGAAGTAAATGCTACAGACAATTTTGCTATCAGACCTGATAAGTTTAAGATGGATATTCCCGGTAAGCTCATTGCAGGAAAAGATTTTAACCTGACTATTTCTGCTTTGGATGTCAATGGTAAAGTGGTGGCAAACTATAACGATGTCAACAATACGGTACTCGATATAAATGAAACAAAGAATGGTTGCCAGTTTGGTAAAGTTGTTGGGGGTGACAAGATCGAATTCAAAAAGGGTAAAGCTACTGTTACGCTCACTTATGATGATGTTGGCAAATTAAAATTTACATTACATGAAAAAGAAGGAAGTGAATTTGCAAAAATAGATCAGGATGATACTAATAATACTAAAAGGCTGATTACGAAAATAGAAAAAACTTCTCCCGAGATCAAGCCCGCAAAAATGCAGCTGGTCTGGAGTCTTGAGCCCGGTGATCTGAATAACGATGTTACTTACTATAATAGCTACGATCATAATGATCCACAGCGAAATACGATGTTTGCCAAACTAAAGATGACTCTCTCTGTGAAAAATGAAGATAATGAGACGGTAAAAAACTTTAGTGATGCATGTTATGCGAAAGAAGTGCCAATAACAATAGATTATACTATTACAAGTGAAGATCATCTCAAAGACTACCAGATGCTTACCTCTTATCAGGATCAAAATGGTACCTATCATGAAGATTTGATAGGGTTTACACAACAGATTACTGTCGGAGCAAACAAGATACAGAATTATCAGCTCGACAAGAAACTCTTCGAAGATGGTAATGCTACGAAAATCATGGCCTTTAATTACAAGCGAAATGCCTCTGTGCCACGTGAACCGATGACATTCGAGATCAACGATATCAATGCCACTCTGGGTGATATGTCGCCTGATAAGATTAACAAGAAGCGTGAATCCAATGACAAAAAAGTGACATTTCTCTATGTCAGAGCTTTCATACCGGATCAGACGATTGTCGGTGACGATCTGAATGCGACGGTCTATTTTGAAGTTTATTGCAAAGAGTGCGACAGAACGAAGTATGGACTGGAGGATTTGACAGAGGATGAAGATAGTATCTACTGGTATAAACTGCCCAGTATCGCTGAAAATGTATTTGATTTCGAGGATCCTGCCGGTGTCAACCATTTTGGTATGCCTGCAGGAACCATATCGGCGAAATCCCGATATTTTCTGGAGAAAGTGGAAAAAGCGGCAGGTAAAAGAGTGCATGTCAAAGTGAGCAAAGCACCTATGACAGTGAGGGTCAACTACAAACCCAAAGCATGGCTGGTTTATAACCCCTTCAAACCCAGTGCCGAGACACATAGCTTTGTTGCATCGTTTTTGCCAAAAGTAAAATCATGGGCAGGAAAGGGGGATGTCGGTTTCACTGTCGATACAACGATCAATCCCCGAAACAATTTCGATATTATCGACTGGTAGGAGATATTATTATTGAAAATATCAATCTATATGATGATATAAATAAATTTCGTAAATAAAAGATTTAATGTTATCATACTGCTATCTTTACACAGGAGCAGTGATGAAACGACGTGATTTTTTCAAAACATCTCTCATCGGCGCAGCGGGGGCGGCAGCTTTCGCGACCGATGCCGCAGCGATCGGCCTGCCGGTAGACAACCGCAGGGTCTCGGATATTCCTTTTCCGGAGAAACGGCCTCTGATCACCTATTCGGATCGGCCGCCGCTGCTGGAGACACCCAAAGAGTACTTCACATGTGCGCATACACCCAATGACCTCTTTTTTGTACGATGGCACATGCCAGATATTCCGACGCATATCGATCCGGCAAAGTTTCGCATCAAAGTAGATGGAGAGGTCGAACATGAGCTCTCCATAGGGCTTGACGAGCTCAGAAACGATTTCGAGCCGGTGACGGTTTCGGCAGTGTTACAGTGTGGTGGAAACGGCCGCAGCGCTTTTCATCCGACCCCGGGAGGAATCCAGTGGGGCAACGGTGCGATGGGGTGTGCGAAGTGGAAAGGAGTACGCCTGAGGGACATTCTCGAGCGTGCGGGACTCAAACCGGGCGCCGAGTGGGTCGGCTTCAATGGTGAAGAGAAAGCCGCCTATTACAAGACTCCCAACTTCGTGCGCGAACTCCATCTCGATGAGATCGGAGACCATGTGATCGTCGCCTACGAGATGAACGGCGAGGATCTGCCCTATCTGAACGGCTATCCGCTGCGGCTGGTCATTCCCGGGTACTACTCCGACAGCTGGGTCAAAATGCTCAGCCGTCTTACCGTGACCAAAGAGTATCAGGAGCTCTTCTTTATGGATTACGCCTATCGTGTGCCTGACAACAAATGTGAGTGCCAGAAACCGGGTGAAAAGGTCAAGACCAAACCGATCACAAAGATGAATGTCAAGTCGGTCATCGGTTATCCCGCACCGGAGCAGAAACTCTATCATAAGTCTCATGTTGTCGTACGCGGCGTGGCTTTCGACCACGGGGCGGGTATCCGAAAAGTGGAGATCTCGCTCGACGGAGGAAAAACATGGGAAGAGGCACAGCTGGGAGAGGATGCCGGGCGCTATGCCTACCGTACTTTCCGCTACACATTCAAGCCGATTCAGCATGGCAAGATGCAGATCATGTCCCGTGCGACCAACCATGCGGGTGAAGTGCAGCCTTTTGCCGAAGAGATAGGATGGAATGCAGGCGGTTATAAATACAACGGCATCGACGTCGTTGAAGTCACTGTGGTATAAGGAGTGAAGATGAAAAAGATTGCATTGTTACTGGTGGCTGTTGTATCGATCGCCTCGGCGCAGGTGAAGGGCGATATCGAAGTCCCCTATATCGCATTTCCGATCAAGATGGGCAAACATTTCGATGCCGTACAGGCCAACTGCCTCACATGCCATTCGTTTGGCTACGTACTCAACCAGGGACCGCAGAGCAAAGCGTTCTGGGAAGAGAAGGTGCAGAAGATGATCCATGCTTTCAAAGCGCCGATCTCTGAGCAGGATCAGAAGTATATCGTCGACTATCTCTACAGTGAATACGGTAACGGAAAGCTCAAATAACCCGTCGCCTCTTCGCGGTCTGCAAGTTGCAGATCGCAACTCCTCTTAACTCTTTGTATCCAGCAGGTTTTGTTGCAGCTCTTCATAGGTCTGTGGTGCACCGAAGTAGTATCCCTGAAAGTAGTCGATGCCCAGTGCATAGGTAATTTCAAAGATCTCTTCCGAACTGACGAATTCCGCCAGGGTTTTGATGCCCAGTGCTTTGGCGAGCTGGACGATCGACTTGACAAATTCGTAAGATTTCTGATCGGTGTCGATATGCTTGATCAGGGTACCGTCAATCTTGAGTATATCGGGTTCGAGTTCGAAGACATGGGTAAAGTTGGAGAAACCGCTGCCGAAGTCATCGATCGCGATCTCGATACCCAGTGCCTTGAAGTCCCTGATAAAATCGTGAATGATCCGGTAATCTTCGACATTTTCGCTCTCCAGTACTTCGACAGTGAACTGGCTTCCGATCTGATACTTTTCGATATTTGCTTTGAGGGTGTCGAGGATCTGTTCGTTGAGCATGTCGTTGAATGAGAGGTTGAGTGAAAATGGTTTTTGCATCGTATGCATGCACTGAAAGCTCTTTTCGATCATGATCAGTGTCAGGGTTTCGTACTGTTTGGTTTTGACAGCGGCATCGAGAAAGAAGTAGGGAGATACGAGCTGCTCTTTGCCATCGATCACCTTTCGCATACGGATGAGAGACTCATACTTGATTACCTCTCTGTTTCTGTTCACGATAGGCTGAAAGACGGGGATGAAGTTGTCTGAGACGATCGCCTCTTTGATCTCGTTTTTGCGTTGCAAAAGCTGTTTGATACTCTTACTGGTGTCGATGATCTTACTGTAAGCGATAAATTTCTTGGTATGCGCTTTGGCGTAACTGAGGGCCATCTCCGCTTTACCGAGTGCATCTTCGCTCTCGAGTGATATTCCCAGTGTCACGTCAAGTTTGATCGCATCGTTGTAATGGCTCTCCTGTAGCTGCATCTGTTCGACATACTCCAGCAGGTCGTAGACGATGCGCTCGTAGAGATCGAGATCGATATATTCCATCGTGGCACGAAGCGCGAAGACATCGCTGTAGATACGGTAAAGTACGAACGGTTTGTCAAGGGTGAACTTCTGCAGTCTGGCAGCGAAGCTGATGAGAATCTCATTACCGGTATGCATGCCGTAGAGTTCGTTGATGTTACGAAATCCGTCGATATCGATGACGATCAGGCCGCTGAAAGGTTCATTTTTGAGTGCCTGCTCGAGTGCGATACGGTTTTGGAGTCCTGTCAATGTATCATGCAGATAGTCATGCTCGAGCTGTTTGACACGATGTTCCACTTTGTTCTCCAGAGTTCTGTTCAGTAGCTGGATACGTTTGATTGTTTTGGTATTGAGCAGTGTGATGAAGAGCAGTCCTGTGAAGAGTGCGGACGCAAGTTCTGTATGCGTCGACCAGAAAGGGTTCATCACCAGCGCTATCGTCAGAAAAATTGTCGCTGTTACAAGTGCGACATAAAAGTAGCGATCACCGAAGCGGATACCGTTACCTATGACGACCCAGATATAGAGTGGATAGACCATGATCGCCTGCATATCCATTACATACATCATGAAGCTGACCAGTCCAAGATCGGCGATGATGGTACTCAGGCGTCGCCATCTGTTTTTGCCGGGGGCGCGATAGACCCAGCCAAAGTGCAAAAGGGAAAAGAGTGCGTATGCCGAGAGTGCAGCAACCATTATATCTGTCAGATAATAGGGATAGAGCAGGCTGAGGATCGTTGTAATGATGGCGAAAAAAACGATACGTGTGATCGATTGCAGGAGCTCTTCATCATACCCGCGCCTGTTCATGAGATGTGCTATAAATGATGGTTGTGGTAACATCGCCTCTCTTTGTCAAACATATGTATACCCGCAAAATCGACCTTTTTGGCATCCGATGCATAGATTTCTGTAATATTCAGAGCGTATGCAGGGGATTTTTGCAGCGATGTATATAAAAGAAGCATTTAAAGCAAAAGATATTGAAGGGTTACTGGAGGCCTCACATACACTAAAGGGCTCTGCCTTTACTATTGGAGCTTATAGGATTGCAGAGATTGCAAGGATTATAGAAGAAAAGGCAAAAAAGAATAACATGGATGAATTAACTACCCTTATTGAGGCATTAGAGCCAAACTTTAATGACTTTAAAGACAAGGTTAAAGAAGTCTTAGAGTTTTATTCTTAATTATCAAATAGTGCCTGCCTTATATCCTGTATTAGATAATCAATTGTTGACATATATATCATCACATATAAATTATGAAGTAAAGATGGCGTTGAGCTTATTGTATAAAAGCGCCATATAATAATTATACCGATTATAAGATATTTCTTATGTTATAATATGATTAAATATTATTTTTAAAGGAGGAAAGAGGATTATATGAATATTATGACAAGGCTTATCATTAAAAAAACGCTGATATGGTCTTTTATGATGGCCTTTTTGATAATGGCTTTTAGCTCCTGTGCCCCCACGCAATCAAACTATGAAGGTGCAGCCGTACTCGGGACAGTTGGCGCAGTTGCAGGCGGGCTTATAGATAAGAAAAATCCATGGAGAGGTGCTGTTATTGGCGGCGCTATTGGCGCAGTGGCAGGGGCTGGTATCGCAGAGGTGAGCAAAAGGGCGTCAAGAGAGGCATTGGCTACGGGAAAACCTGTAGTATATGAGAGACAGACCTCAAACGGCTGGCAAAAGGTTGAGGCAACGC
>JALWPY010000050.1 GCA_026994915.1 Campylobacterales bacterium
CGATTATTGCTGAGCTGAAGTCAAACGCGAAAGAGATCAAAGACAAGAAAGAGATTGCACAGGTAGCGAGTATCTCTGCCAACTCCGACACCAAAATCGGTGATCTGATCGCTGAGGCGATGGACAAAGTCGGTAAAGACGGTGTTATCACAGTCGAAGAGGCAAAAGGTATCGAAGATGAACTCGAAGTGGTCGAAGGTATGCAGTTTGACAGAGGTTACCTCTCTCCATACTTTGTCAGTGATACAGAGAAGATGGAAGTCCACATGGACAATCCATACATCCTGCTCTATGACAAAAAAGTCTCCAACCTGAAAGATCTTTTACCGGTTCTCGAGCAGGTGCAAAAGAGTGGAAAACCGCTTCTGATCATCGCAGAAGATATCGAAGGTGAAGCGCTGGCGACACTGGTTGTCAACAAACTGAGAGGTATCCTCAACATCGCAGCGGTCAAAGCACCGGGATTCGGTGACAGAAGAAAAGCGATGCTCGAAGATATCGCGATCCTGACAGGTGGTCAGGTGATCAGCGAAGAGCTTGGACGCACACTCGAAAGTGTGACACCTGAAGATCTCGGTCAGGCAGGCAGCGTAGTCATCGACAAAGATAATACCACTATCGTCAACGGTGTGGGTGACAAAGCGGCGATCGAAGCACGCATCGCACAGATCAAACGCCAGATCGAAGAGACCAGCAGCGAATATGACAAAGAGAAACTGCAGGAGAGACTGGCAAAACTGAGTGGCGGTGTTGCGGTCATCAAAGTCGGTGCGGCCACCGAAACTGAGATGAAAGAGAAAAAAGACCGTGTGGACGATGCCTTGTCTGCAACCAAAGCGGCTGTTGAAGAGGGTGTTGTCATCGGTGGTGGTGCAGCACTGCTCAAAGCAAGTGCAAAAATCAACCTCGGTCTTGAAGGTGACGAAGCAATCGGTGCCGAGATTGTCAACCGTGCTGTAGCTGCACCGATCAAACAGATCGCTGCCAATGCAGGATTTGACGCGGGTGTCGTTGCCAACAACGTACTTGAAAACAGTGACGCAAACTACGGTTTCAACGCGGCTACCGGTGAGTATGTCGATATGTTTGAAGCAGGTATCATCGATCCGCTGAAAGTGGAGAGAGTCGCACTGCAAAATGCGGTATCCGTCTCCAGCCTGTTGCTGACTACCGAAGCAACAGTCAGCGAGATCAAAGAAGATAAACCTGCCCCAATGCCTGACATGGGCGGCGGAATGGGTGGAATGGGCGGCATGCCGGGGATGATGTAATCCCCCACCCGACTCACTGAATCTCCTTGTCTGAAAGGCCCTGAAGCAATCCGGCTTCAGGGCCTTTTTTATTTCCTGCCAACCTGTCTTTACTCTAACACGATTTTTGCTAAAATCTCCCAAATCCAAAGCAAGGACAGACGTATGTTTGGAATGAGCCTGGGCGAGATTCTGATCGTCGCAATCATCGCGATACTCTTCATCGGCCCCGAAAAACTCCCCGACACGATGGTCAAAATCGCCAAATTTTTCAGAAGTTTCAAAAAAAGTGTCAACGAAGTCAAAGAGTCCATCGAGCAGGAAGTCCACCTCAAAGAACTCAAAGAGGAAGCGATCAGTTACAAAGAGCAGCTTGAAAAATCCGTCGACGAGATCAAGCATGACAGTTCCGTCAACGTCATGGACGATCTCACCGACGGTTTCGCTGATATCAAAAACTCCTTCGAGAGCCTCGACAAAGGCCCTTCCGATGCCGAAATCTTCAAAGAGATGCAGGAAGAGCTGGCACTCGAAAAAACTGAAAAAGCAAACAAACTGACAGAGAAATCCGAGAAGAAACCGAAAAAGAAAAAAGGGAAGAAAAAAGATGTTTGAGGAACTGAAACCCCATCTCTACGAACTTCGCAAAAGGCTCGCCATCTCCGTTGTGACGGTCATCGTGATGTTCTTCATCATGTTCGCTTTCTGGCAACCGCTGCTGCACTGGATGATCGCACCGCTGGTCAAAGTGTTGCCCGAAGGCAGTACCGTCATCTTTACCAAAGTCCAGGAACCCTTCTTTACCGCGCTCAAAGTCGCCTTTTTTGCGGGATTTATCCTCTCACTGCCCGTCATCTTCTGGCAACTCTGGCTTTTTGTCGCGCCGGGACTCTATGAAAATGAGAAGAAGATGGTCATCCCTTTTGCCACGGGTGCGACTTTCATGTTCGTGCTTGGAGCGCTCTTCTGCTACTACGTCGTCATCCCTTTCGGGTACGCTTTCCTGATCAACTTCGGTTCCCAGCTCTTCACCGCACTGCCAAGTATAGGGGAGTATGTCAGCTTCTTCACCAAGCTCATGTTCGGTTTCGGACTCGCCTTCGAGATGCCGACGATCACCTTTTTCCTCGCTTCCATCGGACTCGTCACTGACCAGACACTCAAAGAGTTTTTCAAATACGCCCTGGTCATCATCTTTCTCACCTCTGCCCTGCTCACCCCACCAGATGTCCTGACACAGTTCCTGATGGCCGGCCCCATGATCCTGCTCTACGGCCTCTCTATCCTGATCGCGCACTATATCAACCCGGAGAAAAAAGAGGACGATGCCTGATCTCGACCCTCTTCAGGTAGCATCGTACGACTACAAGCTGCCTGAAGATCTCATCGCCACCAAACCGGCCGAACCCAAGGACAGCGCCAGACTCCTCATCTATGACCGAAAGAGCGACACTATCACCCATGCGATCTTTCGCGACATCCTGGGCTTCATCCCCCACGATACTGCGATCCTCCTCAACGACACCAAAGTGATCAAAGCGCGTATCTTCGGCCACAAAGCGAGCGGCGGGAAAGTAGAACTGCTGCTCAACTCCCCACAGCCAAACAATAGGTTTCTCGTCTATATCCGGGGAAAAGTGAAGAAAGGGACCGAACTCCTCTTCGAACATAACCTCAAAGCGGTGGTTCGGCAGCTGCATGCCGACGGGACACGAAGCGTACAGTTTTACCGGCATGGGAAGGTCGTCGATTTTGCGCAGTTGCATGCGATCCTAGAGACGATCGGACACATCCCCCTGCCCCCCTATATCAAGCGTGAAGATACCGTGCAGGATGCCAGCGACTACCAGACTCTCTTCGCACAGAAACCGGGCGCCGTCGCCGCACCCACCGCATCGCTGCACTTCACCGATGCCCTCTTTCAGGAGATGCAGGAGCGCTTCACAACCGGCTATGTCACCCTGCACGTAGGAGCCGGAACCTTCAAACCGGTCGAAGCCTCTGAACTGGAAGCGCATGTCATGCACAGTGAAACCTACCAAATCCCTCCCTCGACACAGAAGATCATCGACAGCCCGCAAAAGATCCTCGCCGTGGGCACCACCGTCACCCGCACGATCGAGTACTATGCCAGAACGCATCAGAGCAGCGGCGCATGCGATCTTTTTCTCCATCCTGGCAATCCGCCGCAGCGTGTCGAATACCTGCTGACCAATTTCCACCTTCCCAGATCGACGCTGCTCATGCTCGTCGCATCGTTCATCGGACTTGAAAAGACACTCGAGATCTATCATGAAGCGATCTCCAAAAAGTACGTTTTCTTCTCTTACGGCGACGCGATGCTGATACTGTAAAAGGAAATATGATGATTATCGACTACAGAGAGAAACAACTGACACAAAAATACCAGCTGATGGCCCAGACGATCATCCCCCGTCCCATCGCATGGATCGTCACCGAAAGCAATGACGGCCTTATCAACATCGCCCCCTTCAGCTACTTCACCGGACTCTCATCAGAGCCACCGACCATGATCGTCTCCATCGGACACAAACCTGACGGCACCCCAAAAGATACCCTGCGCAACCTCCGTGAAACGAAGAAGTGCACCATCTGCCTCGTCGACGAAGCCCATCTCCAACCCATGCACTTCAGCTCCAAATCTCTGGACGCCACTACAAGTGAAGCGGACTATTTTCAGATACCGACACAAAAGATCGAAGCAGATTTCCCACCCATCGTACAGGGTATCCCCAGCGCCTTTTTCTGTACGCTCTATCAGGAGGTCGACCTGGAGGGGAGTAAAACGATTCCAGTGATTTTGAAGATAGAGAAGCAGTATATTGATGATTGCTGTGTCACCCGACATGATGACAAACTCACCATCACCTTCAAACCAGTCGCCCGCATCGGCAAAAGCTACGCCTTTCTGGGAGAGGAAGTACCGCCGCCGGCGATACCCTGAGAGCTCTCTTAGCGGCCCTCATCCATAACATAGGTAAAATAGGCATCTCTCAGACGGAGAATATGCGCCAGCAGATAATCTTCCGACAACCTGTCTCTGTTGAGAAAGCGTGAGCGTGGATTGAAAGCGAGTTGCGGATCGATTGCTCCGGAGGGTTTGATCGTATTTTCACCGGAGGTATCCCGGATACTGCTGCGTATGCTATAACTGAAGTCATTGTCACCTTTAAGCTGGACCATCCCGTCAGGCACTTTGCGCGGTGTCAGCGGCAGCTCGACCCCGATACCGGCATATTCGTAGGATGTATTCTGATAGAAGAGCGTCACAGCCGTATCCCCGAAAAAGCGCTTGAACTTCAGATCGAACCCTGTATCCTGATTGTAGTATTTACCCCCGCCGATCGTCAGAAAAACGTCATAGGTCGGATCGTAGTAGGTGTAACTTCCCAGATAGACCTCCCGCTCATCAACATCCTGCGAGTCATCCTGCAGGTAACCCACTTTGAGCCCGAAGGTATGGTTGTCTACCGTATACGCCATGTTGTCGAAGCCACCCAGATAGTCACGGTAGGTACCCAGGCTCAATGTATTGACAAAACCACCAAACACATCACTCTTGTGGATGAAGGCACTGCGCAGTTTATTTCCCTCGTCGAACGCATGGAGCGCCCCACCCTCTTTAAAGTTGTCACTACGCAGAAACGGAATATCACCTTCAGCAGTCACATCGACCCCTTTGTAGATATTCCAGTGTACGAGCGGACGCAGAGAGAGCAGATAGTCGAAGACACCCACTTCCGTAGCGACAAAGGTCTTCAGCCCCGGTGCCAGCTCAATGCGTGTCTTGAAATAGCTGCTGTTGAGATTTTCCGCAAAGAGACGCAGCGGTTCATTGCCGTAACGACTATCCATCTCTACAGAGTATTGGAAATCTTTCACCGCTTTCTGGGAAAGATTTTTGATGAAGGCTTTATAGAGTAGCAGACTTCCCCGCACACTGCGCACCGGGAGGTTGCTCTTTTTGATCACCAGTTCAAACTTTTCATACGGCAGATCGTATTTGACCATATAGCCAAGTATCACACCGATCGCATCGAGTTCATTGTGGTCCAGGACATTGTTCTCATAAGCGACGTAGATACGTTCACCTTTCATCCCCAGATCAAGATTTTCAAATCCGAAACCAACCAGAGCATCCTGAAAACGTTGCAGTCTGGTTTTGAGGGTCTCGCTTGAGACCTGTTGTACCAACGGCTCTTTGAGAACGACAGAAGGTGTCGTGTCAACCGGGGCGACATTGCATGTCTGAGGCATCTGCTCTATGTTTTCATGGTTGTTCCCCAGCGCTATTTTAAAATTGAGCGCGAGGCTGATATCCTCTTTGGTGTCGTTGATATTTTTGTTGGCCGTCAGTGAGAGATCGACCAGATCGAAGAGTTTTTTTGGCATATTGAGACGCAAACCGACGCGTGTATCCTGCGTGTCATACTCTCCCATCAGGTAGAGCCACTCAGTCGCCCGTACCTCAAGCCCGCCAAAGAGACCGTCGAGGTGATTGGAACTGAAACCGTAGCCCACCGACCCCTGCATGAAAGCATAAGCCTGAGTCATGACGATAAATTTGGACTTATAGCGATACCCCGTACCACCAATATCCTGGGCACCTATGGCGATATGCGGCAGATACTCATGATAGATCGGCAGCTGGTACTTCACCGATCCCGAAAGGTCACGGTCCAGAAAGGGGAACGAGTGGTTTTGCTTATCTTTATACTCTATATTCGCCAGCCGCCCGCTAAATTCGAGGTTGGGCATCAGACCGATATTGACAAAGTAGTTTTCGGCTGTATATTTATCTTTTTCATGCCGTATCCGAAAAGCATCGACCTGGTTGGAAAACTGAAACTCCACCTCTCCATCATCGATCACTTCCGCATTTGGCGTGTTGATGAGTCCCGTAAATCCCTGAAAGTTTGTCGTTTTATAAAACGGCCCCGCCTGCATACAGAGCGGCAGCACCAAAGCAATATACCACTTTTTTTCCATCTCAATACCTTACCATATATGATAGATGTGATATTATCATAGTTTCAATTCAACTTTTGTCATATATCTATTTTCTAAAAAATTAAACTATTTAAACTTTCAAAGTTATTTTTTATTATAAGCCATATTTTAATAATTTTTTAAGTTTTTATACGTAAGATAATGTAACTACTATATGGATTGGCAGTGTTAAATGATGGCATAGAATGTGCTACTCACACTACTAACTCTATGACAAAAAAGGATGGAACATGACCAAAAAAATCGTTTATTCGCTCGCTGCACTTGCGATACTTACCAGCTTCAGTGCATGCAGTGGCCAATCAGGAAAAACAACAGCACAGGCACCGGATATCGCACTCAATTCCACCAATACAATGCCTGAACCAAAAGTAACCATCTCAAAAAGTGAAGTCGGCACGTATGAAAACGTTCTCTTCGATGCTTCACAAAGCAGTGATCCCGACGGTGATCGACTGACTTATGAATGGAGAGATGAAAGTGGCAAATTGCTCTCTACCGAACCTGCGATCGACAGACTCTTCACAAAAGAGGGTACATACAATATGACCCTTTATGTCACAGATGAGCAAGGTGGAGTGACACCCAGCCCTGTATCTCTCAAAGTAACAAGAGGCACCAGTGCTTCCACTACCAATGAACCACCGGTTGCCAAGGCGAAATCACTCACACCCGATAATAACACCTCTACTCCGGTACTCGATATCATGTCCGGTACGACTGTACATTTGACAGACGATGGCAGCTATGACCCGGATGGAAGTATTACCAAGTACGAATGGCGCGACATGGACGGTATTTTACTCAGTACCGGCAAGACACTCGATCGCATCCTCGTCTATCGTCCTGAGTATGATTTTAACCACGATGGTACCAATCGTTACGTCAAGACTCTCTCGGTCACAGACAACGACGGCCTCGTCAGCAGCAAATCGATCGAAATCCTCGTGCATCAACTGCCGGAAAATCAACCACCTGTAGTGGATCTCGGTCCAGATATACATATTCTCGCAAACGAATCGGC
>JALWPY010000051.1:0-303 GCA_026994915.1 Campylobacterales bacterium
GCAGGGGATGGAGAAAAAAGCGGCAGCAGCCAACGGTGCTATGGCGAACAGTGTGGTATAATCAAATTAAAATTGGGATAGCTATGCAAATCACTTTGAATTTGGATCAAATGAAGATTGACGAAAAACTGTTGATTATGGAACAGATATGGGAGGATTTAAGTTCCAATGCCAAGACACATAAATTTACTCCCAAATGGCATCTTGAAGTATTGGAAAACCGAGATAGAAAAGTCCAGGAAGGTAGAGCATCGTTCAGTGATCTTTCTGCTGTGAAGAAAAGACTTCAAAGATTAGCTGATG
>JALWPY010000051.1:313-7289 GCA_026994915.1 Campylobacterales bacterium
CTGAAATGGATTAATCAGCGCTTGAATAATCAGTAAAGAGGTAGGATTTTTATGTGCGGCATCACCGGTTTCATAGACTACCACAAAAACTCAGATAAATCTCTGCTGGATCAGATGCGTGATGCCATCACCTACCGCGGTCCCGACAGTGTGGGGAGTGCTTTTTTTGAGAGAGAGCATTTTTCACTCGGGCTGGGGCACAGGCGGCTCTCTATCCTCGATCTCTCAGAGCTTGGCAATCAGCCGATGTCTCATGAGCACCTGGCGATCATTCACAATGGAGAAGTCTACAACTTTAAAGAGATCAAAGAGGAGTTGGTCGCGATAGGCTATGACTTCATCTCCCATACCGACACGGAGGTGATCCTCAAGGCGTTTCATGCATGGGGTGTGGTGTGTGTGGAGAAGTTTCGGGGGATGTTCGCTTTTGCGATCTATGATAGTGCAGAGGAGAAGCTCTATCTCATTCGTGACAGGGCAGGGGTGAAGCCACTCTATTACTACTATCATGAAGGGCTTTTTCTCTTTGGCAGTGAGTTGAAAAGCTTTTACGAGCATCCGCGCTTTGCAAAAAAGATCGACCCAAAAGCACTGCCGTTCTATTTTCGATTTGGGTATATCCCTGCGCCATTGACGATCTTTGAAGAGACTTGCAAACTCAGGCCGGGGCACTATCTGACGTATGACCTCCGGGAAAATCACTATGAAGAGAAAGCGTACTGGCGTGTGGAAGAGCACTATCTCTCTCCAAAGCTGGAGATGAGTGAGGAAAAGGCGCTGGAAAAACTCGAAACGATTTTGTCTGAGGCATTTGGGCTCAGGATGATCGCCGATGTGCCTGTCGGGGTTTTTCTGAGCGGTGGGGTCGACAGCACGCTTGTGACGGCACTTCTGCAAAAAGTATCCAAGACACCGTTGAAAACCTTTACGATAGGGTTCGAAGAGAAGGGGTACAACGAAGCGGAGTTTGCCAAAGAGATCGCGTACTATCTCGGTACGGATCATACAGAGCTTTACTGTACCACGCAGGAGATGCTCGAGGTGATCCGGGAGCTGCCGTACATGTACGATGAGCCGTTTGGAGACAGTTCCGCCATACCGACACTTTTGGTCTCCAGACTTGCAAAAGAGAGTGTTTCGGTCGTGCTCAGCGGCGATGGCGGTGATGAAGCGTTTGCCGGATATAGTAAGTATTTTGCATTGGAAAAAATGGCGGCTTTACCCGGCTCCGGACTCAAAAAAGATCTCCTCAAAGTGGTCACAAATCTGCTTGGGGAAAGTGTTGTGGCAAAGATGAACAGCTTCCTCCCTGCTGGTCTGCGTCAAAAAAATATCAAAGACAAATATCAGAAATTTAAAAATGCGATTGAGAGTGAAGATTTTGCGCAGATGTTCATCAATGCAAGTTCTTATGTCGATCAAGGAACGCTGCAGAAGGTTTTGAAAAACAGCGCAATCGATTTCAGTGGGACTGGATTTGACATCTTTGCGAAGGTTGGTGCACTTTCGCCGTTGGAGCAGATGATGGTGGTGGACTATAAGACATTTATGGTGGATGATGTACTCACCAAAGTCGATCGTGCTTCTATGGCTGTGAGTATCGAGGCCAGAGAACCGCTTTTGGACCATAAGATCATCGAATTTGCAGCACGTGTTCCGTTACCGGTAAAGTATAAAAACGGTACAGGCAAATATCTCCTCAAACAGATACTCTATAAACATCTTCCAAAAAAACTGATCGAGCGACCGAAATCGGGCTTTCAGATACCGCTGGAGGAGTGGATGAGAGGAGATCTCCGGCCGATGGTGGAGCGCTATCTTTCACCGCAGAGGCTGGAAAAAAGTGCTATCTATAACGTATCTGAGATAGAAGAGATGCTCGATGCTTTTTACAACTCCGGACGCTATGTCAATGTCAGTTTGATCTGGTTTATCCTGATGTTTGAGATGTGGAAAGAGAGATGGGAGATCTGAGCAGATCGGTGTCACGATCTAAAGTCTCCAAAAAGTTCTAATGAGAGAAAAGATATAATAAAGCAGATTGATGATATAGGCAATCCATAAAGAAGGCGATAAAGATAATATGAAGATAAAAGGAACTATCGCTGTTGTTATCAATACTTCATGGAATGTCTATAATTTTCGCATGAATCTTCTCAGAGCGTTGCAAAACAAAGGCTACAAGATAGTGGTGATAGCGCCGGAAGACGCATACAGCCCCAAACTCCGGCAGGATGGGTTCTTTTTTCAGGATCTGGCATTGAACAATGACAGTACAAATACCATCCGGGAATTGGCTCTTTTTTTTGATTTGTTGAAAATTTATAAACAGGTCGAGCCTGATATCATCCTGCACTATACGATCAAACCCAATATCTACGGTACTCTGGCGGCATCGTTTCTGAAGATTCCTGTCATTAACAACATTTCAGGGCTTGGTACGGTGTTTTTGAGTAACAATCTCAGCTCTCTGATTGCCAGAGGTTTGTTATGGTTGACGCAGCGGCGTGCGAAAAAAGTCTTTTTTCAAAACTACGACGATATGCAGATTTTCATCAAATACCGGTTTATTCCAAAATCGAAAGCTGAGCGTATTCCAGGCTCGGGGATAGATACGAAAGCTTTCAAGCCGGTCGATTTTGTACCTGAAAAAATCACATTTCTCTTTATCGGAAGATTGATCAGAGATAAAGGTATCGGGGAGTATATCGAAGCGATTAGAATGCTTAAAAAGCGCTATCCGGATGTTGTCTTCCAGATCGTAGGGAGTTTGTATCAGAAAAATCCTACAGCGACGACGCAAAAAGAGTTGTCCGGCTGGATAGAGGAGGGGCTGGTCGAGTACCTGGGGCATACTGACGATATACGCAAGGTCATAGAGAAAGTCTCCTGCGTGGTACTTCCCTCCTACAGAGAAGGGTTGTCCCGCGCACTGCTGGAAGCGGCCAGCATGGCGAAGCCCATCGTCACGACGAATGTTCCCGGTTGTAAGGATGTTGTCGACAATGGTCTCAATGGTTTTTTGTGTCGTGTGAAGGATGCGCAGGATCTCGCCAGAAAGATGGAGGATATGATCGAACTGACTGAAGAGGAGCGCAGACAGATGGGGCAGAGAGGCCGTGAGAAAGTCTTAAAAGAATTCAGTGAAGATATAATAATTCAAAAATATTATAAAAATATTATAAAAAATTAAAAATATTTATTTATTTAAACTTCTTATGCTATCATATCCATTAAAATAATCGCCTTTTTCGGGAGTATATGATGGCTATGAAGTATTTATGGATAGTCCTGTTTCTGCTAAGTGGATGCGGGATGAAAGAGTACACACTCTTTCAGGATAAAAAAACTGATCAGGAAGTAGACGCGCGAAGTACGACACTGGCCAAAGTCTTTTTCCCTCCGGTAAAATCTCCTGAACAGCGGCTCAACAAAGTAGTTGTATCTGAAGTACCTGTCTCCTTTCACTATGTGAGTAAGATCTTGCCATCTGACAAACTCAAGATCGATATCTACAATAAATCCAAAAAACTCTCTTTGAGTGATGCTGTCGACGCGAAGCAGGAATCTACGCCTGCTACCAAGTCTGTGGAATATCTGGTCGATCTGGATGGAACGCTCTATCTGCCGCTTCTAGGTGTTGTCAAACTGGCGGGTATGACAGAAAAAGAGGCGGGTGCCTATCTGACGCAGCGTTATCGCAGCTTTTTAAATGATCCTTTTGTCAAAGTGAGTATCACCAACACACGCATCTATGTTCTTGGAGAGGTGAGGGGACCTGGTGTCATTGAGATACCGCCATCTGGTATCTCCCTCTTTGAAGTGTTGGCGAAATCGGGTGACTTTACAGACCATGCCAAGCGAAATGCCATCAACATCATCAGCGGTCCGCTCGGAAAGCAGACTATAAGGACGATCGACATGACCAGTCTTGCGGCGATCAATGCCACCAATCTGATGATTCGCCCCAACAGTATCGTCTATGTTCCACCAAGATATATGAAAGCGGTTCAGGTCACGATCAACGACTATTTGCCGATCCTGTCGTTGATTTCGAGCACACTGGGAACATATTTATCAATAGACTATATTACCAATGGACGTAAGTGATGCAGACTGATACCAATACAACGGAACTGGACCTCTCCTTTATATGGGAGACGCTGAAGCGTTACAAATGGAGTATCGCTTTTATTACGCTCTTTTTTACGCTTGCTGTGGCGATATATGCCTATTTGCTGGTGCCAATGTATGGAACCAGCACCCTGCTGTCTATCGAAGGGAAAAAAACCTCTCCCCTGGAGAGTCTGTTGCCGGGTGCAGCACAAAAAGGCTCTTCCGGCGCTCTTGAAGCCAATATCCGCATCCTGAAATCACGTAAAATCATCTCCCGTGTGGTAGAGAATATCGACTTGACGAAGCGTTACTATAAACTGGTCAAATTTAACGGCATCACGATCAAAAAGATCGAGGTTTATGAAGGGCCATTTGTTGTGAAACTCGAAAAAATAGATCCTAAAATCATGCACTATGCATTTGAGGTCATGCAAGTCGATTCCCGACACTATAAATTGTCGCTCAATGGGAAGCAATATAAGAAGCGATTGAAGTTTGGCGCACTCTATAAAACCAAAAAATTTACGATACAGGTGATCAAGAAGCGTGACTTCGAAGACCATGCCTATCTGTTTGAGCTCAATCGCGATAAGATCGCTCTGGTGCAGAATATCATAGGGCATTTGACGATCAAAAAGCCGGCTGATGATTTGATAGAGATCTACTATGCAGATACATTGCCACAGCGGGCAAAAAAGGTTGCCGATGAGATAGCAAATATCTACATCCAGTACAGCCTCGATAACAAAACCTACGAAAACAAGAAAACACTGGAGTTTCTTGAGCAGCGTCTGGCATTTATCCGTGAAACACTGAAAAACTATGGAGATAAACTGAAGCGGTTCCAGGAGAAACATGCACTCGTCTCATCCGGAGATGAAGGTGGCTCTGCTATGATTGGCAAGCTCACATCGAGTGAGGAGCAAAATACACAGTTTCAAAAGAGGGTAGAACTGCTCTCCAGACTGATTCATAAGGCGAAGATCGATACTGCCGATGTTGTCGCACTCTCTGCAATAGGCATTGATACTGCACAGATCACTGCCTGGATGGAAGAGATCCGTCAGAAACTGGAGAAACTGGAGTTGTACCAGAAGCAGGCACGGGACTGGAGTATCTCTATCACCCCCGATCCGGAGCTCAATACACTTCTGGAACTCTATAGAGAGAAGAAAAGTACCTATACGAAGCTTCGCGAAGATTTTACCCCGCAACACCCGCGTGTGGTATCGCTTTCTCGTGAAGTACAGCGTTTACAGAGTACGATCAGAAAGTATCTGCAAAAAAATATCTCGGAACTGCAGAGCAATATTGGGATGCTGACGCTTCAGATCAAAAAATCTATACGGGCACTCTATGAGAGCACACGGATGCAGCAGGCGATGGTACAGGCAGAGATCGACAAAAGTAAGCGTATTCTCAAGACATTGCCCGGTGTCAGTATGCAGCTGGCTGATCTGAAGCGTAACTTTACACTGACTGAGAATATCTATACGTTTTTACTGCAAAAGAGGATGGAAGTCGAGATATCCAAAGCATCGACAACGATCAATACGAAAGTCATCGATCCGGCGCTGGTTCCCAAGCATCCCTTTAAACCCAACAAAAAGTTCCTTGTTGCGGTAGGTTTCCTGGTGGGGCTGATGCTGGGTCTTGCCTATGCCTTTTTGTCAGTCTTCCTCGATACGAAAGTCCATCAGGCGGAGGATATCGAAAAAATTACGGATATTCCTCTCTATGGTGTCGTACCGGAAAAGAGTGCGAAGCATGCATTTAAAGAAGCGTTTATTGCGCTGCGTACCAATCTGCAGTTTGTGATTCCGACGCATAAACACTGTAAGGTGATCATGGTTTCTTCTTCCGTTCCCAAGGAGGGAAAAACCACAATCTCCGCAGAACTGGCCCGTTCTCTTTCTCGTGCCAATATCAAAGTCCTGGTGATGGATCTGGATATGCGAAAACCAAGACTTTTCCAGGAGTTTCGTAAAACCAATGCCAAAGGTATGAGTAACTATCTGGCCGGTGAGTATACACTGGATGAAGTGATCGTTCCTGTCAGTGAAGGTCTGGATCTCTTTCCCGCAGGACCGATACCGCCCAATCCTGCCGGGCTTTTGATGAGTAAACAATTTGATACGACGATGCGGACACTTGTAGATAAGTATGACTATATTATTATGGATACTTCACCTATAGGTATGGTTGCGGATACGATGCTGTTGCTCAAGCATATCGATGTACTGCTACTGGTCGCGCGAGCGCATTTTACTGAAAAACGTATGATCAAAAAGTTCGAGAAGCTCATTGCCGAGAAAAATATCTCATCTGCCTCTGTGGGTATCATCCTGAACGGTGTTGCGTTGAGTCATCGTGATGCTTACGGATACGGGTATGGATATGGGTATGGCTATGGCCATGAAAGTTCAAAAGAGAAAAAGAAGTAGAAGTGTTTCCTGCACTTGTCTCTAAGTGCAGGAATGTATGGTGACTGTGATGGATCAGCTTCCGCCGCTGGCACCGGTCACTGAAACGATAATATCTATCGAATCGGTAGTTTCTTCACCGTTGTTGTCCGTGACAGTAAGTGTATAGGTATGTGTACCTACTGCAAGAGGTGGTGTAGTGAGATTAGGCATATAGATTCCCTCGGCAACGACAACTCCCGCTTTTTTCCATACATATTTATCTATGACACCGTCCGGGTCGCTTGCATTGGCATGTATGGTGGCCGATTCGTTTGCGAGAATATGTATATCTGGACCGAGATCCACTACAGGTGGTTGATTTTCCGGCAGTTGATGCACGAGGATTTCGATCGATTTGCTGCTGACGAGGCCGTCGTTGTCTGTGACCCAGAGAG
>JALWPY010000052.1 GCA_026994915.1 Campylobacterales bacterium
CATTGCCACTTCGCTGGGAAAAGGGAAAAAGGAGCTCTCCAGAAACATCATGGCAAAGATGCCTGCATAGCCCCAGTCGGCGACGGTATCGACGATGAAGCGGACGATCTCAGCCAGCATGCGACATCATCCAGAAGAGCAGCACTCCGAAGAGGATGCGGTAGATACCGAAAGCGACGAAGGTGAATTTCTCCAGAAATTTGATGAAAAACATCATCGTCAGCCAAGCGGTGACGAAGGCGGTGACAAATCCAACCCCCAGCGCAACGAAGTTGGCTTCCGAAAACTCCTGATAATGCTTGAGCAGGTCGTAGCCGCTGGCGGCCAGCATGACCGGTACGGCGAGGAGGAAGGAGAATTCCGCGGCAGCTTTACGTGAAAGCCCTACCAGTAATGCACCGACGATGGTCGATCCTGCCCGGCTGGTACCGGGTATGAGTGCGAACACCTGTGCGATGCCGATCCATGCGGCCTGTCTGAAGGTGACTGCTTCGACATCGGTGGTGGTGTGGCTGGCATCTTTATAGAAGTATTCGATGATCAGAAAGACGATACCCCCGAAGATAAACATCGTCGCCACAACCGGTACGCTGAAAAGTGCCTTGATCTGGTGGCTGAAGAGAAATCCTACGATCGCGATCGGTAAAAAAGCGATAAAGACCTTTGTCCACAAATCGATCTTCTGCAGGGAAAATTTCTCTTTGTAGTTGAAAACGACTGCGAGAATCGCCGCCAGCTGTATGATCACTTCGAAAGCGGTATTCGCCTCCGTCTGTTCCATGCCGAGCCAGTCGGCGACGACGATCATGTGCCCCGTGGAGCTGATCGGCAGAAACTCCGTCATCCCCTCGACAATACCCAATACAATAGCCTGAAAGATATCCAACGATTTTACCTTATATTAGTCTGAAAAATATATTTTATAATATTACTATTAATATGAGTTTAAAAAATGTTGCACTACCATATTAATATAGAAAAATTCCCAAGGAGGAAACCATGCCGTTCAATCAGCTTATCTCATCACTTCAAAGAGCGATACTTAAACCGGAACCACTTTGGGAGGAGGAGATTGAAAAAAGCGTAGAGTGGAGTCTGTTTCTCAAAAGCATGGTACTCCCTGTGATAGGCGTGACAGCCATACTCAGCGCTATTTTGCTCAAGATATTTGGCTATCATTTGCCGATGATAGGTGTCGTGCGCCCCTCCATGACCGATATGCTGCTGCAAATTGTGGGGGCGATTGTGATGTATGGCATCTCCATCGTGCTACTGGGGTGGATTGCTGCCTGGCTGGCGGGGATGCTTGGAGGTAAAAACGATCTCAACCGTGCTGTCGCCATGCTCTTCTGGATCTCTGTACCTTCCCTGGTCGGACAGGTACTGGGCACATTGCCGTTTGTCGGATGGGTCATCTCACTGGGCCTTGGGATCTATTCACTGGTACTGCTCTATCGTGCAATTCCCGTTTTTCTCGATGTGCCCGTTTCGGAGAGGGTGAAGCACTTCATCTTTTTTCTGATCGCATCGTTTGTTGTGTCGATCCTGCTTGGCATGACGCTGGGACGGCTCTTTACGCCACGCGACATGATGCAAAGTATGCGTCCCGATGTCATCGTACCACCGCAGATGAAAGAGATCGGTCAGTCGCAACCAGTGCAAAAGAGTACAAAAAAGAGTGAGAACCCGGTAGAAGATTATGTCGAGTCGATGGCCAAAGGGGATTACAACAAAGATGTGATCGAAAAAGCGAAAGAGGACAGGTTCATACCGCCTGCCGACGGCAAGCTGACCAAAGCGCAGGTCGAAAAATTTCTCGCACTTGCCAAAAAGGTCAAAATTGTCGAAAAGGAGCAAGCCCAAAAGCTCAAGGAGAAGTATGACAAAAAGGAGCAGTCGGACGACTTCTCCATCAGCGATGTCTTTAATGGGTTAAAAGATTTTACCAGTCTTGCCACGCTGGAGATGAAAGTAGTCAAAGAGAATGGCGGAAACTGGGCGGAGTACACCTGGGTCAAGGATCGGGTCCGGGAAGCTTACTACACCCCCTCTCTCAGCCCAACAACCGAGTATAACGCTAAACTGCTCAAGGGGCATGAAGCGCTGCTCAAAGAGATTCTATAAAAGGTAGCGCCTCTCTTTGACGCACTTTTGCCGGGTCTTATAGTCAGGCAGATGCGCGGCGACGAGCTTCCAGAATGCCTTGGAGTGATTTTTATGCCGAATATGTGCCAGCTCATGCACGACGACATACTCGATAAATTCCGGTGGCGTCTGTGCCAGTTGTATGTTGAAGGAGAGGGTATCTCTACTGCTGCAGCTTCCCCAGCGGCTTCGGTTTTTGCGAAAGGAGACACGGGTGGGGAAGAGCCCCATCTCTTCGCTGTATCGCTCGACCAGCGGGGTGACGATCGCTTTGACCGTTTCGCGGTAGAGGGCATCGATCTTCTCATCCGTACGCCCCTCCCGCACCTGTGGATTCCCCAGCAGCATGAAGTGTGTGCGTGCATGCTCCTCGGCTTCACGCAAAGCGGTTATTCTCTCCTCGATCCACTCTCTCTTACTTGTGACAAACGCCTCTATCGCCTTTTGTGAGATGGTCAGGTTGGCCCTGACGAGCAGGGTGCCGTCTTTCTGGATCGTCAGATAGGTATGCTTGCGCCGGCCCGACCGGTCGACACGATAAGTCAGTGTTTGGGACATGTCGTTTCGACGGCGGTGAGATCGCGGTCTTTGAGGATGGCGGTATATCCCAGTGGCACCGCCTGGGTACAGTATTCGCGCAGAAATTTCTCTTTGGATGTATTGTCCAGATAGGAGAGGGCAAAGACCGCTTTGTCATGCTCGGTATAGATTTTGAAAACGGGTGCGAATTTCTCATAAAAGGGATCTTCGAGGAGTGCCCAGTCGAAGAGGTCTCCGTAGGCTTCTGTCAGTTCGGGTGCGTTCTTCTGCCCGATGCTGAGGTGGCGTTTGTGTGCTTCGTCGATCAGAAACTGCGCATATTTTCGGGCATCTTCGAGCGTGAGGTTGAACCCCGTGCCGTTGTTCTCATCGGCATCTTCGGTATAGATATCGATGTTGTCCGGTTCGATCCCGTCGAACCCTTTGCGTGCGATCATGTCGAAGCGTTTGCGCATCAGAGGGGCCAGTTTGTCGACGGCACGTATGTCCAGAAACTTTTCGCCCTCCCAGCCGGGATAGTTCTTTCCGACAACCTCCTTTGGAAAGCGGTCTTTGTCCGGGCGATACTCCTCCCATGATCCCACGGAGAGGTAGGCAAAGACTTTTTTCCCTTTTGCATGGAGTGCGGCGACCGTTTCGGCACTGGTGTCGAAGGCGTCCAGATCGACGACATCGCCGCTGAAATCAGCAGGAATCTTGCCGTCGAGCACGATGCTGAAAGATGTGCCGCGTTTGGGCATATAGATATTTTCATGGAGGGTGAAGCTGCTGTTGTCGTCGAGATGGGAATCGTCCTCACCGTCTCCGCCGCCACCGCATGAAGCCAGCAGAAATATGGGTAGCAGGGACAATAAGATGATTTTGGAAAAAGATATGTGTCTGTTTTGCATCAAATATACCTTGAAAAGAGAAAATATGTAGTTTGAAATATTATAGCAGAAGAATAGGGGTTGGGAGCATGCAGCTCCCGTTTTGAAGTTTTTGGATTAGAGTGGTGTTACGTTTTGGGCTTGAGGGCCTTTGTGTCCTTCACCGATCTCAAATGTTACTTGCTGTCCGTCTTGCAGAGTCACGCGTCCTGGTCCATTGTGGTTGACTTGTCTGAAGTGAACAAACACATCATCTCCACCATTCTCTTGTTGAATAAAACCATAACCTTTTTCGTCGTTGAACCATTTGACGGTTCCATGTAGCAAATCTGCCATATGTAGTACCTTTGTAAAAATATCTGAATCAAAATGGGAAGAGTGATCGGGGTCTAACGCAGTAACTTAAAGCAATTGCAATAGACTGTGATTTCTCAAGCCTATCCTTCATCTGAGATCATTATATCTGTTTTTTAGGATAAAGTAAAGCTTTTAGAGCACAATCGGCACATTTTCTTGCAAACTGCGGTATCCTGCCTCAAGAATCTGTGTCGTCGTGCGCGTATTGGCAACGGTCGGGAGCCTTTTGTCAAGTGTTGAAAGATCGATACTTTTTTGTCGCAATTTCTCCACAGAGAGGATAAAATGCTCCAGACTCTTGTATCCGTACCCTTCCTGCCCGGCAAATCTCCCCTCTCTGGGGGTATATTTCATGAAGAGCGGATTGGCACTTTGAAACCCTTGGGCATCGGTTGCGAGGGTATAGCCACGGTGTGCCTGATCGACATGGATCTCCCCCTCATGTCCCATATAGAAGAAGCGCTGCTGTGAGTGGACGTCGGAGGGCGGGGCGATCCACGATGCGGTATGGATGCTGGTGCCGAGGTTGCCGCTGGTGATATTCTCCCATGTTACGGTGAGGGTGATCGTATCTTCGACATTGCGTCCCAGTTTTTTATTCGCCACGCCGGTAGCGGCCGTGGCATAGACGCTGATCGGTCGGGCGCGGTCCGTCAGAGCCCATGCGAGCAGGTCGATATGGTGAGCGTTGAGGTAGTAGCTGATGTCACTGGAGATCCCTGCCCACGCTTGGAAGGTTTCGAGTTGGCTTTTGGGCTGGCTCATGTAGGCGTTGAAGTGGCTGAAATCGCCAAATGTGCGTATACGATCGACTGCATCGGCATAGATCGGATCGTAGCGTTTGTGTACTTCGAGCATCGTCAGCAGCCCTTTTTTTGCGCTTAAGTTCGCGAGAGCGTCATGTTCGGCTACTGTTTTGACCAGAGGCTTCGCTATGAGCACATGCATCCCCGCTTCCAGCGCATCTTTTGCGATGGCGAAGTGGGTATCGTCGGGCGTGAAGATCATGACCGCAGACCCTTCGGGCAGCTTTTTGAGGGCTGTTTTGTAGGCGTAGGGATCGGTGACGGGTTCGGCGGGAAAGGCTTCGAATGAGACATCGAGCGTGGGGTAGGCGCCTTTGAGGTTGGTTTCGAAGTGGTCACGAATCGCCTTGAAACGTCGGCCGTTTCTGCCCGCGAGCATGATCTTTCCCACCAGTCCCCTGTCACGCATGTCAAAGAGGCTCAGCGCCACGACACCGAAACTCTTGTCCGACTGGGCCACCGCTTCGCCCGCGAGTCCCGTCACATACTCTCCCGTCCCCACTACCAGAACATCGATCATAATACCGTCACCTTTCCATCTTTGATATGTAGTACCTGCAACTGCTTCCATGCGCGCTCGCCTTTGGAGGCCATCTTGCTCTCATGATACTTTGTCCGCAGGGCACACTCCCACGTCGCGTCCCAGTGGACAGTGGGCAGGTCGATCAGTTTCGCCTGCATGGTGTTAGCCTTGAGATACTGCAGCAGGGAGATCACTACCACCTCTTCGACACCGCCGGGAATCCCCTCTATATTGCCGCTGGAGATAGTCAGAAATCCCGTCAGTCCCAGCTTCTGCAGGTCCCACAGCGCCAGTGTGTTCCACGGACTGTTCCAGCCGTTGAGCGGCTGTTTCCCTTTTTGGGCGCCGTGTTTTGGGTGGAGTTTGGCGCCGACGACGAGTGTGTCACTATCGAGATGGTGCTGGAGCATACGGACATCTTCCGCACCGAGCGTCACTTCGATACTCTGAAAGAGCAGTTGCGTGGCATGCAGTGAGAGCGCTTTTTCGACAATCATATTGAGCGGTTGCGTGAAGCTGATCCAGGGATCGATGCGAAAGACCCGTATCCGCTCGCCGAACGCATCGAAAAGATCCCTCAGCGAATCGTAGTAGCGCCTGTCCACGACGAGGATCAGTTCGTTGCAGTAGCCCAGCACGCCGCTGCACCATGCATGCAGTTTGCTATTGTCGATGGGGATCGCTTCGTTGGTGGTGTGCAACCGTGTTGCGACGATCAGCTTCTCTTTTTTCATCGTTTGCCCGGTTCCAGTCTGCCGTTTTGGATCTTTTTGTAGGTCTCTTCCGTGAGGGGCACGTAGCGTCCATCCAGCAGCATGTAGTGCGGTGCTTTGCGGTAGCCGTCGATTCCCTCCCCGGCAAGCGCCTTTTTTTGTATCTTGAGCGTGGAGGTGGTTGTATGCGGCCCGGATGCGATGCGCAGAAACCAGGGCAGCGCGTAGTCGGCCAAATGGGCTTTCAGATGTTTCAGCAGTTTGGCAAGCGTTTCGGAGTCTATCTCCTCTTTGGGCAGCAGCGACGTCATCCCGATCTTCCCCTCAACACCCGGGAGTTTGATGCCGTAGACCACCGCTTCCTCGACGAGGCCGCTTTCGAGCAGCACCTCTTCGACATCACGGGAAGAGACATTCTCCCCCTTGAAGCGGTAGCTGTCCCCGGCACGGTCGACAAAGGTGAAAAATCCCTCTTCGCTTCGTGTCAGCAGATCACCCGATCGCCACCAGAGCACCCCGTCACGCTCCAGCAGTTTCGGTTTGTCCAGAGCCGGGTCGAGATAGCCGCGGTACCGGTTGTTCGGCACACGAAAGATCGCTTCGCCGGGTGTGTTTTTGGGGACTTCGTTGCCAGCCTCGTCGATGAGCAGCACATCTTTGGCATCGGGATGGGATGGTGGAATGTAACCGCAGTAGCCGGGCACGTCCATCCAGTTGGTCAGGGCCGATGCGGGCATCTCCGTCGCACCGAAGTGTTCGACGACATGGGTGATGTCGTAGCGTCTGGTCGCTTCGAGCCAGAGGCTTTTGTGCAAACCGTTGCCGAAGATTGTGTGCAGGGTGCGGTTGGGGTTGTCCGGGTGTCGGGAGAGCAGATAGCGCCAGAGCTCTCCGATATAGACCATATGGGTACAGCCGAAACGATTGACATCTTCAAAGAAGTGTGTCACTGAAAACTTCGGCCGAAGCACTGCTGTCGCCCCCGCCGCTACGACCGCCGAAAAGGCGACTGCGAGTGCGTTGCCGTGATAGAGTGGCAGGGTGATGTAGCAGCTATGCTCCTCTTTCATGAAGGTACGTAGCGACCAGGCGATGCCCGCGCCGATCATGCGGCGGTGGGAAAAGAGCGCAGGCTTGCTGGGGCCGCTCGTACCACTGGTAAAGATTACGAAGGCGGGATCTTCGAGTGTCGTGCGCAGATCGGCCGTGTGGATCGGCGCCTGTGTCGGGGTCTCTATCATGTGCCCGATCTCATGATGTGCAAGTCCCGCGATCGGATTGCCCTGTACTGTGGAGAC
>JALWPY010000053.1 GCA_026994915.1 Campylobacterales bacterium
TCAAAGAGGGTCTGCTGACAGTAGAGAAACAGGGTAAAAAGAATGTTTTTGCCGGAAGAATTCTCGAAATAGAAGGTCTGGAAGATCTGAAATGTGAGCAGGCGTTTGAGCTGGCGGATGCTTCGGAAGAGAGAAGTGCGGCGGCTTGTACGGTTAAACTGAACAAAGAGCCTATCATCGAGTATTTGAAGTCTAACATCGCATTGATTGAGCAGATGATCAAAGACGGTTATCAGGATGCACAGACACTGCAAAGACGTGCGGATAAAATGAAAGCGTGGATCGAAAATCCGGAACTGCTGGAGAGAGACGCGGACGCTTCCTACGCGGCGGTGATTGAGATCGACCTCAATGAAGTAACCGAGCCGATCGTCGCGTGTCCGAACGATCCGGATGATGTTGCGACGCTGACGGAAGTACTGGCGGACAGCAGCCGGCCGAACGAGAAAATCGACGAAGTCTTTGTCGGTTCATGTATGACCAATATCGGTCTCTTCCGTGCACTGGGCGAAGTGCTCAAAGGCGAGGGTGCTGTGAAGTCGAAGCTCTGGATTGCACCTCCGACCAAAATGGATGAAAAGACGCTGACAGAGGAAGGCTACTATGCGATCTTCGGTGCGGCAGGTGCGAGAACGGAGATTCCCGGATGTTCACTCTGTATGGGTAACCAGGCACGTGTCGCGGACAATGCAGTGGTCTTTTCCACTTCAACGAGAAACTTCGACAACCGTCTGGGGAAAGGTGCACAGGTCTATCTCGGTTCTGCGGAAGTTGCGGCGGTTGCGGCACTGCTCGGACGTCTTCCGACCAAAGAGGAGTATCTGGAGATCATGAATAAAAAGATCACTCCGGATATGAGAGAGAAAGTCTACAAATATCTCAACTTCGATCAGGTGAGCCCTGAAATGCTCGAAGAGATGATTAAATAGAGGAGTTTCTTCACTTCCTCCCCTTTTGGGGGAAGTGGGTATTATAGATGATTGCCAAACTCCTCAAAACCCTTCTTTTTCTGATACTTCTTACACTGCTTGGGATAGCCGGAGGCTATTTTTATCTGCAGAGTTATCTGAAAGAGAATATCACCGTTCCCAAAACGCTTTTTATTCCCAAAGGTTCGACCAGATCGGTCATACACTATCTTCATGACAAAGAGAGGATTGACTTAGGCGATATCGATTATTATATGACCAAGCTGATCGGCTATCCGCAGGCGGGATGGATTACACTGCCTGCAACGACAATGCCGCGTGGAAAATTTCTGTACGAAATCACCCATGCCAAAGCGGCGTTGCAAAATGTAACACTGATACCCGGTGAAACACGGGAACTCTTTTTTCAGCAACTGGCAAAAGAGCTTGATTTGAATGTAACGAAACTTCATGAAGCGTATGCAAAAAAGACAGATATTCCCGAAGGGGTGTTACTTGCCGAAACCTATCGTGTACCCAAAGGGATCGATGCAGAAGGGTTGATCGACTATCTGGTCGATACATCGCTGCAAAAGCACCGTAAAACAGCAAAGCGACTGCTGGGGCAATATGACGAAAAGTTGTGGTTTTCAAAATATATCACCATCGCTTCGATTATACAGAAAGAGGCGGCAAACGAGAAAGAGATGCCACTGGTTTCGGCAGTCATCTACAACCGTCTCAAAAAGAAGATGAAACTGCAGATGGACGGTACGCTCAACTACGGAAAATACTCTCATGTCA
>JALWPY010000054.1 GCA_026994915.1 Campylobacterales bacterium
TATCACTATATACTCCTCATATGTTATCATACACCTCTCTCCTCTGATCTATTTCGAGAAGTGTAGTGTATCTTAGTGGTACATTTTTACTCTGCAGTTGTGGTACATTTTAGCTTAACACCTGACATCAAACGAAAAACCACCTATAAAAGCGCCATTCGCTATGACGGATACAAGCTCATCAAATATCTGGTCGAAGGTGTGCCGTTCAAACCTTTTTCGATGAAGGAGAAGTGTTGAGCAGGAAAAATTTTAACTACAACTACGCCTTTGTCTTTTACGACATCGCCGATCGTGAAAGCGACGCCGGCAAGAACAGAGTCGCCAAAGTCTTTAAATGCTGTAAAAAGTATTTTAAACACCACCAAAAGAGCGTATTTCGCGGCAATATCACCCCGGCGAATCTGATCAAATTCAAACATGAGATCGAAAAAATCATCGACAAAGAGATCGATTTCGTCTCGATCGTCAAACTTCAAAGCAAAGCCATATTTGACGAAGAGACACTTGGCAGTAGTGACACTGCCGACAGTGAATCTATCTTTATCTGAATTTTCCAGCCGCAAAATTTGCCAAAACCCGTCAAACTCTGCTATAATAGGACTTACAAACGATCTTTAACTTGTCATTGTTTTATATCAAAACAGTTGGAAAAAAGTTAAAGCATCGCCGAAATCCTGAAGATGAAAGGCATAAGCACTATCGCAAAAGCCCGAAATCACCTTTATCGAACCGACACATGAGATGTATTGAAATCGTGCAGTGTTTGATGCGTTGCCAGATAAACATAAAATCGAACCGACACATGAGATGTATTGAAATGCTCTTCAGTCAACACTTCAATAGCAGGACGAGAAAATCGAACCGACACATGAGATGTATTGAAATAATGCACAGACGAGGGCGATGAGAACGTTAGATACACATCGAACCGACACATGAGATGTATTGAAATCCTTCAGCCTCCAGTAAAGCCCCTGCCAATCTTCTATCGAACCGACACATGAGATGTATTGAAATGTTTTTACAATTTTACCGTTTAGAGCGAAATATCGAATCGAACCGACACATGAGATGTATTGAAATCTCCAACCCGGTAGTCTTTATGTGGACCCTTCAATATCGAACCGACACATGAGATGTATTGAAATAGGATGAAAAAGACAAAATCAGTGGTACTCTTGAGAATCGAACCGACACATGAGATGTATTGAAATATATCTAGGAGTTTGAATGAGAATGGCTTTTGAGGAATCGAACCGACACATAAGATGTATTGAAATGAAAGCACAATAAAAAGACTTGAGCTTAGATATACAATCGAACCGACACATGAGATGTATTGAAATATATCTATCTTATTAACCAGATTTCCCAGACTACAATCGAACCGACACATGAGATGTATTGAAATCTTTCTGAAATAAAGAAAAAAGTTGAGGCTATGCCGATCGAACCGACACATGAGATGTATTGAAATTTTAGCACCTCGCTGCTTCATTTTGGTAACAATTAGTATCGAACCGACACATGAGATGTATTGAAATTACGCTTTGCTAATCTGTTTTGCGGCTTTTTCACCAGATCGAACCGACACATGAGATGTATTGAAATGGTTCAATGCAATAACAAGCTCTTCCTATCTGCGAGAGTGGCTGCGCGCAGTGAGATCGTGTGATGAAAGGATAATTTGTACACAAACTAGCACTTATTTTTAGTTACTCAAATCCGCACTTACCTCCCCAGTAAAACCCCCAGATTGAGCGTAAAATGCAGAGCAGTTTTATAGTGGTTGCTTCTGCATTTATCTATTTTAGGTACCACTTCGATGAAGAACCATTTGTCGAAGCGATGGAAGGCGGCGCTGCTGAGGCTGCAATTCTCCTGCCGGAAGCGGTTGTCGGGCGTGTAGGAGGTGGTAAAGTCAATGCGATAAGCGATGCGATTGTTCAGGTCAAAGATCTGATAGAGGATGAGATTGTTTCTCAAATAGAGTTTGTCTCCGCCTTCCCAGAAGAGCCTGTTCCCCTGTCCGATCCAGTAGTCGAGTGTCAGTGGTTTGTAGAAGGCGATCTGTGTCGATGCCGCAAGATCGTTGCCGTTTGGGTAGTAGTAGAGGGCATGGTTGAGTGTCGTTTCCAGAAAATCGCTGTGCAGGTAGCTCTTGTAGATACCGAGCTTGAGGTAGGGGCCAAACGGTGCTGCAATTTTGAGGTTAAGCTTGGCGTAGGCGTTGCTGCGGCGCTCTCTGTAGAAGTAGTATTTCAGACCGACACGCAGCTTTTTATCTTTGATGACGTCGTCGTAGCCACTGGCTGCGCGCTGATTGTCGATCGCTTCGTTATCCCGCTGGGAAAATGTCACTTCTGTACGTTTTTGCAGCCTCGGCAAGATCACCTTTCCGCGCAGGTGAATGTTGAAGCGCCCCTGATCATCGGCAGAGAAGACAAACTGCATTCGGCTTTTGTGTATCTCCCTGGTGCAGCTGATGTTGTTATCGCACTCCTGTGCAAAATAGCCGTCAATATTCTCGAGCATCGTAAGGTACTTTTGGGTCATCACTTTTTGAAAAGTGTGACTCATAGTGAGGGTATAGTCTCTGGAAGCGTCCAGTTGTGCAGCGAAGTCGATCGCATGCAGCGTGCATTGAGATAGCACTGAGAGGGTGAAGACGGTGATGAGAAAGTGTCGGATTTTGCACAGGTGATCTCGTACCATTTCCGGAGTATAGCACAGAGATTATCACTTTTTCGGTAAAATCGGAACAATTTATCAAAAAAGGGATTCGATGAAATATCTTCTCGGTTTTATCGCTTTTGTCGCAGGTGTCGGTGGTTTGCTTTACTGGCTCCTCTTCACCGGCAGTGGTAACAGTACGCTCATGCCCATACTCAACAGCTATCTTGCCCAAAAGAGTGCTCCTGTGAAGGTGGAACTGCAGCATTTCCGGCTGATGCCCTCCGCTATAGATGCGGATATTCTGCTGGACAATCGTATCAATGCACATGTGGAAGGCTCGCTGGAGCTTTTTGCCCGTGCTTTCGATCTGAAGTATCAGCTTCATGCTGCGGATATTGGCGAGCGGATCGGGGTACATACACCTGTCAAAATAGAGATAGATGGTACGGCTGTGGGTACGTTGAAGCGTTTCAGTGTTGACGGCAGCGGCAGTGCGATGGGTGCGCAGGTGAAGTATTGCATGCAGACAGAGGATCTGAAGGTACATGATATCGTTGCCGATATCGAGAAGGGAAGTATCAAAAGCTTGCTGATACTTGCAGGCATGAAACCCTGGCTTGCCGGCCGCTTTGACCTGCACCTTAGCTTACCTCTACTCGATCCGGAAAATCTCAGGGGCAAAGCGAGACTGCGTATCCGAAACGGCAGCGCGGACAGGGCGGCTGTGCAGAGGGATTTCAATCTGACACTTCCAGCCGATTTTGGTTACAGGGCGGATCTCTCGCTCGATATGCAGGGGAGCTATGGCCTGATTGGTGGGGAGGTCGTTACCACTCTGGGGAAAGTGATACTCCGAAACGGCAAGATTTACCCCTATGCCAAAAAGGCGCAGATTCCCTACCGGCTCGATCTGCCAAAACTCTCACGTCTCGAACCGATCACAGGCAGAAAACTGAGAGGCAGTTTCAGCAGCAGTGGCGTCGCCACTTATGCCAAAGCGTTTAAAATCGACGGTAAAAGCAGCTCACTCGGTGGTCTGCTGCGTTATCTGCTGCAGGGGAAAGAGCTCGAGATGCATGGCAAGGCGCTGCCGCTTCCCAATCTGTTCTATATGCTGGCACTGCCGAAGGTCGTCACCGGCACGCTCGACGGCGATCTCCATTACGATCTGGCACGAAAGAGAGGCGTACTCGATGCCAATCTGTCAGGCTTGAAACTTCTGCCCAACCAGATGACCAATATTTTGAAGCAGTATGCCGCGATCGATCTGACTCGCGAACGCTACAACCAGAGCAGACTCGAAGCGAGATTCGCTGGGGAACAGATTGTCTTCGATTTCGAGGCACACAGCAGAAAGAGTACACTGCGTATCAGTAAAGGTCGCTACCTGAAAACGAAAAATTACCTCGATGCTATTTTCAAAGTCAGCATTGATGGCAAAGATTTCAAAGGATCACTCAAAGGCGATCCCGCCAAACCGAAGGTGCGACTCGACAGCTCCGCCTATCTGAAAGGGAGGCTTGAAAAAGAGATCGGCAGGGTGATCAGGAAGAAGATCCCAAAAGGGACGACTGAGAAGTTACGTGACCGTGCAGAGAGGCTATTGCCCGGTGACCAAAACGGCTCTTCACCGCAAAAAGCGCTCAAAGGGCTGCTCAAAGGACTCTTTTGAGGTATTGCAGCGTGAAAGCGAGATCGCTGCGTGAGCTTCAGGTATTTCTGTTCTTGTTACTGTTCAGCACACCCTGGGCAGCGGCATCTGAAAGCGGAGTGACCAAAGCACAGATCGCCTCGCTGCTCATCGTCGGCATGCAGGGGCTCTCGCTGGAGGAGGACCCAATGCTCAAGGAGGCGCTCGGGCGTTATCCGCCCGGCGGGGTGATCCTCTTTGGCAAAAATCTGCACGATGTCAGACAGGTACGCGCACTTACAGATGTATTGCAGCGTCAGAATCCGCAGACGCTGCTCATCGCGCTCGATCAGGAGGGCGGGGCGGTGGATCGTCTGCGAAAGATCGAAGGTGATCCCAAAACCCCCTCCGCCACGCAGATGGCACACTATCCCCGAAAGCAGGCGGCGAAACGCTACCGGGAGATGGCCCGACGCATGCATACCCTCGGTTTCAATCTCAACTTCGCCCCCGTTGTCGATCTCTGCGCCAATCCGAAAAATCGTGTCATCGTCAAAAACCACCGCTGTTTCGCCAAAGATCCGGCAAAGGTGGCGGAGATGGCGCGTCTCTTTATCGATGCGCATCATGCGCAGGGAGTGCTCTGCACACTCAAACACTTCCCCGGCCACGGATCGTCACTGGGGGATTCGCACAAAGGGTTTACCGATGTCTACGATACCTGGCAGCCCGAAGAGCTCACACCCTACATGGTACTGATCGATGCCGGCAAAGCGGATCTGATCATGAGTGCGCATATCTTCAATCGCCGTCTCGATCCCCGCTATCCCGCCACGCTCTCATATGCGACACTGACGAAACTGCTGCGGCAAAAGCTCGGCTTTGGGGGCGTCATCGTCAGCGACGATATGCAGATGGGTGCGATTCGCAAAAACTATACGCTGGAAGAGGCAGTCACACGCGCCCTGAATGCCGGGTGTGACATGCTGCTCTTTGGCAACCAGCTGGAGCATCCCATCTCTGTGCAGAAGCTAATCGACACGATCCTCCGCCTAATACATGCGGGGAAGATCTCCGAAACCCGCATCGAAGAAGCGGCGGCGCATGTCGAAAGCTTAAAAGCGAAAATTAACTCTATCTCTAAAAAGAGTCCATAGCTCCTTTGCTCTATAATCACACCTTCAAATCTCGCTGAAATTCCGGCATCAGTTTGAAAATTAAACTATTTAAAATTTAAAAAGGAGGTTCCATGCTACGCGGATGCAAACACTACTTCAGTATGTACGGACTTCTTCTTTTTACGATCAACGCCCTGCTGGCAAAGCACTTCTGCCGCACCGCACACTACGGGCGCGATCACCTGACGGTGCTGGATCGTTTCATGTTGCTGCGATGCCACAGCGACCCGCACCGACATCAAATCTACCAAAAAATCATCTCAAAAGGAGACCATTTATGAATCCAACACGTACACTCTCGCTTGCGCTGCTTCTGAGCGCCTCACTCTACGCCTCCGGTACCGAAACCTCTCAACTCGAACCCATCGTCGTCACACCCGCCAAAACAGCACAGTCACTCCGAAACGTCACCTCCGACATCTCTGTCATCACAGCCGAAGATATCGAAGAGCGCGGCTTCATGACCGTGGATCAGCTCCTTGCGACTCTGCCAGGCATTCAGGTACAGAGCAACGGCGGTCTGGGCAAGAGCAGTGCGGTCAGACTCCGCGGCATGGACAGCAACCGCGTGCTCGTGCTGATCGACGGGATCCGCTACAACGACCCCACACTCATCGGCGGTGCGGCCAACTTCGCCCATCTGCTCGTCGACGATATCGCCCGTGTCGAAGTGGTACGCGGGCCACAGTCGGGTATCTGGGGTGCCGATGCGAGTGCCGGTGTCATCAACATCATCACCAAAAGCGCGACGAAAGAGGGTGTATCGGCCACACTCTTCGGTGAATACGGCAGCTTCGACACCAAAAAATACGGTCTCAATACCGCGTTCAAAAAGGGAGCGTTCGATGCCGCGCTCGACTTCGTGCGTCTGGAGAGCGACGGTTTCAGCGCTATTGCACCCGACGAAGAGAATCTCGACGACTACGAAGATGACGGTTACAAAAATAGTACCGTCAACCTGAAACTAGGCTACGACATCACCGCAAACGACCGTGTGACGGGTACGCTCAACTACATCGACGCGACCAACGACTACGACGGCTACGATGCCTCTTTCAAACCCGATCCCGACGACAGCAACAGCAGTGAAGATGTCAAAGAGACGCTCGCCAGAGCCGACTATACCCACACCTTCGCCAAAGGTTCCGTGACCCTCTATGGCGCGCAGTCCAGATTCAAAAGAGAGCTTGCCAAAGGCTTCACGAAGCTTTACAAAGGGCGTGTCGACGAGTATGGACTCAATGGCAGATATGACTACGCTGAAGCGGCATTTCTGGTCGCCGGTATCGACGGCAAGAAGTTCAAAGATGAAGCAGTCGTCAAAAACAGTTACAACAACAGAGGCTACTTCCTGACCAACAGTAACCGTTTCAGCGGCCTCACCGACGGTGAGACGATCGTCACCGAGTCGCTGCGCCATGACAGCATCACCAAATTCGACAACAGAGTGACCTGGAAAGTAGGGCCCAAACAAATCCATGAACAGATCGCCGGATTCTGGACCGCCTTCAACTACGCCACCGGCTACAACGTACCGACCCTCTACCAGCTCTACTCTCCCTACGGCAACAGCGATCTGAAACCCGAAAAGACGCGTGGCTACGACATCACTGCCAACTACAAAGGAGCACAGCTTACATGGTTTGACAACAGTGTCGACGACATGATCGACTTCGGTCCAGACTACAAATATGCCAATGTCAGCGGCAAGAGCACCTTCAAAGGGGTCGAGCTCGCCTACAAAGGAAGCTACGAACCGCTTTCGCTGACTTACGGCATCAACTACACATGGCTCAAGGCACGGGACAAAGATCACAAAGATCTGCCCAGACGCGCCAAAAACAGCGCCACCGCGACACTCGACTACTACGGCATCCCGGACGCGCATATCGGTCTGCTGGCCAGATATGTCGGCAAACGCAAGAAGTCGCCCTATGACATCAATCCGACCGAAGATGACAAGGCGTATACCGTGGTCAACCTCAATGGCGACTACACGCTCATGCCGGGACTCAGCCTCTATGCCAGAGTCGAAAACCTGCTCGACAAAACCTATCAGGATATCACCGGATATGCGACATCGCCACGCGCCTTCTATACCGGCTTCCGCTACCGCGTGAAGTAGCCCGGACCGATGCGACGACTGCTGCTTCTGGGGCTGCTCTTTTGCCTCCCGTTTACGGTGCAGGCGAAGGAGCGGATCATCACCCTCTCGCCGGCACTGACCGATATCGTCTATGCAGTGGGGGCAGGGGATCAGATCGTCGCGACGACGGCACATACGCACTATCCCAAAGAGGCGGAGAAACTGCCCAAAGTGGGGGACTACTTCGGTGTCTCACTCGAAAAGATCGTCGCACTCTCCCCGACACTGGTACTGCTCCAGCGCAACAATATCGGCCTGGTTGAAAAGCTGCGGCGGCTGGGGATCGAAGCGGTGCCGGTGCGGCTGGGATCGCTGGAGGAGATTATGCAGGCGATTACGGAGATTGGCAAACGGACGGGACACGATGCAGAAGCGCGTAAATTGCGCCGGGAGATCGAAACGTCGCTGCAAAAAGTGCAGGGCATTGTCTCAGGTAAAAAGATCCTGATCGTCTTTGGCACCTATGCGAAGCTCGACAAAGCGATCTACGCCGCCGGGAACAATCTATACTTTGCCGACATCATCCGCGCTTCGGGGAACAGAAACGCGGTCACATCGCACTTCGACAAACAGTCGGTGCTCACCTACGAGAGTCTGCTTGTCGCCGATCCCGATATCATCTATATTCTGACCCATCAGGATGACGCCTCTCCCAAAACGCGTGAAAAGCTCCTTCGTCCCTGGCGCAAACTGCCCGTGCGTGCGGCAAAATATGGTACAATCTACTGCAACACCGACCCCGCTGCGACGATTCCGAGTCAGAGAATCGTCACCTTCATAGAGGATTTCAGGAAGATATTGGAAGATGCTCGCACTCGATTTGCCACACTACAGAGACCGTAACCGCACGATTCTGAGCGAGATCTCCCTGCGGCTCGATGCCGGAAGCGACCTGACCCTGATGGGTCCCAACGGTGTCGGCAAAAGTACCCTCGCCCGGATCCTCTGCGGGCTGATCCCGACCAGGGGTGCGGTCCGCATCGACGAAAAGCCGCTGGAAGCGATTCCCCCGCAGCCCCGCAGCCGGCTGATCGACTACATTCCTCCCCGACTCGAAATCTACGACGACTTTCTGAGTGTGGAGGGGTATCTGAAGCTCTGCGGCGAAGCATGCGGGATAGAAGAGGCGTTGCGACTCTTCGGACTCGGAACATTTGCGAAGCGGCGCGTCATAGCACTCAGCAGCGGTGAACAGCAGCTGCTGATGCTCGCATGCGCCAGACGCCACGCCGCCCGCTATACGATCTACGACGAACCCACGGCCAATCTCGACCCCAGCCGCACGAAAAAGATCTTCGACTATCTCAAACGTGCCGCGCACGGCAAAATTGTCATCACCCACGATCTGCAGCTGGCCTACCGGCTCGGTTTCCCGATCTACTATCTGCATGAGGGAAGAGGGCGTTACTATCCCGATGCCGGGGCTTTCTTCTCAGAGGAAAATTTGCACGACCTCTTTGGAGACTCTCTGCTCAAAAGGGGCGATATCGTGGTGGTCAATCTATGAAGCAGCTGCTCTGGACACTCCTCTTTGCCGGCATCTTCACAGCGAGTCTGCTGACCGGCAAAGTTCCGCTCGATTTCGCGCACCTCTTCGATCCCGCAAGCCGGGAAGCGATGATTCTGCTGCAACTGCGACTGCCCCGGACACTGCTTGCCTTTCTGAGCGGTGGTGTTCTGGCCCTTTCGGGACTGCTTTTTCAGGTCCTCTTCCGTAACCCGTTGACGACACCCTTTACGCTCGGCATCTCCGGCGGCGCGACGCTGGGAGCGAGTGCCGCGATCCTGACAGGGTGGGGCACCGTCTACTGGCTCGGTATCCCCGCGATGGCATACTTCGGCTTCGGAGGTGCACTCTCGACACTCTTGCTGATCTACGCCCTCTCGCGCAAGATGCCTGCCGGAGGCGGCAACCGTCTCGTGCTGGTCGGTATCGCGCTCTCTTACCTCTACGGTGCACTGCTGCTCCTCTTCTACTACATGAGCGATTTCGAAGAGAGCTTCATGATCACACGCTATACGATGGGGTCGTTGCTGACGACGGGGATGCGGGAAATCATACTGACAGGGGCGGGGGCGCTGTTGCTGCTGGCGGTCGCCTTTCGTTACCGCAAAGCACTCACCTACCTCTCCGTCTCACACGACTTCGCATGGCTGCAGGGGATCGATGTCGAAAAGGTGACAATGCGCCTCTTTCTGCTCATCTCACTCAGTGTCGGCATCCTCGTCTCTGTCACGGGGCCGATCGGTTTCATCGGGCTGGTCGTGCCCCATATGGTACGGCTCGTGCTGCGGCGCACCGTGTCGGAGCTGATCTGGCCGGTCTTCTTTTTCGGAGGGCTCTTTCTGTTGCTGTGTGACATTCTCTCTCGCATGCTGCCCACCTTTTCGCCGCTTCCGGTCGGGATCGTCACTTCGATGATCGGCGGCGCGATTTTTGTCATGATCCTGCTCAAAAGATAAACCGAGGCTCTGCTATAATCAAACACCAAAGGCGATGAGAAAGGAGTAACATGGCTACCAACTATCTGGTTTACGGGGAGGGGTGTGAAGAGGAGGTTCATCAAACTTTTCTACAGAATGCCCCCGATACACAACTCGTCTCTCTGCCATTGCGGAAGTTTTTGAAAGAGAAGCGTGCCACCGAAGAGGACAAAGTGATCGTCTATGGTGCATATGACGAGATCAAGGAGGTGCTCGAAGTCTCTTTTATCTTCGGCTTTACGGTTGCATTGCTTGCCAGGCCGACGCAGGGTGGTCTGCGCGATACGTTCGAAATACCCAAAAATCCTGCCAAAGCACTCCGGGTCGCTCTCGAAGGAGAATCGCGCCCCATCGATTTGCTCTACTGTCAGGATGAGATCGTGCTTTCGAGTGCACTGGTCGGTGAAGCCCCTCCGCACGGTATGCTGGCGACTGCACGCCAGGAGGATGCAGTCACCAACCGTATCTGGTTGCTTCTGAAGAGTGTCACACGTATCTTCAGACTCAAAAAATCGCTGATTCGTCTCAAAACTTTCAAAGAGCAGCAGATCGAGACGACGGCAAGTGGTATCGTCATCCTCTCGCATGATGACCACTCCTGCGCCGCAAGCCTCGTCAAATCCTATCTCTCTGCAAGCAACGGCAAACTGACGGCGCTCATCATCTCGCCCTCGTCGGTCGTTGCATATATCGGCTACCTCTTTAAAGCGATCTTCCGATTTACAGAGACATTGCCAAAAGCGGTAGGTGTCGTTCTGACACAGCGTCTGCAGCTGGAGGCGGAACCGCCTCTGGAAGTGCTGGTCGACGGAAGCCGCTGCCATACGACGCCCGTCACTTTTGACGTCCATAAAAAGGCGTTTCGGCTCTGTGCGAGTGATGCTTTCTGGAAAAAAGAGTCACAGCGCCGGAGTGACGAGAAAGAGGTGATCAAAGTTGCTTCACTCCCTTCCGGTGAAGAGGAGATGGCTTATGCGCGTCAGCATATCCCTTTTCTTCCGCATGCAGATACCGCGAAGTATCAGGAGCTCTTCACCTCATTACGTGAAGAGGCGAGGACAACCACCACCTTTGTAGTGCTGATCATCCTCAGTACACTGCTTGCGACCGTGGGCCTCTTTCTCAACTCCGCTTCCGTCGTCATCGGTGCGATGTTGCTGGCACCGCTGATGCAGCCGATCGTCTCCACCTCGATGGGATTGCTCCGTTTTGACATGGATCTGCTGCTGCATGGATTGCGAACGGTCATTATCGGTGTGGGGCTGGTACTGCTGGCCTCTTTTCTGATCGCCTGGATTCTGCCGTTTCAGACGATGACACCGGAGATTGCGGGAAGGCTTCATCCGACACTGCTCGATCTGATCGTGGCGATCGTCTCCGGTATCGCCGCGGCCTATGCCAAAAACAATCCCAAAATCATCGGTTCTCTGGCAGGTGTTTCGATCGCTGTGGCCCTGGTGCCGCCTGTCGCGACTGCCGGCATCGGACTGGGATGGCACAATATGTCGGTATTTCAGAGTGCTTTTCTGCTCTTTCTGACCAACTTCGCTGGGATCATTTTCGCCGGTGCTCTGACCTTCATGATACTCGGATTTTCCGCCATCAAAAGGGCGACGCGGGGGTTGCTCATCTCGCTGGCGACCCTTGTCGCTATCTCGGTACCGCTCTATCTCTCTTTCTCCCTGATGATCAAAGATGCCAAAATCAAGGAGATTCTGCAAGCAGCTCCGATTCACACCCGAGACCATGAAGTGACAATCGAAAATATCTATATCACCCACACGGCAGCGCCGCAGCAGATGGTACTCAGATGTGATGTCGTCACCGATTCACCGCTGGAGAGATCTGAACGAAAAGCGCTCAAAAAAGAGATGATGCAGGAGATCGCCCCCTATGTCGGGAAAGAGCAGGTAGTGCTCGAAGCACTGGAGCGTTACCGCTACTGATTTTTTCGGGCGGGACGTTTGTCGAGTTTGAACTTCTGAGGTTCAAGGGTGATGTTGGTGATGACGGTGCTGGGGCGCATTTTGAGGGTATCAGCGATGATCTGCGCGATATCTTCGGGCTCGATGAAACTCTGCGGGTCGTCGGTCGGCTTGAAGTGCAGATCGTCGAAGAAGGGGGTATTGGTGATGTCGGGTGCGATGTTGATCACCTTCAGGCCGCTTTTGCGTGCCTCTTTGAAGAGTGAGAGGCCGAAGTGTTGCAGGCCCGCTTTGCTGGCGCCGTAAGCCGCACCGAAAATCGCGGGCTGCTGGGCACTGATGGAGCTGATGTTGAAGATATAGCCGCCATTCTGTTTCAGCGGCCGCAGAAAGAGTTTGGAGAGGATCAGCGGTGCCGTGAGGTTGAGGGTGATGATCTCTTCGATCTGTTCGACACGCAACTCTTCGTGTGGGGCAAAGTGACCGATGCCGGCGGCATTGATCAGAATAATGGTGTTTTCCTTGTCGATCTTGTGCTGCAGTGCGAGAAGCTGCTCTCGCTGTGTCAGGTCACATGTGATATGAACAAAGTTGTGATGGTCACAGTCGCACTTGCTGAAATCCCGGGAAACCCCGATCACTTTGTAGCCCATCTGAAGTAGTTTCGTCGCACATGCAAGTCCGATTCCGCTGGAAGCACCGGTGACGATAGCATTTTTCATAGGCGATCCATTCTCTCTTTTTAGGTTATATTACAATAAGTTATATTAAAGAAAGTTATAAAACCTGCACATTTGGCAGGTTTTGGTGAAGATAATCAGAATTATTTGAGGTAGTTATCCAGAATCAGTTTGAGATAGACTTTGTCGGCACTGTTGATCAGGACTTCATCAAATTCCGATCGTGTCTGGTCATCGACGATGGAGTCGAAGCTTCGACAGAGCAGCACTGTCGTTTGATCTCTCTTCTCGATACGATTGAAGAGATCCTCGAAATCGAGATCGGCAATCTCATTGTCCACCATGATCACTTTGTAGTCGTTCTTGACAATCATGTCGAGGAACTGGTTGGTGTTGGTGGCGGTATCGACATTTTCATAGAGCTGAGAGAGGACCTTTTCGAAGATCTTGGTTTCGACTTTACTCTTTTTATAGACGAGAATATTGGCACGCTTCTGATCGGTGCGCTCTTTTTCTGCGTTTTCAGGGAGAATACGCGCTGCTTCACTCTCTGTTTCTCTCTCATCCTCTGTTTTGGAAGCACTGCTCTCTGCCGTGGCAGGCTGATCGCTTTGTGATACAGGCGCTTTTTCCGCTTCCTCTTTATGTTCTGCTGCTGTTTCTGGCTCTTGTTGCGCTTCCTGACGTTCCGACTTGAGTGGAATGTGGTAGGAGTGGAGCAGCTGGAGGATATCATGCTGGGTGATCGGCTTGGGAAGATATTCGTCAAATCCGTCATTGAGGAACTTTTCACGATCCCCCTTCAGGGCATTGGCTGTCAGTGCGACAATGGGAATATGCGGCAGGTCATTCTCCTCTTCATACTCCAGAATCGCCTTGGTGGCACTGACGCCATCCATCACCGGCATCGCGATATCCATGAAGATCAGGTCGTAATCGCCGTTTTTACGGGCTTCGAGCGCTTCTGCACCGTTGGGTACTGTCGTGACATCGAGATTCTGGGAGGTAAGGATCTTTTTGATCAGCTTCTGATTGATCTCGTTATCTTCCGCCACGAGGATGTGGTAACGCTCCTTCTCTTTGAGAACTTTCTTCTTCACCTCTTCGATTTTCGCTTCCGCAAATTCCGCTTTCTGTTCGATCTCCGAAAGGAGTTTGCCGAATTTTGTCAGATAGAGGGGTTCGTGGGTCGTAAATGTATTGCTCTCTTCTGCGATCTCGCTCTGACGCATCGGTGTGGGCAGAATCAGAAGGAAAGGGATGTTGAGTGACTGAAGCAGATTGACGGCCTCTTCACCCATCTCTTCATAGGAGGCGATGATCAGATTGATGTGCTCCAGTGCGGTGGGTTCCGTCAGCTGCTCGATATTCGCCGTTTTGTGGCTGGTACCTGTATAGTCGAGATACTGTGTGAGAATCCCGTCCAGAGGTCTGTTCTCCTGTTGTGCCGGTATGATCTGCAGTACATCGAAGTGTTTGAATCTCTTCTTGTAGTTGTTGCGCAGCGGTTTCTCTTTTTTGAGATCGAGGGTAAAGTAAAATTTGCTGCCTTTCCCTTTCTCGCTTTCGACTTTGAGCTCGCCATCCATCAGTTTGATATAGTTGGAGGAGATGGTCAGTCCAAGCCCTGTACCGCCATATTTTCGCGTAATCGTAGAATCTGCCTGCGAAAACGCATCGAAAATGTCTGCCATCTCCTCTTTGCTCATACCGATTCCGGTGTCGCTCACTTCGAAGTAGATACGTTCGCGATCTTTGCCGGAGGATTCTCTTTTTTGGATCGTGAGAGCGACATGCCCCTTTTCGGGTGTAAATTTCATGGCATTGGAGATGAGATTGAGCAGTACTTCTCTGATCTTGGTGGCGTCACCGAGCAGGAAGTGGTCGAAACCCGCATCCATATACATGGAGAGATTGATCCCTTTGCTTTCTGCTTTCGCCTTGTAGACTTCGATGGTACTTTCGAACTCTTCGATAGGAGAGAAGAGGATCTCTTCGATTTCGATCTTCTGACTTTCGATCTTGGAAAGGTCGAGAATGTTGTTGATGATCTCGAGCAGATTGTTGGTGCTTTTGTGGATAATGTCGACATACTCACGCTCTTCTTCGCCCAGATCACTGTTTTTAAGCAGATCGGTAAAACCGATGATACCGTTGATCGGCGTACGTATCTCATGCGACATATTGGCGAGGAAGATACTTTTGGCGGCATTCGCTTTTTCCGCTTTTCTCTTTTCCACGGCGATCTTGTTGATGCTCTCTTCGAGAATCTGATACGCCTTTTCGACACCGTCGGTGGTGTTCAGATCGATGGTATCTTCGATCAGGGCATGTTCGAGCGTTTTGTCGAGCAGTGCCTCCAGACCTGTGGTGCGCAGAAGAAACGGTACCAGTTTACGATAGATATAGAAGAGCCAGAGGTTGAAAGCGAAAAGCAGTGCCAGCAGAATCATCTTGAGCAATGCCAGATTTTTTTCGCTTTTGATGATGGAGATGATCTTTGCATAAAGGGTGTTGGTCGTGTCATTGAGCGTGACGATCTTGGCTGTTTCGGTGGTAAACCACTCCATCGGCGTTACCTGAGGCTTCTCACCCTTCAGCAGTGCACGTTTGATTGTATCGCTTTTTTTGACCGCAGCCAGGAACTCCGGTGCATTGAGCGCCGCGGAGATTTCGGAACGCTGTTCGGGATCCAGTGGTGCGAAAGCGGGTGTGACGGTACTGCTCTGAAAGAGGTCGATCAGAAAAAGCCTGTCGGTTTTGAGATCTTTGGCCAGAAGATTGGTGACGACATCACGCTCGTCGGCGATCGATTTCATCACTTTGATTGCGCTGACATAGCTGGCGGAGAGACGGGAGAGTCTCTCACCGGAAGCCTGGGGCACGATCGTCTCGATCTTCTGGATCGTAAGCGAGAGGAGTTCGTTGTAGTAGTTGTACATCGGATCGAAACCGATTTCCGCATCGTCGATCTTCGTACGCATGAGATTGATGCGTTTGATACCGGAGATCAGTTTGAACGCGATCTCGTCACCTCTGGCAGGTGCATGAAAGTTCAAAACGGCATTGATTGCACTGTTTGTGGCGACCCGCTGCTCCTTCAGAAGCTTCTGTACCTTTTGGTTTTCCCTGTCGTTGATATAGATACTCTCCAGACCCCGTTCGGTAGAGAGGTTCATGAAGAGTGTTTTCAGCGCACTTGCCTGCAGATTGCGTCTCTCCTGCTTTTCAAATGAACTATATTGACGATAGGAATCGTAAGTGAAAAAGAGTGTCAGAAGTGCTACGATCACGATCGGTACGATCGTGATCATCTGAAGGTTGCGCTTGATGTTCATAACTGTTTATGCTCCGTTCAGGCAACGATAGTTGCGTAATATTCTTTATAACGGGCTACGGTTTTTTTGAGTGTCTCCAGCTCCTGCTGCAGCGCATCATGCGCTTTGGCATCACATTGCTGCGACATCGATCTGGTATGTTCGAGTATCTGCTCAAAATGGAGAATCTCTGCCGAACTGGAAATCTTGATCAGACTATATTTGATGTTGTCATAATCTTCCAGCCTGAGATACTCCTCTGCCAGTGAGAGCGATGCCGCGGTATCGTCCAGAAACTCCTCAATAAAATCGAGCTCCTCTTCATGGTCCAGGCCCAGATTGCCAAGCTTGGGAAGGTTCAGTGGCTCTTCTTCCTGCACATGATCCGGGTTTTGCGATTTTAGTGACTCTTTCGTTACAGACAGCTTAGTTTCGGCTTCTGATTCTGAAAGATTCAAATGATTTGATTTTTGTGATCTCTCTTCCCCTCGCAGTGGCGTTTCGGATGAAGCCGGCACCTGAAAAACTTCCTGCAGCGTCTTCTCGAAAGAGTGCTCCTGGTCGCTCTTTTGCGGTCTTGAGAAGAGTGTCTGAGAGCTCTCTTCGGGCACATTTTCGGGTTCAGGTGCAGGGATTTGCATCTCTTCTTTGGCTTCTGCACTCTCTTTCTCAGATCTCTCTTCTGATCTCTCTGTCCGGAGGCTCTCTGCCAGAATTTGCTGCAGTTTTTTCGCCGCTTCACTCTGTTCTGTCGGATCGATTTGTGCTTCGGAATCGATCTCGGCGATATCGTGTTTGATCTGGTCGATCAGGGCATCTCTCTTCTCATCAGGGACCATCATAGAAGTTTCCGGCTGATCTGCCGCTTCTTCTGACGCCTCTTCCGTTGTACTCTCTTCTACGGTGGTATCGGCCAGCTTTTTGAAAAGGTCGAAGGAGAAGGGCTTCGCTTCTGCCTCAGCTGGTTCTGCATTTTCCACTTCTGTTTCTGCTGCGTCTGCTTCGGGTGCTGACACCTCAGAAACCGGTGTCTCCTCTTTTTTCAGCAGATCGAAGGAGAAGAGTTCGACCGGCTCCTCTTTGGTTTCTTCCTGTGTGGAACCGAAAGAGATATGGGGGACATCCTCCTCTGCATTCTGGGTCTGTTCGGTTTGCAAGGTATCGAACATATGCGCATGCGTCTCTTCTATCGCTTCAGAAGGTGTGACAGGGGTGGCTGCCGCAGGAGTTTCTTCGGGAGTTGCGGAGATATCGAGTTTGAAGATGTCGTCAGCATCCTCCTGCGATGGTGTCGATTTCTCCAGCGGCGGAATATTGAGGACAAATTCTTGTGAATCATCCTGTGGTGCATTATCTGTTGCTACAGGTACCTCCTCCTGTGGTTCCGGTATCTCCGGTATATCGAGTTTAAAATCGACAGGCTCAGGCGTGGAGGGAATCTCCGGTTTCTCAGGTTCTGATGCAGGAAGGTTGATGGGCTCTTTGGTCAATTTTTGCAGGCTGAATTCGCTGCTTTTTTTCGAGCGACTGTCATGCACGTCGGTTTTGGAGATTTTCGTGAAGTTCTCATTGATCAGTTTGACGCTGTAGACTTTCCGAAGCCCGTCATATGTGTGGTTAAGAAAAACCTCTTTGATCGTGATATCCACCGGTGCTTCGCTGCCGTTTTTTTGCCGGACATACGCTTTTTTATTTGCGGCACCGCTGTAGAGAATATAGTGAATCCATGAAAAATTTTCAAATTTGTGGATAAATCCCTCTTTTTTGACGAAGAGATCGGCAAAATCGTTGTGCATGGAGGTAAACTCGTCGATATCCTCATAGCCGAGAAATGTCAGCGTCTCCGCACTCATGCCGATGAAATTAAAATCCTGATCGTACAATATCATTTTGTTTCCCTGCCTGTTTCTGAAATATTTTTGATATTTTGAGCAATATTCATTCCAACCACACCGGCAATCTCTTCCAGTGTCGCATTCTGAATATTTTCAAATGTTTCAAAATATTGCAAAAGCTTCCGTACCGTCGCCTCGCCAACACCTCTCTTTTCGAGAAGAGAGATCTTCTGATCGGCTTTGCGTTTCTGTTTCTGGTGAAAAGTGATCGCGAAACGGTGCGCTTCATCCCGCAGTCGCTGCAGAAACTGCAGCCGTTTGTCGTCCGGAGAGAGGTGCAGGACACCCTCTTTGGTATAGAGGATATCATGCGCCTTTCCTTTGGCACGCATCGCTTTCGCATCTTTTTTCTCTTTTGCAATCGCTACAATATCGACATAAACGCCGCTTTGCTTAACGATCTTTTCAGCCAGCCGCCGCAAGGTTTCGCCACCGTCGATCAGAAAAAGATCGGGCGGAGGATTTTTGGCAAAACTCTCCACCCTCCGTGTCAGCAGCTCACGCATCTGTGCATATTCATCTCTGGCTTCGAGGTTGTAATGACGGTAGGATTTTCTGTCAAAACCATCTTCCCAGCGGACCATCGCCCCGACTCTGGCACTCCCCTGCATGTGGGAGTTGTCAAAAGTCTCGATCGTATAGGGGGTGTTTTGCAGATGGAGCAGCGAGCGTAATTCTTCGTAGAGGGTGACGGGGTGTCTCTTCGCCTCCAGACGCAGGATTTCCCGGGCATTGTTATATGCCAGTTCGACAACACGACGTTTCTCTCCTCTCTGCGGAACTTTGAGGCTCACTTTATAGCCAAACTTCTCCTCCAGCAGCGAAGCGATCAGGGAGGATTCGGCACAATCTTCATAGACAAGTACCTCTTTGACACGGTAGGGAAGTTCGTTCTGGTAGTAGTTCAGCAGCAGACGTTTGTAGAGCTCGTCTCTGTCAAATCCGGTGGAAGATTTGAAGAGGGTATGGCTCGAGGCGGTCACTTTACCGCCACGAATGAAGAGGCGCACCCCGCATGCGCGCTTCTCACCGATATCGACAGCGAAGATATCGAAATCGGCCAGCTTCGCCAGATCGATCTCCGAGAGAATCTGCGTCGCTTTGATCTTCGTGATACGGTCACGCATCTTCGCCGCCTCTTCAAAGAGCATGTTTTCACTATAGAAGAGCATCTTCGCTTCCAGTTTCCTGATCAGTTTGCCTCGGTGCTGGATATAGCCGATCGCTTCATCGACGATTTTGGCATAGGCCTCTTTGGAGATCTTCCCTTCGCAGGGGGCATCGCACTTGCCGATCTGGTGAAAGAGACAGGCTTTGTTTCCTTTGATGCATGCCTTCTTTTGTACCAGTTTGCAGACATCGTAGATCGCATCGAGGATTTCGCGTGCGTTTTGGGAGAAGGGGCCGAAATATTTGATCTTTTTCCCCCTGACGATCTTACGGGTGATCTCGGGCCGTGGAAAATCTTCCCCCAGATCGACATAGATATAAGGGTAGGTCTTGTCATCGCGCAGCAGTATGTTGTATTTGGGTTTGAGCTGTTTGATCAGCGAGTTTTCGAGAATCAGGGCGTCATGCTCACTCTGCACGACAATATACTCCATTTTGACCGTTTCGGTCAGCATCTTGTAGATACGTGCGCCGACATTGGGCGCGGGGGCGAACTCCGGCGTGAAGCGAAAATAGCTCTTGACCCGTTTTCTGAGGCTCTTGGCTTTGCCGATATAGAGTAGCCGTCCTTCTGCGTCGAAATATTGGTAGATACCCGGTGCATCCGGGAGAGAACGGATCTTATCCTGCAGCTGCATTGTTTCTGATATCTTCTTTGATCTCTTGAAAGAGCGCTTTGAGACGCGGGTCGGTGGCAAAGTTGTAGAAGCGTCCCGTCGCGCGCTCTTTGTAGGTGAAATTTGTGATGATCTGCGGGGGAGGAGGTGGGGCTATTCTGTTGCTGACGAAGGCTTTGACATCTGTAACTTCAACATCTTTGCAGTTTTCATCAATATCTTTAATTTTCTTTAATAAACTTTTTATAAGACTGATCTTATAATTAAACTCCATTTTCATTCCGGGATGGTTGAGTACGAAAAAGAGTGTGCGATTTTTGACATAGGTGAACATCACCGCTTTCTGCAACTGTGGCGGCAGGAGGGTGATCAGCTTCGCGAAGCACTTTTTTTCACCAATTTTATGAAAGTAAGGTTTTTTGACGATATGCGCAATGATTTTTTTGGAATTTTTCATATTTTTATTATAACATCTATCTTGATTTTTTTTACTGCATGCGGATACAAAACCGATCCCGTGTATGTACCACCTCAATCTAAAGTTAAGCAAAAATGATTAACAAAAACCAAACATACGACGCCATCATTATCGGCACCGGTATCGCGGGGCTCAATGCCGCCGCCTCTTTCGGTAAAAACAAGAATGTTTTGCTGATCTGCAAAGAGAACTCATGGGACTGCAATACTTTCTATGCACAGGGCGGTGTTGCCGTACCGGTCGACGAAGAGGATATCGCGCTCCATATCAAAGATACGATCGAAGCTGGGGCAGGGCTCTGTGACCCCAAAGCGGTCGAAGTGCTCTGCCGGGACGGCCGCGAAGCGATCGACGACCTGATCGCACGCGGTATGGAGTTCGACAAAGATGAAGAGGGGAACTTGCTTTACACTAAAGAGGCAGCGCACTCCCGCAATCGTATCCTGCATGCGGGCGGTGATGCGACCGGGCGTCTCATCCACCACTTTCTGATGCGTGAAAACCCCCACAAACTGCTCTACAACTCTGTCGTAACAGACATTTTCATCGAGGATGGGTTTTGCCACGGTGTGCGTGTCTTTCACAAAGATGAGTTTCGCAACTACTATGCCAAAGCGGTCATCATCGCCAGCGGCGGTGTCGGTTCGATCTACGAATACCACACCAACGCCAGTTCCATCTCTGCCGATATGCAGGGGCTTTGTGTCGAGAAGGGGTGCGATCTCCGTGATATGGAGATGATGCAGTTTCACCCGACCGTCTTTATCCACAATCGTGGTGCACGTAAGCAGCTGCTGACTGAGGCACTGCGTGGAGAGGGAGCGCATATCGTCGATGAAGATGGCAAACGCTTTCTCTTCGAGTATGATGAACGTGGAGAGCTGAGTCCGCGCAGTCTCGTCAGTCATGCTATCAACGACTGGAAACAGAAGACGGGCAAAGAGGTCTATCTCAACTGTTCGATGTTCGAAGAGGAGTTTTTTCGCCATCGCTTCCCGACGATTTACCATAACCTGAAAGATCTCGGCTTTAACCTTCCCTATGACGAAGTACCGATATCACCGGCGTTTCACTACGCGATGGGGGGTATCGAAACCGATCTCAACGGCAAAGTGCCCGGCATCGAAAATCTCTACGCTGTCGGAGAAGTGGCATCGACGCGCGTACACGGCGCGAACCGTCTGGCGAGCAACTCTTTGCTGGAGGGGCTGGTCTTCTCCCGGCGTGCCGTCAGCGATATCCTGCGCCGTGATGTCTATTTTCAGCTCAAAGAGTTTCCCGCCGAAGAGGAACCGCTCAAAAAGCCGGTCGACAAAGAGCTCAAAAATGAACTCCGGCATCTCATGTGGGAAGCGGCTGGGATCACCCGTGAAAAAGAGAAACTCCAGGAAGCGCTGGAGAAAATTGAGAAGATGCTCAAGCGCGATATCGGGAAATTGCTGCGTTTACGTCTAAATACCTCAAGAAATATCGTCAAAAGTGCGATATACAGGGAGGAGCCTTTAGGGGCGCACTATATCATACACAAAGGAAACAGATGATGAGGATCATACTCATGCTTATGTACATGTCCATTTTCAGCTTTGCCAGTGAGCACGCAACGGCCGCAGAGGCGATACACCATACCTATACCGATACCTGGGTGGGAGTGGCATCGCTCTTTATCTTTATCATCGGCTACTTCTTTATCGCAGCCGAAGAGATGTATCATATCAACAAAGCAAAACCGGCGCTCTTCATCGGTACTTTCATGTTTATGCTGATCGGGTTCTACTTCGCGATCAACGGACTCGATACAGCCCCTTTGCATACCGAAGTCAAGCATCTGATTCTGGAGATCGCTGAGATCTTCTTCTTCCTCTTTGTCGCGATGACCTTCATCGAGACGCTGATCGACCGGGGCGTTTTCGAACGATTGAAATTCAACCTCGTTTCCAAAGGGTACAGTTACAAAAAACTCTTCTGGTTGACAGGGCTTCTGGCATTTTTCATCTCACCGGTAGCGGATAATATGACCACTGCACTGATTCTCTCGACAGTCCTTTTGACGATCGATCCGAAAAACAAGGCTTTCCTGGTACCCGGCGCGATCAACATCGTCGTCGCTGCCAATGCCGGCGGTGCCTGGAGCCCCTTCGGCGATATTACCACACTGATGGCATGGCAGGCGCAGAAAGCGGAGTTCCTCGACTTCCTCTTTCTCTTTCCGCCATCCATCGTCGGCTGGTTGCTGACAGCCTTTCTGCTCAGTCTCTCCGTACCGTCCGGGGAACCGCCGTTCGATCCTGCGACAGAAAAAAAACCGGTCATCAAAAAAGGCGGTATGATGACGGTCTATCTGGGGATTTTTACGATCTTCTCAGCAGTCATGGGACATCAGTATTTCGGATTGCCGCCGGCATGGGGTATGATGTTCGGTCTCTCCCTGCTGAAACTCTACTCGTACAGTGTCAAAAGAAGCGGTGAAAAGAGTTTCGACATCTATGCCAGTATGCGCCTGGTCGAAAACGACACGCTGCTCTTCTTCTTCGGTATTCTGGCGGCGGTCGGTGCGCTCCATTTCCTTGGATATCTCGACTATATCGTCAAGCTCTATGAAGTTATCGGTTCCAGTGCGGGTAACGTCGGTGTCGGTTTCATCTCTGCAATCATCGACAACGTGCCTGTCATGAGTGCGATTCTGAAAGCCAACCCTCCTATGGGTATCGACGAATGGCTGCTGGTGACACTGACTGCCGGTATCGGTGGAAGCCTCATCTCTTTCGGTTCCGCAGCAGGTGTTGGTGTCATGGGCAGAATGCGCGGTATCTACACTTTCGGAGCACACATGAAACTTGCCTGGACAGTGCTCGCCGGTTACATAGTTTCATTGATAATATGGTATATTCAGTTTGAAGTTATGGGGCTCTACTAAAAAAGAGAAACCTGCAGGGAGAGCGTCTACAGGGCTCTCCTGATGCATACACCCCGGACTTTTAGAAACTTTTTAAAGGTCATATATGAAAGATGTACCGATTATCGTCTTAGATTTTGGTTCACAATATACACAACTCATCGCCAGACGTCTCAGAGAAAACGGCGTCTACTGCGAAATCGTCCCCTACAATGAAAATATCGAAACGATCAAAGCCAAAAATCCCAGAGGAATCATCCTCAGCGGCGGTCCCGCTTCTGTCTATGCTGAAGATGCCTTCCACCCCGACGAAGCGATCTTCGAGCTGGGCCTCCCGATGCTCGGTATCTGTTACGGGATGCAGCTGATCACCCAGCATTTTGGTGGTGTCGTCATCGCAGCCGATCATCATGAGTATGGCAAGGCAAAACTGATGATCGAAAAGAAAGACTCCCCGATCTTCAAAGATGTCAAAGATGGCTCCATCGTCTGGATGAGCCACGGCGACCGTGTCGACATGCTTCCTGACAACTTCGAGATGATCGGATACAGCGACAACTCTCCCTATGCAGCGATTGCCAATGAAGCAAAAAAGATCTACGCATTTCAGTTTCACCCCGAGGTGCACCACACCGAAGAGGGTGCGAAGATGCTCAAAAACTTCGCCAAATATATCTGTGGTATCGAGAGTACATGGAACATGGGCTCCTTCGCCAAAGAGAAGATCCGTGAAATCCGTGAAAAGGTAGGCAATAAAAAGGTGCTTTGCGGCGTCAGTGGTGGTGTCGACTCTACAGTCGTGGCGACACTGCTGCACGAAGCGATCGGCGATCAGCTGGTACCGATCTTCGTCGATCACGGCTTGCTGCGCGCCGGAGAACGTGAGCAGGTGGAAAATATGTTCAAAATGCATGAGATCGATTTGATCACCGTCGATGCCAGTGATGAATTTCTCGAAAAACTCAAAGGGGTGACCGATCCCGAAGAGAAACGCAAGATCATCGGCGAAACCTTCATCCGCGTCTTCGACCGTGAAGCGAGCAAATATGAGGGAATCGAATTTCTGGCGCAGGGAACACTCTATACCGATGTTATCGAGTCGGTTTCGGTCAAAGGCCCCTCCAAAACGATCAAGTCCCACCACAATGTCGGCGGTCTGCCCGACTGGATGACTTTCGAGCTGATCGAACCGCTGCGCGAAATCTTCAAAGATGAAGTACGTCAGCTTGGGCTGGAACTGGGACTGCCCAAAGAGAGGATCGGACGTCACCCCTTTCCCGGACCGGGTCTGGCGATCCGTATTATGGGAGAGGTGACGCCCAATGAACTGAGACTTCTCAGAGAATCCGATACGATCATGCAGGAGGAACTCAAAGCGAGCGGAAACTACGACAAAGTGTGGCAGGCATTTACCGTC
>JALWPY010000055.1 GCA_026994915.1 Campylobacterales bacterium
GAGGAGATTATCCGGAAAAAAGAGGATGCCTATCTCTGGGTGGCGGCTTATCATCTCCGGCTACATGAGAGCCTCGTCGAAGAGATCGAAAAGAGGGGGCTTCTGACACCTTTCTACCGAGAAGTGTTTCGGGGTGTGCATGCGGTGGGCAAAACCTTCAGCGACTGGCAGTCGAGCTGGACGGCACATATTATCGACGGGGTCAACCGCGAACTCTACCGGCTCTTCAACGGTGACGAAGAGAAGATCTTCGAGATGCTGCATGAGAAGGCTCTGTTCGACAAGGGGCACGAGGGTGAAAAGGGGGATCGCTCCTATTCGGTACTGGTGGAGCAGGAGGACGGCAGCTTCAAGTCGGTGCCTTATGCTGAAGCCTTTGCGGAGGAGGTGACAACAGCACTGCTCGCGCTCGCGGAGTTCAAAAACAGCCTTCTCAAACTCGAAGATGAGGTCTTTGGCCAGAAAGAGGTGCTGACAGACTACCTCCAGGCGATCATCGAAGCGCTGGCGGAGCGGGAGACCGACAAACTGATCCCGCGCTGGGCGGAGGTGGACCGCCGCTGGATGAAGGTGACCGCACCGCTGCAGATCGGGCACCCGCTGGAGTATTACGAAGATCACTACAAAAAGGCGGTCGCACTGGAGTGGGATCTGCGCATCGTCAATCCGAATAACTCCGCGGGGGATGTCAAAGAGAAGATCAAAAAGATGTATGCGCGCATCTTCGAAGAGATCAGGGACGAGGTGCCCGGAAGTGAAAAGATCTATGAGACGTCCCTGCAGAGTGCGGAGCGGGTGCAGCTCTATCTGGGGCGTCCGGCACTCTACTACGGTGCGGAGTTTTGCGGACTCTTTTCGGCGCAGGTGGTCCCCAACGACGAGGTCGTGACCAAAGAGGCGGGCAAAAAGATCTTCGCCTTTGCCGACAACGTGCTGGAGTCGATCCGAGCCAAACCCTTCATGAAGATCCAGAAAGAGGTCTTTCCGGAAGATTTTCTGAACCAGAGCCGCGAAGTGATCTTCAAACGCGAAGATCTCTGGTACGAGATCTACAACATCACCACCATCGGGCATGAGTACGGCCATATCCTCTGGATCGACGACGATACCGAGAGCGTCATGAACACGACAGGCAACTTCAAAAATATCGAAGAGTTCAAAGCGACCACCGGTGGGCTCTGTGCCTTTTTCAACGACGAAAAAGCGGAGCTCAGACACCATGTCCTCAACGACACCATCAAGCGTGCGGTCGGTCTGATCGCATGGAAAGAGACAGGCGAGGTGGAACCCTACTACTGCGAAGGGCTCATCCACCTGCACGGGCTCTTCGAGACGGGTGTGCTGAAGTTCGGTAAGAAGCTGGAGATCGATATGAGCGATGCGGCGTATGAACGGATCAGAGCGTGGTATCTTCAGACCTACAAAGCGCTCGCTCTTCACTATCTCCAAAAGCGCGACGCCACCGAGTTTCTCCACCGCTATGCCCGAAAAGAGGGCAAACACTTCATGCCTGTGGAGACAAGTGTCAAATACTTCGTCAACTACTACTGGAACCTGCATCAGCAGATCGGACAGCTGATCGACGAAGAGAGCGACAAAGAGGCATGGCTGGAAGCCTGACAACAGTACAAAAAGGAGGCAAACAAGATGAAAAAAGCACTATTGACGATCGGCATGGTACTCTCACTGGCGGAGGCATCCGTCACCATCCCACACAAAGCGAAAGAGATCGCCGTGACGGTCTACAACAACAATCTCGCATTTGTCCACGAGAAGCGTGAGGTGCGGGTCAAAAAAGGGTTGCAGACACTGGTTTGTGAAGGGGTGGCGTCACAGGTGATCACACCCAGCGTCGTTCCGCAGTTCAGCGGCGCGGACGTACGCCTCTACTCGCAAAACTTCCGCTACAATCTCATCACACTCGATTCGCTGCTCAAAAACAGCATCGGTCGCAAAGTCTCCTTCTATACGAACGGAGAGAAACCGAAGCTCGAAAAAGGGACGCTCCTCTCGAGCGCACCCGTTGTGGTCAAAAGTGCGCATGACGGCAAAATCTATGCACTCGAAGCACCCACACAGGTGATTTTTCCGGGCATCCCGCCTGCAATGATCACCCGTCCGAGTCTGGTGTGGCGGGCGGAGATCGCCGCAGATGCGAAACTGGGAATCGATCTGAAATATCTGAGCCGCGGCATCAAGTGGAAGAGTGACTATGTGCTGGATCTGAAAGAGAAAACGCTCGATCTGCACGGCTGGATCACCATAGAGAACAACTCCGGTGCGACCTATGAAAATGCACAGATACGCTGTATCGCCGGAGAGTTGCATGAAGCCAGAGCTCCGGTGCAGTACCGCAATCTGAAAACGATGGCCATGCCCGCACCCGCGGCGGTGCATGAAGAGTCCTTTTCCGGATATCACCTCTACAAGATACCCTTCCGTGAGACACTGCGTGACAAGGAGCAGAAACAGATCCTCTTTATCGACAAAAAGGGCATCGGATACAGACAGTACGGCAAGGCGGTCAACAGCTACTTCGAGAACTACGGCGTCCGGAAACTCTCTTTCGCCAATATCGTCACCTTCGACAACACCAAAGCCAATCATGCCGGCATACCGCTGCCTGCAGGTGTGGTACGCATGTACCAAAAAGACAGCGCGGGTGAGACGCACTACATAGGAGAGGATCGCCTCTCAAACACTCCCGAAGGAGAGCGGGTCAAACTGACGGTCGGGACCCTGTTTGACGTGACGGGCGAAAAACGCGTCACCCGATTCGTCTCGGACAAATACCACCGCGAAGTCGAAACCGCCTATGAAATACGCAACCTAGGGAAAAAGCCGATCGACGTCAAGATCGAAGAGCGCATCCCCTCCTACGGCACCAAGATCACCCTTCACAGCAGCTGCAAAAAAGGATGCAAAGAGGTGAAAAAGAGCGCCTTTGTCCGGGAGTTTACGATCCACCTTCCGGCAAAAGGGAGGTATGACTTTACGACATCGTTTGAGGTGGTGTACTAGGAACTTTGTGCTCTTAGTCTGCATGTACCTTCTTGTTGGCAATTTTTTTGCTAAAAGCGACGGTCTCTCATTCGTAAAAAATATGATATACTTTTAGCATGAGTAAAAAAGATAGTTTGCAAAAAGAGTTTGAGAGACTCATGGAAAAGTTAAGATTTATTCACAATCTGTTATTGGCGCTGTTTTCCGGGTTAGGTGGTATTATCTTTGGACTGGCTATAGACAGAGTCCCTGCAAACTTCAAAGTTTATGTGATTTTGTTTGCAATAGTGCTTTTAATTGTATTCTTTTTTACACTCAAAAATAGTATCCTGAAAGAGCAGGAACTCATAATTAAAAAGCTTGAGAAGGAAAAATGATGATTGAAAATATTCTATTTGCATTGCTTATCATTGTGTTTGTAGGCTTTGGTGTTGTATTACTGGTTGAGGAGAAGAAAAACTTCAAAAGGCTCAAAGACAGCTATTAATGTTCTTCAATAGCCAACAAACATATACTGGTTTTTTGGCACTTCCCTGCTAAAAGCGAGTTAATACTAACCCGCTATAAAATCTCCCTCATCCTCCATAAACTTCAGAAAGTCTGCAAAAAGGGCGTCATGGCGCAGTGTTTTCGCGTGGCCGATGCAGATCAGTTTGCGTCTGGCGCGTGTGAGGGCGACGTTGAGTCTGCGCGGATCTTTCAGAAATCCGATCTCCCCTTTGTCGTTGGCGCGCACGAAGGAGATCAGGATCACCTCCTTCTCCTGACCCTGAAAGCCGTCGACGGTTTTGGTTTCGACGGTAATCTCCGCTTTTTCAAGCAGTTTTTTGATCGTCATGATCTGTGCGGCATAGGGGGTGATGATGCCGATCTGAGTACTTTCAAGCCCCATCTCCAGCAGCTCTTTCGCCAGATCGACACAGAGGCGGGCTTCGACTTCGTTGTAGTAGCTGGTGGAGCGCTGGGTTTGTGCCTCTGCGGCGTCGGTGTTGCTCATGTCAACGAAAGTGAGGGGGCGTTTGGGGTCGAGGATCTGCGGATATGCGGTACTTGTTTCGACACCCAGATCCGCCAGCGTGTGGTTTTTGACACTCGCATCGGCGATCAGCCTGCCTTCGTAAAAGTGCATGTTGGAGAAGGCCATGATCTTCTCATGCATGCGGTATTGGATCGTGAGCATCGAGGAGAGGTTGGGGTGGTGCTCGATGAGCGATTCGAAGAGAGTCTCTTTGAGGAGGCGTTCGTTGCTGACGACGGTGGGTGGAAGCTGCTTGTGGTCCCCGGCGATGACGAAGCGATCTGCTTTGGTGACGGGGATGAGCGTGGAGGGGATCATCTGCTGGCTCCCTTCGTCGATGATCGCGACATCGAAGCGGTGAGAGAGGAGCATATCGGAGCGGGCCATCGAGTTGGTGGCCAGCACTACATCGGCTTCGCGGATGATCCTGTCGTAGATCTCCGCCTCTTTGCTCTGTAGTGCCTGCACTTTGCGGTCGATCTTTTCATTCATGCGTATCCATGACGCCATCGACTGGAGGGTCTCTTTGGAGATGCCGCGCTGGGTTTTGCCCTTGTGCACGAGGGAGAGGATGCGATCATGGCTCATGCCGCGGCTTCTGGCCTGGGTCGGTTTGGCGTGGAGGTCGCGCTGGGCGGCCATCTCTTTGACCTCCTGCCACCCCTCTTTGAGTAAAACGGTCTCGATATGCTGCTCGTAGAGAAAGTGGATGGAGTACTTTTGCAGCGCTTCGGCGATACGCACCGGGTGGCCGATACGAACGATGTTGATGCCCAGAGGTGCCAGACGCGCCAGCATGTTGTCCACGGCGGTGTTAGAGTCGGCGGTGGCGAGGATCTTGTGCCCCTGGCGCTGCTCCTGACAGATGAGCTCGATCAGTGTGCTGGTCTTGCCGGTGCCCGGAGGGCCGTGGATGAGGAAGAGATCTTTGCTTCCGAGGGCTTTGGAGATCGCCTCTTTCTGGGCGGGGTTGAGCCTGTTGTCTTTTGGCGTGAATGGGATCGCTTCGGCGGGGGCGGGTTTTTGGAGTCCCAGGATGATGTTGCGCAGCTCCCTCGTGCGGCCCGTGGCATGCAGCAGATCCAGAAGATTCTCTTCCATGCGTTTGAAGGTGATGTCGTTGATGTAGAGATCGATGCGAATGTTGTCCCGCAGTGCCCATTTCGGCGGGGCATTTTCAAACGCGACGGTGATGTAGTGGGGTTTGGTCTCGTAGACGGTGCCGGTGAGGTCGCTGCTGAGCGGATCGCCGTAACTGACGAGCACGATGTCGCCGTTTGCGATCTCCGTCTCGATCCTTTTGTCTCTGGAGAAACGCACCAGATGGAAGTAGAACTGCTCACCCATGTAGCGTCCGCGTAGCCCCAGGATCGCCCGCCCGAAGAGCTCTCGCTCCGTGGCGCTGAGGGTCTTGATCTCGCGGATCTGCGCCTCGATCTCCGCCGTACGCTCCCGCTCGATCAGGTAGCGGTAGGTCTCGACGAACTCCTCGGCTCTGAGGATCTCCGCTTCGAGGGAGCGTGGGGGTATCAGCTCTTTTTTGGGCTTGTTCTTGACCCGTTTTTTCAAAAAGATCAGCGTTGCGTTATCGGCGTAGTGGATGGACTTGATGTCGGAACTCTTGAGCTTGAGCCGACGCAGTGCGAGTGTAAGCTCTTTCTCTTTGAGTATGCCGGGTAGCAGGATAGGCGGGGTCATAGGGCTTCTTTGAAAGTTGGTATGAGGTGGAAATGTGATACATGATTCATATGCTTATTGTATCGTATCGATCGACAGAAAATCAACCGGATCAGTGAACCATATGTCGGGATCCGACGCAAACATCGAATGTTGACAACAGCATAGCATCCTTATATAATGATAACAAATATACTGGTTAATGCATGGGAAAGACTTACGATAAAGGGACAATCGATGATCTATGCAGGTGTGGACCTGGGTGGGTGGTACGGTGAGAAGACGCGTATTGCCATTCTTGAAAAGAGAGCGAAACTCTCGCTGCTGGCTCTGGTGCCGGAGGCTTCCGAGCGGGAGTACGAAAGGCGCAATGCACGGTTGATGGACTATATCCTCGGTTATGGCCCTTCGCTCATCGCATTTGATGCTCCGTTTGCGATTCCCACGCCTTTGACGGGAGGAGAGGAGCCGTTTTATCCTCTGGAGACTTCGACACAACATGAACTGCAAAATCCCTGGCTCTATGACAACAGTGCGCGGTTCGTCTATGAAAAAAGCGCGTTGAAAGTGATGGCGCCGGCGGGAGAGAGTATCGGCAAGCTGACGGCACGGATGCTTCATCTGCAAAAAGAGTTTCCCGAGGTCGATTTTGTCCGAACACCCTGTCTGGATCCCGAAAAACTTCAGGCGATCGAAGTCTATCCCAAAGCGACACTCTCGCAGCTTCTCACAGAGAGAGTTCCCGCGTACAAGGGTGCGAAATTCGGCGCAGTCAAAGCACGCATGATCAGCCTGATCGAAGGCTATTTTGAGGATGAAACGGCGCTGTATGATCTGATCCGTACCGATGACGACTTCGATGCGGTGGTGGCCGCACTGAGCGGATATCTGGTGAAAGAGAGCGGGTTTGTAAAACCTGAAAGCGAAGACATGGCTAAATTTACCAATAGTTTTATCTTTATTCCTAAGACAGATCCTGTGAAAGGAGCATGAGATGTCCCTCACTCATCTCAACACGCTGGCTCTCGAAGTGATCGGGACGCCGAGGGTTCGTTATATCATCGATATACGATCGATGTGATGAAGCGCCGCCCCTATCTTCAGGCGCCAAACCTCACCACGAACTCCGTTCCGCCCTCGTCAGAGTGCACATCCAGATCCAGTCCGTACTCCCGGCAGATCTTCTCGACGATACTCAGCCCCATGCCGAAGCCGCCCGCCTGTGTGGTGGCGCGGTAATATTTGTCGAAGATTTTGCCCAGTTTCGCTTTGGGGATGCCGATGCCGCTGTCTTTGACGGTGAGTCTCCCCTCTTTGAGGGTGATAGTGACGGAGCCGCCGACCTTGTTGTACTTGATGGCGTTGGAGAGGAGGTTGGAGAAGAGTCGTTTGAAATCTTCCCGATCGATCATGAAGGTGCTTTCGTCCAGATCGAGGGAGATGGAAATACATTTTTTGGAGGCGAGTAGTTCGAAGTAGCCCATCAGCCCTTCGATCTCCTCCTTGAGCAGGACCATCTCTTTGCGCTTTTGGGTTCCCTCTTCCAGAAAGATGTAGGTCAGATCTTTGTAGAGTTCGCCGATCCTGCGCGCGCTGAGGTAGATGCGTTCGATATTTTTGGGGTTTTTGAGCGCTTCGGGGTTGGCACTCATCATGATGGCGGTGACGGGGGTGTTGAGTTCATGGGTGGTGTCTTTGACGAAGCTGTCGATGCGCTCTCTGGCCTCTTCGATCGGTTTCGTAAAGAGTCTGATGAGGTAGTATCCCACCAGCATGATGACCAGATAGGCGAGCAGAAAACCGAGGAGGATGCGCTGTTGCAACGCTTTTTTGTGGGCAGCGAAGGTGTCGTCCTCGACGACGATCTTCCAGACTCCCAGATGCCCCAGCGGACTTTTGTCGGTGACGGTGATTTTGTCGTTTTCGATCATGTCACCGAAGAGTCTGTGCCCCTCTTTGTCGTAGAGGGCAAATTTGTAGCGGCCGTTTTTCAGGCTATCGAAGTCGAGCTTTTTCCCCTGCATATGGGCGTTGATGATTTGGGAGCTGAGGGCGAAGCTGAAGTTTCGCATCTGTGCATTTGTGAGGTCGTACCGGCTCTCGAGTTGCATGCGGTAGATCAGAAAGAAGATGATCCCAAGCAGGATGAATGTCGAACCGAAATAGAAGAGTACGAAGCGCTTCAGGGCACTTTTATTCTCATATCGCAAGTTTGTATCCTACCCCTTTGAGGGTGACGATCTTCTCCTGCGGCAGGAGTTTGCGCAGGTTTTTGATGTAGGTGCGGATGGTCGCGTAGGAGGGCGCCTCCTCGAACTGCCAGATGTTGGCGGTGAGCTCTTCGAGCGAGATGACCCTGTTTTTGTGCTGGATCATGTATTCGAGTATCTTCGCCTCTTTCTGGGCGAGGGGTGTTTTGGTGTCGGAATGGAGGATCGCCTTTTCGCCGTAGTCGTAGTGGTACCCTTCCCCCAGATCGACCTCTTTACGGTCGAGTCCGTAGATGCGCTTCACATGAGCGATGCGCACCTCCAGCTCTTTGAGGTCGAACGGCTTTTTGAGGTAGTCGTCGCACCCCAGAGAGAAGGCCTTTTCGACATCTTTGGCACTGCTGAGCGAGGTGATGAAGAGCACGGGTGTCTGGATGCTGACATCGCGAATATACTCCAGAAATTCGAAACCGTCCAGATAGGGTACGCCCACATCCAGCAGCATCAGATCGAAGGTCTCCTTTTCGATCAGCTCAAGCGCTTCATGCCCGTCGTACGCTTTGTGCACTTCATCGCCGCGTTCGGTCAGAAACTCTTCGACCAGTTCGCTGAGGATCATATCATCTTCGAGCAGCAGTATCTTCATCGTGCCGCCTTTTGTGGTGATTTGTCGGACTTTCTGAGGATATAGAAGAGTGCGGGGATCACCAGCAGAGTCAATACCGCCGAACTCACCATCCCGCCGATCATCGGGATCGCGATCGCCTGCATCACTTCACTCCCGACCCCTTTGATGTAGAGGATCGGCACCAGACCGCCCAGAATCGCAAATACGGTCATCAGTTTGGGGCGAAGCCGCAGCGCCGCACCGTTGATGACGACATCTCTGAAGTCCTCATGCGGTTTGCGGTTTTTGAGCGCTTCATCCAGATAGACGACCATCACGATCGAAGTCTCTGCCGCCACACCCAACAGGGCGATGAACCCGACCACCACGGCGATGCTGAAGTTCAGATGCAGCCATGCGAGGTAGTAGACCCCGCCCGCCAGCGCCAGCGGCAGTGTGAAAAAGATCATCGACGTATAGAGCAGGTTGCCAAACGCCAGATAGATCAGTACGAAGAGAATCACCAGCGTCAGCGGGATGATGATCCGCAGCTTCTCCATCGCGCTCTGGAGGTACTGGCTCTGACCCGCCCACTCGTAGTAGTAGCCGTCGGGGAGTTTGAGGTTGGCCAGAAGCTTTTCGGCCTCCTCTTTGTAGCGCTGTGCCGTTACCTGCGGTTTGGGGGTGATGTAGATAAAGTTGACTTTCATGCCCTTTTCACTCTTGATGACACTCGCCCCCTCTTCATAGGAGAGCGCGGCAAAGGTTTTGAGCGGGAAAAACCCGAGTTTCGTCTCGATCTGAAGGTTTCTCAGAGTCGTAATATCCTCTCTCTGGCTTGCATTATACCTTAAAGTGATTGGATATCTCTCCAGACCTTCGTACATCGTCGAGACGGGTGCACCGCCCACCCCGTAGCCGATCGTATCGAGAATCTGCTGTTTGGTGACGCCGTATCGGCTGAGGGCCTCTTCGTCGATGCGGATCTTCAGGTAGTAGCCGCTGTTGGTTTTGTCTGAAGAGACGGAGAGAGTCTTTTCGAAACCCTGCAGCCTCTTCTCGATCTCCAGCGCCAGCTCCGCCAGCCTGGCATGGTCGTCTCCGTAGAGTTTGATCCCCAGAGGTGTGCGAATACCGGTCAGCAGCATGTCGATGCGTCCGCGGATGGGGTAGGTCCATGAGTTGATGAGGCCGGGAACCTGCAGCGCTTTGTCCATATCCTGCATGAGCTTTTCGTAGGTCATGCCCGGACGCCACTCGGACTGGGGCTTGAAGGTGACGATCGTTTCGATCATGGCCAGCGGTGCGGGGTCGGTGGCGGTATCTGCACGTCCCGCTTTGCCGAAAACGGTTTTGACTTCGGGGAAGCTTTTGATCACCATGTCGGTCTTCTGGGTCAGCTCTTTGGCGAAGTCGATCCCGATCCCGTAGGGGGTTACCGGCATATACATGAAGGTCTGTTCGTTCATCATCGGCATAAATTCCCAGTTCTGTTTGGTGTAGAGATAGTAGCCGTATCCTGCAAAGAGAATCGCCCCCGCAAGGACGAGATATCTGAATTTGAGACTCAGTTTCAGAAGCGGCAGATAGAGCATCTGAAAGAAGCGGCTGACAAAATTGCGCTCTTCGCTACCGATCTTTCCTTTGATGAAAAAGATCATCAGTACCGGCACCAGCGTGATCGAAAGGATCGCACCGACCATCATGGCAAAGGTTTTGGTAAAGGCCAGCGGAATGAAGAGCCGCCCCTCCTGACCCTCCAGCGCGAAGATGGGCAGAAACGAGACCACGACCAGAAAGAGGGCGAAAAAGATCGGCCGTCCGACCAGTTTGGCACTTTTGAGGATCACCTCGACACGCTCTTTGTTGGTGATGCTCCCTTTCTCTTCCTGCAGGCGATGGAGGTACTTGTGGGCGTTTTCGACCATCACGATACTCGCATCGACCATCGCACCGATCGCGATGGCGATACCGCCCAGACTCATGATGTTCGAACCGATACCGAAGAGATACATCAGCAAAAAGCTGAGCATGACGGTGATGGGTAGCGTGATGATAATGATGAGCGAGCTTCGCAGATGAAAGAGAAAGATCGCCGTGACGACCAGCACGATGATCGACTCCTCGACGAGGGTGTGTTTGAGCGTATCGATCGCTTTGTCGATGAGTGAGGTGCGGTCGTAGGTTTCGACCACGTCGACCCCCTCCACATGCAAGGAGGCGAGTTTCTCTTTGACTTCACGGATCACTCTGTAGGGGTTCTCTCCAAAGCGCACGACGACGATGCCGCCGACCACTTCACCCTGACCGTTGAGGTCCGCCAGTCCCCTGCGGTTTTGGCTGCTGAGTGTCACTTCCGCGACATCTTTGACTTTGACGATGTGGGTGCCGTCGCTTTTGAGGGTGATGTTTTCGATATCGGCGATCGATTTGAGATACCCTTCGACGGTGATGAGATGCTCGTAGCCGTTTTCGAGAACGAGTCTGCCACCGGTATCGTTGTTGGCAAGTATGAGCTTCTTGCGTATCGTGTCGATACCGATGCCGTATTTGCGCATTTTGTCCTGATCGAGTGTGATTTCGTAGCTTTTGACGAACCCGCCCACGCTGGCCACTTCACTGACACCGTCGACCCCTAGCAGCGCGTAACGGTAGTAGTAATCCTGCAGACTTCGCAGCTCGTCGAGGCTTTTGGTTTTGGAGACGAGCGCATATTCGTAGGCCCAGCCCACACCGGTCGCGTCGGGTCCCATCGTGACTTTGACACTCTTTGGAAAAGTGGGGGCGAGTTCCGCGAGCTTTTCGAGGATACGGTCACGCGCCTGGTAGATGTCGGTGTCGTCTTTGAAGATGACGTAGATGAGGGCATTTTCGAAGCTACTCATCGCTCTGACCGTTTTGATGCCGGGCAGAGAGAGGAGGTTCGAGATGAGCGGATAACTCACCTGCTCTTCGATCAGCGAGGGCGCCTGACCCGCCCACTTGACCTGCACGATCACCTGCGGCGGCGAGAGGTCAGGCAGGGCGTCGAGAGAGGTATTTTTGATCGCGAAGATGCTGCCCAGAACAAGCATCGCGGTAAAGATGAGTACTAAAAATCTGTTTCTGACACTGAAGTCGATAATCTTTTCAACCATGATCGGCTCCTACCACTCTTCATCGTCGTCGGAGTCGTAGAGTCCGTTGGTGATCGCGTCACTGTCGAGCATGAACATCACGCGGTTGATCACTTTCTCTCCTGCTTTGAGGCCGCTGACAATCTCGAATCCGGTGGCGTCTATGCGTCTGGCGGTGACTTCTCTGGGTTCGTATGTCGCCCCTTTGTCCAGAAAGACGAAGTGCTTTTTGCCTTTGGTGAGTACGGCGGTTTTGGGTAACACGAGCGCCTCTTTTCGGGCGGTGGCCACGGTGACTGTGGCGAACATGCCGGGGAAAATGGTCAAATCTTTATTGGGCAGTACGATCCGCACGTCGATCGTTTTGGATTTGGGGTCGACATCGGGGTAGATGAACTCTATTTTCCCTTTGAAATCTCCCGCCCCCTCTATGGAAATCTTCGCTGCGTTACCTTTATGCACACTTTTCAGATCCTCCTGATAGACCTTCGCGATGACCCAGATATCGGAGAGATCGGCGATCTGAAAGAGGGATTGGCCTTTTTTGACATAGCCCCCTTCGTAGATACGCTTTTGGGTGACATACCCTTCGTACGGGGCATAGAGTGTGATGCTCCCCCTTTTGCGGTACTCGCTTTTGGGGATGGCGAGATTGCGCAGTTTGCCAGGCACACTTTTGGAGCCTCCGTATGCGTACTCATGCAGCAGAGAGTTGACTTCGTCGGAGTAGATCGTAAAGAGCTTCTCTCCCCTGTGCAGGTAGCGATAGCGCTTCGTCACGTAGAGTATCTCGACAAAGCCGTCGAAACGGGTTGTGAATACTCTGACGCGGCTCTCATCCACGGCAGTGGTGGCGTAGAAACTTTTTTTGAGGGTGAGCGTCTGTTTTTGTACCGAGATTACCTTTTTGTTGAAGAGCTGTTTCGCATCGATAATCTGCGCCCGGCCTGCGAAAGGAAGCAGAAAGAGTATTGTCAAAACGATAGTGCGCATGGGTTAGTCCTTGTAATAACTGATTTTGGCGTATGTGTCGAAAAGCTGTTGCATCTCGTCCAGTCGGAGCAGTTGAAGCTTCAGGTAGTCGTCACGGTTTTGGTAGATTTTGAGGGTGTGGTTATCTCTGGTGCGGGCGTAGAGCCTGAAGAGTCTGCCCTGCTGCCGGCTCAGAGGCAGGAGTTTTTGATCGATGCGCTTCAGGTTTCTCTTTGCGGTTTGATAGGCGAGGAGCAGATTTTCCGCTTCATGACGCATCGTATGTCTCAGATTTTTGAGCTTCAGGCGCAGGATCTTCTGCTCCAGCAGCCACTCTTTGCGTGCGATCTCCTCTTTGCCTCTGATCTTCAGCGGCATCGAGAAGTTCACGCTCATGTAGTCGGGCCGTCCGTCACGCTGGTAGTAGCCTACACCTACTTTGAGATCGGATGTTTGGCGGGCCTCTTCGAGGGCGATACGCCGCTCGTTTTGTGCCACTGCCGCTCTGAGTGCCAGAACGGAGGGGTGCTTTTGTACGCTTTGGTCGATGTCGAGCGAGACTTTGGGCGGTGTGAGCGCTCCGCTGATCTCCGTGACGGGGATGAAGGCGAGTTTTTGGATCTCCAGAAGCGTCCGCTTCTTCTGATAGTGCAGCTTCTGCAGCGTCAGTCTGGCCTCTTCGGTGGCGGAGCGGTTTTGCAAAAGTGCTGTACGGGGAACCTTCGAACTCTCATAGAGATAGGTCATGACCTTGTGCATGCGGCGCAGATTGGCGATGCGCTTTGTGAGTATGCCGATCCTCTTCCCGGTGATGATATATCTGTATGAAAGTTCCAGCACTTTCGAGCGCAAAAGCCTTTTGTAGGCTTCCTGTTTCTGCCGCTCGATCTTTCGATCCTCTTCGGAGATCGCCGATTTGAGCGATCTTTTGCCGCGTGTCGGAATGGTCTGGCTGAGGGTGAGGGCGTGTGTCTGCATCGGTTCGAGATCCCTTTCGAAAGGCCTCTCGAACTGTATGTCGTTGATCCCCGCACCCAGCACCGGATCGTCCCAGAGGCCGTTTTTTTCGGCCTCCAGCGTGAACTTTTCCGCTCTGAGCGTATAGGTTTGCAGGGTCGGATTGTTTTGGAGCGTCTGTGCGACCACCTCTTCGACGGTTGCCGCATGCGAAAAGCTCAGAAGCACAAGCGCAAGAAGCAGCGTTCTCATAGGGTGACACTGCCTCTGATTTTATGAACGGCGTCATCTTTCGTCTTGAACTTCAGATGGTACTGCCATGTCCCTCCCATAGAGAAGTTGACCGGCAGTTTGAAACTGCCATCCGCTTGCGGCATCCCTTTGGCTTTGTACTCCATGTAGGGCATACCCGGCATCTCCGGCATAAAGAACTTGATCTTGACTTTGAGATTTTTGACCTTGTTGCCCTCTTTTGTGATTGTCACGTAAAAGTCGTTGTTTCCGACGACAGGGGTTGTTTCGGTGTAGAGCCTGACGTCATATCCGTCCACCTGGTCGCTCAGATCGACCGGGTCCGCATGCAGCGCAGTGCCTAAAAGCAGCGTCATCAAAATGAAAAAGAGTTGTTTCATAGAATTCTCCTTGTGTGTTGTCTGTTTGCCCTGTAAGTCTATAACGCTTTTGTGTAGTCTGTATGGAGTCGGAACGAATAGAGTGTTTAGCCTAAAATATGGTAAAATAGATTTATCCAAAAAACGGTGTGAGGAGAGCCACTTATGAAAGAGATCGAACGTAAATATCTGCTCAAGCCCTCGGTAGCGCAATTTTTGAAGGAGTGGCCGCACACCTGTAAAGCGTATGAACAGTACTATGTCGACGCCTCACCGAAAAAGAGCGTGCGCTACCGCAGAGCGGGGGATCGTTACTATAAAACGGTCAAAAAGGGCAAAGGTGCTGTGCGTGAAGAGAAGGAGAAAGAGATCTCCCTCAAAAAGTACCGCAAAAACCTTGACAGGCGCATCGGCTATCTGATTCGCAAAAAACGCTGTTTTCTCGAAGTGAAGGGTGCGGAGTATACGATCGATCTCTTTGAAAAGCCTTTTGAAGGGCTGGCGTTGATGGAGATTGAGTTTGGGAGTGAAGCGGCGTACCGGGAGTTTACCCTGCCCAAACGCCTGCGCCCTTTTGTGAAACGGGACGTCTCCGAAGAGGGGACATACACCAACAGCAATCTGGCGCTCTTCGGCCTTCCGCTGCCCGAAGATGATCCCGACAGCGCGGGCAAAGTGCTGATACAGAAACTCCAAAAGCTCTGGAAAAAGACGCTTCGGATGCGTAAAGCAGTTCTAGAGGGAGGTGACGACGAAGATCTGCATCAGCTGCGGGTGTCGCTGCGCACCGCGGTTTCGCTAATGGACCGGTGCAGACTTCTCTGTGACAAAACGGTCTCCGGAGAGATGCAGATGAGACTCAAAGAGATCATCCGCATCACCAACCACAAACGCGATCTCGATGTTATGCAGGAGCGGCTCGACGCGCTGGCCGGGAGCATTCATGCCCCGGAACTGGTGGCCGCTTACGAAAAGCTGCTGGCGCAGATCGCGTCGATGCAAAAACGCGAAGCGCGCTACATCGGCGCCTATCTGCAAAGCAGCAGGTTCGAAGAGACACGCCGGGTTTACGACACCTTTCTAAAGGGCAGGTACAGGGCACATGCGACAGACTATGCCCGCTATGCGATCACCCCGATGTGCAGCTATATCATCTACAAACAGTTTCGAAAGATCGAAAAACGCATCGGCAAGATCGACCCGCATGAGGAGGGTAAACAGCTCCATAAGCTGAGGATAGACTTCAAGAAACTGCGCTATCTGCTGGAGCATTTTGCGGACTATTTCGATGCCAAAAAGATCAAAGAGCTGATCTCAACACTCAAAAAGATGCAAAATCTTTTAGGTGAATTTCATGATGCCTGGCAGCAGAAGAACATTTTCGAAAATCTTCTCAAAGAGACGCGGGAGAGCGAGATCGCCTTTTTGCTCGAAAATATCGTCCTGCCCAGGCTCCATACCTTTCAGCGCGCGGAGCTGGAGAAGATCAACCGGAAACTGAAAGCGTTCATTGCTCAGGAGGCGCAGTTTCGGGAACTTTTCGTACCTCCCGTTACTTCAGAAAAGTGATGCTCAGCGGATAGGGAACCGTCTCGCCGTTGTTGGCTTTGATACCCCAGATGATCGCGAGGATGATGACGGCGAGTTTGAGGATGAGCAGCAGAAGCACGCCGATTCCTACATAGACCAGCGCGAAACCGATCAGCGCGTAGATCATATAGGAGAACATCCAGTTGAGCACGATTTTGCCGTGCCGGTCCACAAACGCCGACTCCTCTTTTTTGATCTGCCACATGACGATGACGGCGATCAGTCCCAGAAAAGGAAAGAGCATATTCAAAAGCTGTGCGAAGTGCATCAGCATGGCCCAGTTTCGTTCCTGTTTGGTCGGCATTGGCGTTCCTCTTTTTGAGAAATTATACTATAATTGCAACAAAAAAGGAGCATAAGATGGCAGCAGTCGTTTTTGAGTCGATTATCCGGTCCAATCCGGTTGGAAAATGGTATATTGAACTGGTCGATACGAGTGAAGAGGATCGCAGTGAGTTTTGTCTGGACATTGAAGAGTATGCACAAAAGATCGAAGATATGGGTGCTGAGTATGGCGGCGATATCGAAGTGAAATGGCAGGCTGACGACAATGTCACCCAGCAGCAGATCAACGAAGTGCGCATGGCGATTGCGGCGTGGGAACAGGAGCAGGAAGCGGGGCGCTCCGGAGAGGTTGACATTTAAAACCGTTGTGGTACAATCGCGCAAAAAATAAACAATGATGTAAGGAAACCAAGTATGTCAAAGATACAGATATGGCACAATCCAAGATGCAGCAAGTCGCGTGAAGCGCTGAAACTTCTGGAGAGTGCGGGCGTGGAGCCGGAGGTGGTCAAATACCTCGACGTGCCCCACACCAAAGAGGAGATCAAAAACCTGATCAAGATGCTCGGACTCAGTTCCGCCAGAGAACTGATGCGTACAAAAGAGGCGATATACAAAGAGCTCGGTCTCAAAGATGTCGACGACGAAGAGAAGCTGATCGAAGCGATGGCAGAGCATCCACGGCTCATCGAGCGGCCGATCGTCATCAAGGACGGCAAAGCGGTCATCGGCAGACCGCCCGAGAAGGTAATCGAACTGGTAAAGGGTGCCGATGCTTAGTACGGTCAACCTCACACAGCGCTACGGTAAACGGGTCCTCTTCGAGAAGATTAACCAGACCTTTGACAAGGGAAAACGCTATGGCCTTATTGGTGCTAACGGTGCAGGAAAGAGTACATTTTTGAAGATCCTCTCCGGTGAGATCGAGCCGACCGAAGGGGAAGTGCAGATCCAGCCGGGGCTGAAGATGGGTGTGCTGGGGCAGAACCAGCATGCGTTTGACGACTTTACCCTCAGAGATGCGGTACTCTACGGCAACAAACGCCTCTACGATGCCCAGAAAGAGAAAGAGAAGCTCTACATGGAGGGCGATTTCGAAGATGAGGCGGTCAACAATCGCCTTGCGGAGCTGGAGATCATCTGCGCGGAAGAGGACCCTACCTACGAATCGGACGTACATATCGAAAAGCTGCTCGAAGCACTGGGGTTTGAAGCGGGTATGCATGATCAGCTCATGAGTTCGCTCACCGGCGGTGACAAGTTCAAGATTTTGCTGGCGCAGGTACTCTTCCCCAAACCCGATATTCTGCTGCTGGACGAGCCTACCAACAACCTGGATATGGAAGCGATCGCATGGCTGGAGCAGCAGCTCAAGCGACATGAAGGGACGCTGGTGGTTATCTCGCATGACAGACACTTTCTCAACGCCGTGGTGACGCATATACTCGATCTCGATTTCAAGACGATCCGTGAGTTTACCGGAAACTATGACGAATGGTATATCGCTGCCAATCTGATCGCCAAACAGCAGGAAGCGGACCGTAGCAAAAAGATGAAAGAGAAAGAGCAGCTGGAGAACTTCATCCGCCGCTTTTCAGCCAACGCTTCGAAGGCGAAGCAGGCGACGAGTCGCCAGAAGCAGCTCGAAAAACTGAACGTCGGGGAGATTCAGATCTCCAGCCGAAGAGACCCGAGCATCATGTTCAAACCTTGCCGGGAGATCGGGCAGGAGGTGCTTGAAGTGGAAGGGGTCTCCAAAAGTTATGACGATAAAAAAGTGCTTGAAAATATCACTTTCAAGGTCGAAAAGGGTGACAAGATTGCCCTGATCGGTACCAACGGCGTCGGGAAGACGACACTGCTGGAGATTATCACCGAGAATATGCAGCCCGACGACGGAGAGGTGAAGTGGGGACAGACCATCTTCAAAACCTACTTTCCGCAAAACACGACCGAAGTGGTGCAGGGCGAGGAGAACCTCTACTCCTGGATACAGGGGTTCAGTAAGGACTGGCATATAGACGAGATTCGCAAGTGTCTGGGACGTATGCTCTTTTCGGGTGAGGAGCAGGAGAAGAAGGTCAACGCCCTCAGCGGCGGGGAGAAGCATCGTCTCATGATGAGCAAGATGATGATGGATTCGGCCAACTTTCTGATTATGGACGAGCCGGACAACCATCTGGATCTCGAAGCGATCGTCTCTCTGGGCGAAGCGCTCTACAACTACGACGGCAATGTCATCTGCGTCTCGCATGACCGTGAATTGATCGACGCCTTTGCCAACCGCATCATCGAACTCAAACCTGATGGCAGTATGGTTGACTTCAAAGGCAACTACGAAGCCTATCGTGAGGCGGTAGCGGCCAACGCATAAACAGAGAAGTGGTCAATATTTCACAAATTTGACCACTTTTTCTTTACCTCCCCTCTAAAAGATACAATTTTTTCTTTTTATGTCGATATTTCCTGTAAGTTAAAACCAGGAAAACAATATGCAAATCAAAACAATCATGATCTCATTGGCGGCACTCTATGCACTGACCGGATGTGGCGGAGCATCACTCACTCCTCAGGATACTTCCTATACCAGAACTATCGGTAAGAAGCTCTTTCTTGACGAAGTGAAAACGCACTACTATCTTGGTGATGATGCGGCACTTTCATTCAAGGCAGTGGATGAATATGGTGCAGATGTGACGAAGTGGGTTGAAGTTACGGGTGAGATCGATACATCCAGAGAGGGGACATATACGCTGGTGTTCAAACTCTACGACAAAGATCACAAAGTTACCGACAGTGTCGAAAAAAAGATTGTCGTAGAGAAAAATCATGCGCCCGTGATCACTCTGTATGGCGGGAATCATGTCGATGTTTATCTGAATGAAAATTATTCAGACCCGGGATACGATGCAACAGACGCAGAAGATGGTGACCTGAGCAAAGAGGTACAAGTCAGCGGCAGTGTTGATACTGCGACAGAAGGAAACTATACAATCACTTACCGCGTTACGGACAGTTACGGCACTACTTCTGTGAAAGAGCGCATTGTACGTGTCATTCCCAAAGATGACATACGGGTCAATGTACTGAATCCGGACAATGCAGCAGCTACAAAAAACTTTGATCTGTGGCAATATATGCTTGCTCAAAACAGTAATTTGAGCTATGGTTACTATGAGAACAATCTCAAAAAATATACTAAAAAAAAGAGTCTGATAGAACGCTCTGCAGGCGATTATGAAGCAACTCTTCCCTACACACTGCGCAAACTTGCCTACCATCGGCAAGATGACAATAGTTTCAGGATCGATTTTATGCAGGAACAGGATACTCTGAAATCTGTAGCGCTTAAAGAGAGTGTGCATGCAGGTGATATCATCACCGTTGATACACCGGCAGAGGATGATCAGGCATGCAGATTGACCGACCACTACAATTCGATCGAACTTGCTGATCAGCGGTATGATGATGTGATCAAGATCGTATGTGGCAACGAGGAAGCCTATTTTGCCAGCAGTAGAGGACTCATACTCCAGAACAGCATCCATACCACGCAGGAGCAGCTTGAGAGTTCAGGGGAGAGAGTGTCTCAGATCCCGTTACATTCGATAACTTATGTGTCCAAAATACCACTGGGCGAACTGAACCTCGAAAGCATGCAACTGAGTCATACGGATATGCTCGCTTCCGATCCCTGGAATCTCCACGGCAGGGGGATCAAAGTGGGTGTCGTGGATCAGGGTAACGTTCGTGATACGCATGTGGAGTTTGGCACAAGGGTGACCAATCTCACGACGGAAGTGTGGAATCCTTACACAGGGGAGAAAGAGGCATTTCCCGCTGACAGTTATGCCGAGCACTCCACACACGTGGCAGGGACTATCGCCGCTGAGGGTATCGATGCCGATGCCCGAGGGTATGCCAACGAGGCGGAGATAGAGGCGGTCTCTTACTACGATACGATTGCGAGTGCTTTTTCTTATGGTATGGAACGTTTTCGTCAGCGGGGGGTCTATATTACGAATCATTCCTACGACGAAGGCAATATTTCCAAAACAGGTCTGTATGACAGCTTTGCGCATAAAGCCGATGTGCTTGTTGAGCGCTTTCCCGAGGTGATTGCTATCGCTTCAGCGGGAAATGACCGAAACGATACCAACCGTTATGGGCTTATCAAAGATTTTGGCAATGCGAAAAACATCATCACAGTCGGGGCGGTTGACTTCGATAAAAAGCTGACCGCATTCAGCAATACCGGTCCGGTCAAAAACGGACGAATCAAACCCGATATTGTGACTAAAGGGTACAATGTGCTTTCCGTCGATGCAAAAAGCGATGATGGTTATCAGCCTATGAGCGGTACTTCTATGGCAGCACCGGCGGTTACCGGTGCGATGGCACTGTTGGAAGAAGCGTATCTGAGAGTCAATCATGTACGCATGCGTGAAGATACTGCAAAGGCACTGATCTCCAATACTGCAGAAGATCTGGGACGTAAAGGACCCGATTACGAGTATGGTTTCGGTCTGCTCAACAGCCTAGAAGCAGTCAAGGTGATCGAGACAATGGATGGCAATGATTCACTCGTACAGATTCAGGAGATCGGTGCAGAACAGAAGCACAGCTACGATCTGCATCTGGATGCGTTGAGAGAAGTGAAAATGACACTTTGCTGGATCGATCCTGAGACAGGTTTCGTCCCTGTAGAGGAGCTTGTCACGGATCTGGATATTCGTATCATAGACAATGACGCCAATACGGTCTATGCTTTCACGCTCGACCCTGACAATCCCGAAACCGTTGCGAAACAGGATCGTTTCAATCGTCTGGACAATGTCGAACAGATCGTCACAAAACTGCCGCGCGGAGACTATAAAGTGATCGTGAGTGTACACAAGGCGGGGAAAGAGCAGCAGAAATATTCACTGGTCTCCAATGTAGTGCTGAAAGGGTTCCAGGCGGACTCTTCCTACAGTAAGATCGATGAGTTTGAAACGGTGATTTATGAGAGTGTCGCACACTGATCCCCTTTTTTGCAGGGACAGTGTGCATGTGAAGAGTGGTTATTTTGCGTATTTGAGGATCGTTTCGTTGGGTACCATCCCGATGAACTGGCGTTTGATATTGCCATTTTTATCGAAAACCATCATGTAGGGAATCTGCCCCTGCCAACCGGTGTTTGCTCTGGCAAATCCGACCAGATCCCATGCATAGTCGAGATTGACGACGGGATAGTTGATCCCTTTCTCTTTGATGAAAGCATTAAGCTCATCGTTACTCATCTGCATCTGTACCTGCACACCGATAATCTGCAGGGTATCGTTGTTCTCTTTCTGCATCTCGATGAGGTGCGGTATTTCCATCAGGCATGGTGGACAGTGTGGACCGAAAAAGTCGAGAACGACCGCTTTTTGGCCTTTGTATTTGTCAAATATAAAACCATCTTTTGTGATAGTGAGCTTGATGACTTCTCCGGTGGTGGTATTGAGCTCCATGGTTTGGGTGGGACTCTCTTTGGCCGATGCCGCAGTCGTCAGAAGTGTGCCAAGCATGAAGATACTCAGGCTCAGTTTTAATAGTGTTTTAAATAGATGCATTATCAATTCCTTAAATTTAATTTACTTAATTTTTAAAAGGTTTTAATTTTAGTATTATAATGATTAAACGTGTATTAATCGTGTATGGTATAATAAAAATCCAAATGAGAAGGAAATGACGTGAATTTAACACATTTAGATGAAAAAGACAGACCAAAAATGGTCGATGTAACGGCTAAAGATGAGACGGTGCGTACCGCGGTGGCGAGTGGAACGATTCAAATGAGTCAGGAAGCGTTCGATTTGATTGTCTCCAACCAGACCAAAAAGGGCCCGGTTTTGCAAACAGCGGTGATCGCTGCCATACAGGGAGCGAAGCAGACTTCGACACTCATCCCGATGTGCCATCCGCTCATGCTCACCTCTGTGAAAGTCGATGTGGTCGAGTTGCCGAATCTGCCGGGTTTCAGACTCGAAGTGACGGCCAAACTGACAGGTAAAACCGGTGTCGAGATGGAAGCGTTGACAGGCGCCAGCGTGGGACTTTTAACTATCTATGATATGGCCAAGGCGATCGACAAGTCGATGGTCATCTCCGATGTCCGGCTCGAATCCAAAACAGGAGGGAAAAGTGGTGAATTTAAACGATAAAAAACTGGAACTCCAATATCCCTGCAACTGGGACTATAAAGTGATTATCGAGAAAGATTGCGATATTCATGATATCGCAAAATGTGTCTTTGGAGAGCGTGAACACAAAGTGACGAAATCGAAAAAGAGCAAGAGCGATAAATATCACAGTTATAATGTAAGTACTTTGGTCCACAACGACGACGACAGAAAAGAGCTTTTCGAACAATTCAAAAAAGAGAAAGATGTTAAGATGGTGCTTTAGGCACTATTTGCCGAGTATCATACCAAAAGAGAGCGTCGCTTCGTATTCGTTTCGATAGCCGTTTTGATGCTTTTGGATGATACGCGGGATCCCCTGCAGATAGAACCACTTTGTAAAATAGTGAATATAACTCAGACTCAACGCCTGCCAATCCTGTTTGTAGTGGTGGTCATTATGAGCGAGAGATGCGTATGAGATCCAGTAGACAAGATGGTCATGGTGATCCAGATGCTGATGCAGTTTGAGATGATTGACGATGTGCCTCTCATGCCGGTTTTCACTGTTGCTGTACCAGTCGTTGGACTGCGCGAGCACAAATCTGGAAGAGAGGGGTTTGATAAATGTCAGCTGTAATGATTTGGAGAGGTAGAGTTGCGTGATGTAGTAGTGCACCCGTCCTCTGACAACCATAGCGTAATCTTTATAGAGGGAGATCGATTTGCGAACACTAAGCTCCTGATAGAGATCGAACGGGCTGTGCAGACGTATACCAAGACGCGTTGAGATCTCGAGCTTTTCGGTCTCGGTAAAGAGGTATTGCAGTCCGATGCGTAGTTTGGTATCGGTGATGAGATTTTCGTTTTCACGATCTATCTGCCTGTTTGTCAGCCTGTCAGCGGATTGTTTGGTTAGCGTGATACGAAACTTTTTGCTTATTTTAGGCAGATAGATATTGCCCCGCACATTGAGTGAAAAAGAGAAACGGTGGTCTTCTGTTGATTTGACAGATGTGATCAGATGGAGTCTGTTTTTGCGTACTCTGGCGATTTCGGGATGTGTACAGTTGGCTTCACAATCTATCGTGTCGTCAATATGGTGCAGCATGTTGTGAAAATAGTGCGTCATGATATGTCGTGTTTTTTCCAGCGTATCCGTAAGCCCGGCATGTAAAAAAGGGGAAGATAAGATAAAAAGAAGGAGTACGAGTCTGAACATAGGGGGATTATAGCATCTTTTTAAAATTTTTTTTGAAATTTTTCGCACAAACTCTTTACAAATCAAAAAAAATGCGCTATAATTTCGACTCTTTACAAAAATGCGGGAATAGCTCAGTGGTAGAGCACGACCTTGCCAAGGTCGGGGTCGCGAGTTCGAACCTCGTTTCCCGCTCCATTCTAAAGTATTTTGATATTATACCGATTATAGAAGTTTGTAAAGATAAAGTGTGGTGTCCGAACGCCCGGGTGGTGGAATTGGTAGACACAAGGGACTTAAAATCCCTCGATCATTGCGATCGTGCCGGTTCAAGTCCGGCCCCGGGCACCACGCCTTATATGAGGCGACCAGACGGCGACATAGCCAAGTGGCTAAGGCATGGGCCTGCAAAGCCCTGATCCCCGGTTCGAATCCGGGTGTCGCCTCCATATCAAATACTGCACTTACTACATATTGTTACCGGGAGATGGCAGAGCGGTTGAATGCACCGGTCTTGAAAACCGGCGAGGGTAACACCTCCGGGAGTTCGAATCTCCCTCTCCCGGCCACTTTCCAGAAAACATCCAATATTTCAAATCCATTCACCATCGCTGAGAGTGAGTTCGAACGACAAGAGTTCGGTACAGTGAAGCAAACCCTGCAGCGAAGCGAGGACAATCTCCCTCTCCCGGCCACTACTTCAAAACATCAGATAGCCAAAAACATTTCACAACTACAGAGAGACAGTTTGAACCATCAGAGTATCGGTGTAGCGAAACAAACCCTTGCAGTGCAATAAATCATTTTTATTGTACCAAACACGCTAGTCAAAACTATGCACTTTTAGTGCAAGGCTTTCAGCTGCTACACACTTTTAAGAGGTTAGCATGTAAAAATGCGAAGAGGAAGCCA
>JALWPY010000056.1 GCA_026994915.1 Campylobacterales bacterium
TCGCCGAAAAACTCGACCCGCAGGGCCTCTTCATCGCTGTATGCCGGGTAGATGTCGATGACATCGCCGTTGACACGGAAATCGCCGCGGTCGAAGTAGGTGTCGTTGCGTTTGTATCCCATGTCGGCCAGACGCAGCAGCAGCTCCTTCTGGTTGAGTTCGCTGCCGATCTCGAGAATCTGTACCATATTTTTGTATTCATGCGGGTTACCCAGACCGTAGTTGGCGGAGACGGAGGCGATACAGATGACATCGTTGTAACTGAGCAGCGATGCCGTTGCCGAGAGCCTGAGACGCTCGATCTCCTCGTTGATAGAACTGTCCTTTTCTATGAAGAGGTCCTGCCGCGGGATGTAAGCTTCAGGCTGGTAGTAGTCGTAGTAGGAGATGAAATACTCGACATGATTGTTCGGGAAAAAGTGTTTGAACTCACTGTAGAGCTGTGCCGCGAGGGTTTTATTGTGTGTCATGATGAGTGTCGGACGGGCAGTCTTTTCGATGATTTTGGCCATCGTATAGGTTTTTCCACTGCCCGTAACGCCCACCAGCGTCTGAAATCTGTTTCCTTTTAATATAGAGTTTGAGAGTTTTTCGATCGCCTGCGGTTGATCACCGGCAGGTTGAAAGTCGCTTTTGAGGTTGAATTTTGCCATAGTTACGGAATTATCCTGTTGTTCTGATTCTCAGTTTTTTTGGAGTGAGTACGAAAAAATGTTTTTCAAAAATATAGCGATCGTTTTGTATCAATGTCAAAAGTTTTTCTGCGATCGATTCACGTTCATTATATGGATATCGTAGATAAATGACAGATATATTTTCTATTTTATGTGCGAATACCCACTCTCCAAAATCAGCATCCTCTGTCAGGAGAATTGCGTTTCTCTCCTGAGTGATCCTGATCACCTCTTCATCTGTGATTCCACTATACTCTTCCATAATAGATAAAATATCAAATCCGTTATTGCGTAGTTTTTTAATGATAAAAAAGTCGATATTCTCATCTGCGACAATTTTTTTAACTTGCAAGAGGCTCTTCCATTTTCATGACATCTGCCGAAAATGCTATAGCAGCAAAAATATCTTCTTTGGAGAGTGCCGGATAAGAGTTCAGCAATGCTTCCACAGACATACCCTCCGAAAGTTTACGAAGAATATGCTCCACTGTAATACGTGTGCCTTTGATATGCGGTTTACCAAGCATCAGTTGGTGATCGGTTTCAATTCTTTGCTGGTATTGCATTTTGTATCCTTTCAGTGTCGGTCATTGCAACATTGATATATTTTAGCAGTATAGCAAAATTTTTGATTCCCTGGCAGGTTGAAAGTCGCTTTTGAGGTTGAATGTTGCCATGCATAAAACTTTTTTACCAAGATTATAACAAAAATTCTAAAGTTTTTGTGAGGGGTGCCGATCTAGGTTCAACGGCGCACAAAAGAGTCGGGAAAATTCAAACTTTAAAGGAGTTCTTTATGAAAAGAAGTGGTTTTACTATGATCGAGTTGATCTTCGTGATCGTTATTTTAGGTATCCTGGCATCGGTAGCGATTCCAAAATTGGCCGCGACTAGAGATGATGCGAAAGTTGCAGCGGTTGCACAACAAGTGCAGTCAGCAATTGGTGAAGTTCCTGCATATGTAACAGCAAAAGGTGCAATTGCAGATTTAACGAATATGTCTCAGGTCTTAGGTCAACTTAATGATCAAGGAAAATTAGATACTACAGATCCAGCTAAAATGCCTGGTACAGATACAAGCCACTATAGACTACTTACTCTAGACGATAGTGCTCAAGCAGAACCTTGTATTGGATTTGAGGTAAATGCTACAAATTTTGTGGTATCACATTTATCTGATGGTTCTCTAGGAAAAGTTTGTTCAGGTGTCCAACAACGAATTGCCGAAGGTAATTTTACTATCGGTGGTCAAAGCGTAGTTTTCTAACAAAGACTATATTTGATTTTTAGTACCAATCATTTCCGATTGGTACTATAAAGTTAAAATGTGCAACAGGTGTTGATATGAGAAGTGCCGTAACGATGATCGAACTTATTTTTGTCATCATTATATTGGGCGTGTTGGCATCTGTGGCGCTTCCCAAACTGGCATCGACCAGAGAAGATGCAAAGATTGCTACAATGACACAACAGGTTGAAAGTGCTTTGGCTGAGGTCGTTGCAACATATGCAGCAGTTGGTGTTGTCAAGAAACCACAGGAGATGTCTCAGGTGTTGCAACAGCTCATGCATACTGGCTATGCAGCGGAAACCTCTGTATCACCTATTTCCGGTTCTGTCGGACAACTGACAGTTTATACGCAGGATGGTTCAGGTGGCAAAGATCATACTTTTGTCTTTGATCTAAATCAGACGACATTGGTGTTTCGACATAGTGCCCCTTGTGGCGGTATTATTTGTCAGACACTGCAAAAGAGGGTCTCTGAGGGAAATTATTCTATTGGAGGATCGAGTATTGTATTTTAAAGCGAGGAAAAATTTATGAAAAGAGCATTTACCATGATAGAGATGATTTTTGTCATCGTGGTACTGGGTATTCTCTCAAGTATCGCGATTTCCAAAATGGCAGTCACCCGTGATGATGCGATTATCTCCAAAGGAAGGAGTGAAGTCGCCGCGATACGCAATGCGATCTCTCTCAAGCGCAATACCAACATCCTCATGGGCAAAGGTGCCAGTTATCCCTCCAAACTCGATGCACTTTCCGGTACGACTTCCAGTGACGGTGATCCGCTGTTTGATTATGACAGCAACAAGACAGATAGCAATGCGAAATTGCTCGACTATCCGATATACACTAAATCCAAAGGGGGATGGCGTAAAGTAGACACCAATACATACGCATTTAATGCCACAGCCGTCGATGTCAACTTCACTTACGACCCCTCCAACGGTAACTTCGACTGTGATGATCATGACGTCAAACTCTGTAAAGATCTGACAGAATAGCGGATAGACACAGCCGTTTTCTGATTTCCTGTGATTGTCATTTGGTTTCTGATATGTTATAATGAGACAAATGACAAAGGATGATGATGCAAACAGTGACATTGCGCATACGTGAAGAGCGGCTGGAACAGTTTCTGAAAATCATCGATGCCCTGAAAGAAGATATGGTTGAGGAGTATCTGTTGCTTCCAAAAGATGAGGCTGAATATCTCACCTCTGCACAGTTTCAAAAAGACAGGGAACAATTACACGCAAGATTAGAAGAGATATCTTCAGGCAAGGCGACATTGCTTACGGAAGATGTGTATCGGGAAAAGATGAATGGTTTTATATCAGATCTGAAACAGCGGTATGCAGATTCTTAAAGATGCGCGATACTATACAGATTTAATGGAAATTATGGAGTTCATCGCTCAGGGCTCCGTTCAAAATGTAATAGACTTTCAAGTTGAACTCGATCAAATGGTTGAAAATTGTGCATATTTCCCCTATAAATATAGAAAATCGATCTATTTTGATAATGAAGAGATCAGAGATCTGATTTACAAAGGGTATGTTATACCCTATCTAATTGACCCGGAAAAGAGAACGCTGACCTTCATGGGTATTGTAAAATGGAAACCGCATTTTTAAGATTGTGAATTATTACGAAATTGCCCTTATCAACTCCCCGCTGGCACCGCTGACCTACAGACATGAAGAGCTCCTGCCCGAAGGGAGCCTTGTCGAAGTCAAACTTAGAAACAGATTAGTCACGGGAGTTATCTATTCACATTGTGAAAAACCGAAGTTTGAATGTGAAAAGATCGAAAAAGTCCTGCCGCAGCGATTCGACGGGAAGTACCGTCAGATCATCACTTTTTTGAGTCAGTATTACAGCTGTGCATGGGGTGAGGCGGCGGGGCTCTTTACCCCTCTGAAACCTGCCGAAGTTTCGCAGCGCTTCACCGTCGAGACCGCGATCGAACTCTCCCAAAAGCAGCAGGAGGCCTATCGCTTCATCCGATCCCATCCGGTCTCTCTGCTCTTTGGCGATACCGGCAGCGGTAAGACAGAGATCTACATGAAGCTACTCGAAGATGTTCTCAATGAAGGCAAAAGCGCGATCTTCCTGATGCCAGAAATCTCACTGACGCCGCAGATGCAGAAGCGTCTGAAGAAGAAGTTCGGCGATCTGGTGGCGATCTGGCACTCTAAAATTACCAAGAAGAACAAAGAGAAGATTCTGGAGGGGATCGAGCGGGGTGAGGTGCGTATCCTGGCCGGCGCGCGCTCTTCACTCTTCGTGCCCGTGCCCGATATCGGCGCGATCATCGTCGACGAGGAGCATGACGACAGCTACAAAGCCTCTAGCCGGCCGCGCTATCATGCCAGAGATGCGGCGATCTACATGGGTAAAGTGCTCGGTGCCAGAGTGGTGCTGGGTTCCGCAACCCCTTCGCTTACCTCCTATCACAAATTTCCCTTTTTTCGACTCAAAGAGACCTACTTCGAGACGCAGAAGTCGATCATCTTTACCCGTGAAGAGGAGGGGATCAGCGAGCGTATCCTCTACGAGCTCTCCGAAGTGCTGGCGCAGAATCACCAGGCGATCATCTTCCTCCCGACCCGCGCCAACTACAAATACCTCACCTGTATGGATTGTGGCAAGTTTGTCGAGTGCCCTTTCTGTGCGGTGGGGATGAGCATTCACCGGGAGCGCAACGCCCTGCGGTGTCACTACTGCAACTACATGCAGCGCATCCCCTCCGAGTGTCCTTCATGTCACGGCCACCACCTCAAAACAAACCGCATCGGTACGGCGCAGGTGGTGGCGGAGCTCTCCGAAAAGTTTCCCGACAAAACCTTTATGAAGTTCGACCGTGATGAGGTAACGACGCAGACGAAACTGAAAAAGATCCTCAAAGCGTTCAACGACAAAGAGATCGATGTCCTCGTCGGGACGCAGATGCTCTCGAAAGGGCATGACTATCATGATGTGCGTCTGGCGGTGATCTTCGGAATCGATACAATCCTCGCGCAGGCCGATTTCAGAGCCCGTGAGCGGGCGATGAGTCTGCTGCTGCAGGTGGCGGGCAGGAGCGGGCGCAAAGGGGAGGGGAAGGTACTCATCCAGACAAGCAACGCCGAATTTTTCGCCCACTACATAGACGACTACGAAAAGTTTCTGAAAGATGAACTGGCATGCCGCGAAGGGCTCTACCCGCCTTTCAAAAAGTTGATGAAGCTGATGATCGCGAACAAAAACAGAGCAAAAGCGCTGGAAGTTCTGGAGAAACTGCAACACTGCCTCTCGGATACACGCGATGTCGAGGTGGTGGGGTTCGGCGAAGCTCCGGTAGCGCGGATCGCCGGGAAGTTCCGCTTTCAGGTACTGTTGCGTTCGGACTCGGCGAAAGCGCTGCTTCAGGTGGCACAGAAGTGCCGCTGCAAAGATGTCGAAGTGGATATCGACCCGGTGCAGTTCAGCTGAGGCGGAACTTTTGGTATAATGCATCTTATAAAGTATGTGCAAAGGAGCGGTGATGGCGGTGAGTGATTGCGTTCGGCTCAGCCGGGAAGAGATCGAAACAGTCAAAAAGAGTGTCGCCGCACTGGATCAGGATGCCAGACTCTACCTCTTCGGCAGTCGTTGTGATCCGGACAAAAGAGGCGGTGATATCGACATACTGATTCTCTCAGAAGTGATCACGCCCCGCATGCTCAGAAGTGTGCGTATCGATTTTTACCGCCGTTTCGGCGAGCAGAAGATCGATCTGCTCGTCGACAAACCGCAGCCCGAAAAAGCCTTTGTCAAAGTGATCCTCCCACATGCGGTGAGACTATGAAAGCGTTACTGGCAGAGCAGGCGAGACTGCTGCGTAAACAGCGGGAGTGGCTGGAGATATCATACAGAGAATGCCGGGATATCGGACTCAAAGAGGAGTATACGGTCGATGAATTCGGAAGGTTTGAAACGCTCTGCAGCCGTTTCAGCCGTAGTATCGATTTTTTGATACGCAAGTTTTTCCGGACATTGGACAGTTACGAATTTGAAAATCAGGGTACACTGATCGATGTCGTCAATCATGCGCATAAAAGAGGGTTGTTCGACGATATCGAAGAGATGCGCATACTCAAAGATATTCGCAACACGATCGTGCATGAGTATATTGAAGAGGAACTTGTCGGGGTTTTCGAGGAGTTGCTCACATATACACCCCGACTTCTGGAGATCATGTCCGCCAGTATCGCCTATCTTGAGAGATATGACCTCTGAATTTTTCTTATAACCTGCCGAAAAATTCCTTCGCTTTCTGACTCAGCAGTTCCATACGCGCTTTCCCTTTGGGAAGTGTACCGCGCAGTCTGCGCATCTCTTCGAGAAAGGGGGCGATGTCGGATGGGAGGAGTTTGCGAAGGTAGTGCTTGAGCTCTCTGGCCACGGCGGGCGAGGTGCCGGAGGTTGAGATGGCGACGGTGAGCGGCCCCTCTTTGATGTAGGAGGGGAAGATGAAGTCGCAGTAGTCTACCGAATCGACGGCGTTGCAGAGGGTGCGGGAGCTTCTGGTCTCGTTGAAGATCGCTTCCTGCAATTTCAGATCATCCACGGCGATGATGACGATCCCAAACCTCTGCACATCTCCCTTTTTGTAGGGTTTGGTGTGCTGGGGGAGCCGGTGTTTTTGTATATATGAGAGCATGGCATCGTCGAAACGGGTTGCGATGACGGTGATGTCGGTCGTGAAATCGAGCAGCTTTTCGATCTTTTCGGTAGCGATCTTGCCGCCGCCGACGATCAGAACAGAGGTGTTGTCGAGTTTGAGAAATGCGGGAAAATAGTTCATGCAGTTATGGTAGCGAAACTTTGGTATAAACGCGCAAAAAAGTATCGGTATAAAATATTAGAT
>JALWPY010000057.1 GCA_026994915.1 Campylobacterales bacterium
GAAAGATCGTGACGATATCAGCGTCGAGCGTCTGCGCGACAAAGCCTGGAAATGATCCTGCTCGATACCAATGTGCTCATCGAGATTCTCAAAGGTAATGGGATCTCTCCTGTTGCAAATCCGCGAAGAGGTATTTTAAAGAATATCAAGCGGCTGGCGTCGTAAAAATATGCTTTTTTAACCATACGGTGTGTTTGTCTCAATAGGAGTTATAGTTATCATTTGACCCCCTTTGCTCACATCTCACCACATCTCGCTCTCTCAAACATTGCATATGTTTCTTGGTGGAGTAATAAAACGTAAAACCCTATTCTCGATCCATCTCTTTTGTATGGATCGACATCACTCCCAACACAAATGCCGTCAATGCCTCTTTTACCATGGTTTCGAATTTCTGGTTGACCCGCTTGAGTTTTCTCCCTTTTTTCTCCAGCTCTCCCATCGTCAATATGACGGCACCGATATCGTCTACTGTCTCATCATCAAAGTGTTTTTTACACACTGCATAAAAATCCCCGGAGAGCAGATCGATGCCATATACATTGGCAAGCATATCCATAAAAAAGAATGTGGCAGACCGCATCGCTTCTATGGTTCCAAATGGTTTCTGCTTTGGCAGCAGTGCATACAGTCCATCGATCAGAGACTGAAACTGTCGCTGCATTTCATCACCCCGGCTACCGCCGCCCTTGACTTCCAGCTGGGTGAAATACTTCAGTGTCTGCTCGGTAGCGTTTGCCAGTTCCAGGTAAAATGCCTTCTCTTTTTCCGCGATGGTACCTATGCGTTTTCTGGCGACAATCAAATCCTCCGCAATAACAGATACCGGCTTGAGAGGGTAACGTGCTCCCTGAACATAGATGTAACAAAAGTCATGAAAAAGATCGATGTCGAGTTGCTCTTTTTTGATACGCTGCTCGAACATATGCAACGATTTTTTATTGAGTACTGCTTTTTCATCCAATACGTCAAAAGGTATCAAAAGCGCATCAAGCAACGCTGTTTTTTTGCACTCATAGACCTCTTTATAGCCTGCGCCCTTCTCTTCGACAAGTCCAAACGGCACAAAAAAGTTTTTAAAAAGACGCACTTCTACCATCAATTCAAATTCATCAAAGGGATCTTCTGAAAAACAGGAATCCGGCACTATCTCTTCTTCTACCACATCGAATAACTTTGGAAATGCATCTACCAAAAAAGCACTATAGACTTTGGGTTCTCTGAACATTTCCGGTTTGTCACGTACAAGCTGCAACATGATAAGCGATATATCATTGATCAGTGACGTCTCCTGCATCCTGTCAAAATATGCCAGGTTGACCCTGCCGAACTGCCACAGCAGATAGATAAATTTTTCCGCATCAGATGCTTTCATGTACGCCTCGGCCATACTCCCATAGTGTATTTTGCCTTTGGAGGTTTTGAGTAGTTTGCCGATTTCACACACTGTTCTGGCTCTCATCGCCGCCACCTGTTCCTCTTCGAGGTATCGTTTTACCCATTTGAGATGCTGCTCCTCCGAAAGTGTCGGACAGCAGAGCGTTAATTCTTTCACAACTTTGGTAGGCAGATTTCCTTTGGCGGTCAGCTTCAGGCCCTTCTCGCCCACGGCGTCCAAAAGCAGGTCAAC
>JALWPY010000058.1 GCA_026994915.1 Campylobacterales bacterium
TAGCAATGGCACACAATAACAGCAGCGCTGCTGCGCTTGATATTTTAAAACAGAAACAGCCTACTGCGACTTATGAAGCGTTTCACCAGCTGGCGCAAAGCGGTGATCTCGATGCACAGACCCTGTTGGGCGAGATGTATCTGGATGGTATCGGTGTTTCCGAAAACTATGAGAAAGCTTTCAAATGGCTTTCAAGCGCAGCACAAAAAGGGGATTCTCAGGCGGCATACCTTTTGGGAAATATGTATGAAAACGGTTTGTATGTTCGGGAAGATGTCGCTAAAGCGGTGGCATGGTACAAAAAAGCGGCAGCCGGAGGTGATGTCATGGCACAGTACAATCTTGCGCTGATTTACAAAGACGGAAAAGGAAATGTTGCCAAAGATATGCACGAAGCATTTAAATGGCTAAAAATGGTGGAAAACAGAGAAGATGCCATCACAAGAACGGCGATGAAATAGTGTTGTAGTAGCAGGGGAAACAGTTTTTACTGTTTCCCGTTGCAAAAAGAAGAGTTGTCTTGTCAGTCCATTTGGCGTCTGAGGAAAGTAGGGTAGTCCAGGTCGTCACTGTCCTCAAGAATATAACCCCCGTTTCCCACTTGTCGGATAAACGGAGCAGTGCTCTTTTTTTCAGGTGTTTCCGCCTTTTCAGATGCAGCAGCGTTGTCGAGTGTATTGTTCGCCTGCTCAAAACCGGTTGCGACAATCGTAATTCTTACTTCGTTTTCAGGCATATCTTTGTTGGTAGTTGTTCCGAAGATTACGTCCGCATCTTCATGGGCACTGTCATAAATGATATCCATTGCGTGCTGGATCTGTGTCAGCGGGAAGTCAGGATGCATGTTGAAGTGTACGAGCACACCCATTGCACCGTTGATCGACATATTGTCCAGAAGCGGTGATTCAATAGCGTTTTTAACGGCTTCAATCGCTGCATCTTCGCCTTCCGCTTCACCGACACCGAGAATCGCCATACCTTTGTGTCCCATGATTGTCTGGATATCTGCAAAGTCGACGTTGATGTCATTTTCACCGCTGGAGAGTACGACTGCACTCATACCGCCGACTGCACGGCTCAGGACATCGTCGACAAGTTTGAAACTCTCTTTGATACCGAGGTTTTTATCGACAATGGAAAGAAGTTTGTCATTGGGGATGATCACGATAGAATCACTCTCTTTTTTCAGTTCACCGATACCCTGTTCTGCAAGTTTCAATCTTTTTCGACCTTCAAAACCGAAAGGTTTGGTAACCACAGAGACTGTCAGTGCACCGACCTCTTTGGCAGCCTGTGCGACAACAGGTGCGGCGCCCGTACCGGTACCGCCGCCGAAACCGGATGCAATAAATACCATATCAGCACCTTCGAGTGCTTCTTTGATATCTTCATAGCTTTCGAGTGCCGATTCACGTCCGACGTCCGGCTTCATACCCGCGCCCAGACCTTTGGTCTTTCTTTCGCCAAGCTGAATTTTTGTTTTCGCTTTGGATGAGTTCAGCGCCTGGGCATCGGTATTTGCAGCGATAAGACCGATATTGTCTACCCCCTCACTGACCATATGGTTGATCATATTGCCGCCGCCGCCACCGACACCGATGACTTTAATTTGTGCACCTATTGTACTG
>JALWPY010000059.1 GCA_026994915.1 Campylobacterales bacterium
TACCAGTGGTGTTTGGCGTATTCGAGTACGCCGATGATCTGCTCACCGAAGATGTATGCCAGCATGATCGTCACCGCCGCCCAGATCTGGGCACTGATGAAGTTGATGATCGCGAACTTCTTGGCGCTATAGCGTGTCAGGCCGATGCTCATGGGAATCACGGTGCGCAGTCCGTAGAGGTAGCGCTGAAAAAAGATGACGGGCCAGCCGTACTTTTTGAGCAGCAGATGGGCCAGGGCAAATTTGCGCCGATGTTCATGCAGGTACTTGCGCAGCCACTTTTTATTGTAGCGGCCGATCCAGAAGTAGATCTGATCGCCCGTGAATCCCCCCAATCCCGCCACGAAGATGGCGGTGGGAAGATTCATGTCGCCGGTATGCGACAGGGTGCCGGCCATGATGAGTCCCAGCTCCCCTTCCATGATACTCCAGACAAAGAGGATGACATAGCCGTACTCTTTGAGCAGGCCGATGAGCAGGTGTTCCAATCTCTATCCTCTCAGTCGAAGTGCAGCAGCTCTTTGGCCTGGATCATATCTTTGTCGCCGCGACCCGAGAGGTTGACGATGATTAGGCTGTTTTGGAGCTTTTTAGGATCCATCTTTTTCAGATAGGCCACGGCGTGGGAGCTTTCGAAAGCGGGGATGATTCCCTCTTTTCGGCTCAGCCACACGAAGGCGTCCAGGGCCTCCTGGTCGGTGATGCTGTCGTAGATCGCCGCTCCCGTCTCCTTGAGATAGGCGTGCTCGGGGCCGATACCGGGATAATCGAGGCCCGCGCTGATGGAGTGGGCCTCCAATATCTGGCCGTCGTCATCCTGGAGCAGATAACTCATCTGGCCGTGCAGCACCCCGGGGCTCCCTTTGGCCAAGCTGGCACCGTGTTTGTCGGTGTCCAGTCCCAGGCCTCCCGCTTCGATACCGATGCAGGTGGTCTCCTTCTCTTCCAAAACGTGGGCGAAGATGCCCATGGCGTTGGAGCCGCCGCCGATACAGGCGATGACATAATCGGGCATGCGGTTTTGGGCCTTGAGGATCTGGGCTTTGGCTTCGTAGCCGATGATCGCCTGAAAATCGCGTACCATCATCGGGTAAGGGTGGGGACCTGCGACGGTGCCGATGATGTAGAAAGTGTCACGGGCGTGGGTGACCCAGTGGCGGATGGCGTCGTTCATGGCGTCTTTGAGGGTGCGGCTGCCGCTGGTAACGGCATGTACTTTGGCACCCAGCAGCTTCATGCGAAAGACATTGAGCTCCTGTCGGTGGACATCTTTTTCTCCCATGAAGATTTCACACTCCAGACCGAAGAGCGCGGCGACGGTGGCTGTGGCGACACCATGCTGTCCCGCTCCCGTTTCGGCGATGATCTTCTTCTTTCCGAGTCGTTTGGCGAGGACCGCCTGCGCGATGCAGTGGTTGATTTTGTGTGCGCCGGTGTGGTTGAGATCTTCGCGCTTGAGGTAGACTTTGGCACCCAGCTCTTTTGAGAGGTTGGCGGCGAAGTAGAGCGGGTTAGGACGCCCGACATACTCCCGGTAGTGGTAGTCGACCTCTCTCCAGAAATCTTCATCGAAGCGGAGTTTGCGGTAATCTTCATCGAGCTGGAGCAGAATCGGCATGAGCGTTTCGGGGACATAGCGCCCGCCGAAGATACCGAAATGTCCCAGGTCGTCGGGATCGAAAGGGGAGGGTTTGGGGATATACATCTAGTCGACCTCCAGTACAGAGTAGACGGAGGTGATCTTTTGCAGCTTCCTGTCCCCCCGCAAAAAATTCAACCCTAGGATGAAGCAGGCCTCCACACAGTGCGCGCCGGACTTTTCGATCAGGTTTGCCGCGGCGGTGGCGGTACCACCCGTGGCGATCAGATCGTCGATGAGAAGGACATTGGGTCTCTCTTTGTCACTTTCGAAGGCGTCGATGTGGATTTCGATCTCATCGAAACCATATTCGAGCGCATACTTTTCACCGATGGTGGTGTAGGGGAGCTTGCCCTGCTTGCGAATCGGAACGAACCCCTTTTCCAGGCGGTCCGCCAGCGCTGCGCCGAAGATGAAGCCGCGGCTGTCGATCCCTGCGATAAAGTCTATCTCCATCTCTTTGTATCGATCCTCAAGGTGATCCATCAGAAAGCCAAAAGCTTTGGGGTCTCTCAGTAGTGTAGTGATATCTTTAAAAACGATTCCGGGCTTGGGGAAATCGGGAATATCCCGTATTTTGCCCATGAGGTAGTTTTTGTCTTCCGTGCTTAGTGTTTTCATCGGTTTCCTATCTGAACATGAAGAATTTGGCGGCTAAAAAACCCAGCAGTGTCAATCCAAAGAGGATATATCCAAACATCTCTATTTCCATACTTCTTCCTTCTATATCAGCGCTTCAATACGCTCTTCGAGCTCTTTGATCTTCTGTTGCAGCTGATCGTTTTCGAGTTTTTGCTGCGAGCTACGTGCACGCAGCGTTTTGATGTTGTTTTTGGCCTTTTCGAGCTCCTCGGTGAGAATGTCGATATTGCCGATGGCGCGTTGCAGTTGCAGGCGGTATTTTCGGATAATCAGCTTGCTCTCGTCGATATTGCTCTTTTTGATCTGGTTGATACTCAGCTCTTTTTTATAGAGTGTTTTGTAGTAATTCAGCATGATCAGCAGGTAGATGATCACGAAGACAAAGAGCGTGTAGAAAAACCAGTCAGTGAACATGTGCTATGAGAGTTCCAGCTTCGCAACACGGCCGGCGTGTCTGCCGCCCTCAAACGGTGTCGCATTCCATGCTTTGAGGATCGACTCGACAACCCCGAGCCCTACGACACGCTCTCCGAAACAGAGGACATTGGCGTCGTTGTGTGCTCTGGCCATTTGCGCCGTGTAGGCATCGTGGCAGAGTGCGGCGCGGATGCCCCGGTGTTTGTTGGCCGCGAGGCTCATGCCGATACCCGTTCCGCAGATAAGCACGCCGAAACTTCCTTCGTTTGCCAGCACAGCGCGCGCGAGTTTGTGGGCGAAGTCGGGGTAGTCGACACGCTCAGCAGAGTCAGTGCCAAGATCTTCGACTTCGTGTCCGAGATCATGCAGCATCTGTTTGACATTTTCTTTGATGGCGAAACCGGCATGATCGGTTGCGATGAAGTATTTCATAGTTGTTGTTACCTTCTGTTTTTTGACCTATTATAGCAAATGGATGTTTAAAGGGGGAGCGGGACGAAAGAGCGTGCGGGAGCGGGTCCCGCGTATGTTAAGCTGTGAAGTGGTCGAGGATTTTGTTTTTGTCCTCTTTGATGAGATCGGCAGCGAGATCTTTTTTGATCAATGCTTTCACATCTGCGGAGAGTGCTTCCATCAGCGCAGGGTGATGCTCTTTTGGAAATGCGAGAAAGAGCTGTTTGGGGTGTTCGTGTTCGACTATTTTGGTGATATCGGCTGCGACATCTTTGATGGTGCGTGCTTCGATTGTATCTTCGAGTTTGTTATCTTCAACATTGCCGTGTTTGAAGTTGCCCGCTTTGTCGGTGACATGCTCGCTGATCTTCTTGTGTGTGGCGATATAATCCAGGTCGGTCAGTAGTTCGAGAGACCATGAGATCTTCAGATCGTGCCCATTGTTGACGATCGCTTCGTGTTTGACAGGTTTGTAGACCTTGAGTTCTCCCAGATCTGCGATGATGATGAGTGTGTTGTCAAGTTTCATAATATTCCTCCTAAATTTTACTACTATTATAACAAAAAAGAGTTCACAGAGAGCATGAATACGAACATATGACGCTACAATGTACGGGGTAACAGATGGCGTTTTTTGGGTTTACCCAGCAGTTTCGTCAGTTCGTCCCCCTCCACGACCTCTTTTTCGATCAGGATTTTGGCGAGTTTGTCGATCTGCGGCCAGAACTCGTCGACCAGTTTTTCAGAGATCTTCTGTGCTTCATGAATCCAGTGCAAAAAGCGCTTTTCGACCGTTTCACTGAGAAAATAGGGATCGTTCTGATTGACGGCGCTGAGGTTGACAAATCCCAGTTGCTTGTCCATACCGAGTATGGCGATGGCGTTGTAAGCCTGAAAACTGGCCTGGTAGAGGTCGTCCACCGCTCCGGTATCGATTGCGGAGCGCTTGCCCGCTTTTTTCATCTTGGCGATCTGGCCGGCATGGAGGACACAGATGTCATGAAAGATCTCCTCTTTAGTGACGGAAGCGATCTGCTCTTCGTTGTCGTAGGAGACAAAGCCGAGCATCTTGCTGCGTGGAGAGATCGTGATCTGTTCGATCTTGACATTGGGGAGCAGGATATAGGAGAGAACGGCATGGGCCGCTTCATGATAGGCGGTCATCTTCATCTCCTGTTCGAGATTGCGGATCATCTGGCTTTTGATCTTGTGGCCATATTTGATGATATTGATCTGTTCGATGAGGATATCTTCGGTGATCACCTTTTTGCCCTGTTCGATCACTGCCAGTGCCGCCATGCGTCCCAGCCGCTCCAGATCTGCTGCCCCGAGCCCGGTGATGTAGCGCACAATGCGTTGGACGTTGATCTTGCCGTCGTTGGGCTTCTGGAGGATCTTTTCGATGAAAAAACGGCGTGCTTCAGGGTCTAGTCTCGAGACTTCGATCAGAAAGTCGAGTTTGCCGGGCGCCAAAAGTACCGGATCGATCTCTTCGAACTCCACGGCCGTAGCGATCGTAAAGACATATTTTCCGTTTTCAACTGGTACATCCTCGATCACGCGTGCGACATCGGCGAATGAGATATTGGTGATGGTGCCGTGATAGAGCCCTTTGATGTCGATATCTTCGAGGATGACGATGGAGGGGGTCTGCTCTCTGGCCTTGAGATAGACCTTTTTGATATAGGCGGCGTCGAAGAGTTTGGAGCCCGAGATCTCGAAGTAGGGGACTTTGGCAGCATGCGCGAAGGCACGCGCAAGCATCCCCTTGCCGACGCTTTCCGGGCCGTAGATGAGCATCCCTTTTGGCGGGGTGATTTTGAACGCTTCGACGGTTTTGGGATTTGTGAAGATTTTAACGATCGCTTTGAGACGCTTCTTGACCTGTTTGTGGCCGATGATGTCGTCGAACGTGACGGTGGAGGTTTTTGGGACGATGAGCTCTTCATCCTCTTTTTTTTGCATCTGATGCCTTTATCTATCGAAAGTAAAAGTATATCTATTATGTGACAAGATTTTACTCTAATTTACGTAAAATAGAAGATAGGGTAAAAGCGCGGTAAAGGAGCGTATGATGGCTGAAACGCACAGAGAGAAGGGGCTGAGAAGAGAGATCGGTCTGGGACTGCTCGTATTTTACGGACTGGGCAATATTCTCGGTGCCGGTATCTATGTACTGGTGGGAGAGATCGTCAAAATCAGCGGCTACTATACACCTCTCGCTTTTGTTGTAGCTTGTGTGGTGGTGCTCTTTACAGCGATGAGTTATGCGGAGCTCTCTGCACGTTTTCCTCTGAGTGCTGGCGAAGCGATCTACGTCAGAGAGGGATTCGGCAGGGAAGGACTTGCCCTCTTTACCGGTTTGACGATCGCGATGAGCGGCATCCTCTCATCTGCGACGATTATGAGCGGTTTTTATGACTATTTTGCACTTTTTGTACCCTGGCCGAAGTATCCGGTGACATTTTCGGTTTTGGCGGTGTTGACGATCATCGCATGCTGGGGGATCAAGGAGTCGGTCAGGATCGCTGCGGCGATGACGCTGATTGAAATGGCGGGTCTGTTAATGATTATCTATGTGGGTATGGGTGCCGTTTCGGAAGATTTTGTACCGGCGAAGCTGATACCGCCGCTGGATTTGGGTATCTGGGAAAAGATTATCCTCGGCGCTTTTCTGGCGTTTTACGCTTTTTTGGGCTTTGAAGATATGGTCAATATCGCCCAGGAGGTGAAGGATCCGGCCCGGACGATGCCCAGAGCGATTCTCTGGGTTTTGCTGCTCAGTACACTGCTATATATGGGCGTGGCGTTTGTCACGGTTGCGGTCATTCCTCCTCCGGAGCTGATGGAGCCGGGTGCGGCGCTGGCGCAGGTATTTGAACGTGCCACGTCGCAGAAAGCGACAATCCTCTTGCTGATCGCCATGGTCGCGGTGGTCAACGGCGCGTTGATTCAGATGATCATGGTGTCGCGTATCTTTTACGGTATGGCCGCGAAGGGGTGGTTCCCGCGGTTTTTGGTACGGATCTACGCGCCTACGGGTACGCCTGTAAGGGCTACTGTTCTGGTCGGTGCTCTGATAGCTCTATTTATCATACTTTTGCCGCTCGTTGAACTGGCGGAAGCGACGAGTTGGTTGATCCTGATCGTTTTTACACTTGTCAATCTTGCTCTCATTCGCATCAAGCGAAGAGATCCGCACCCGGAAGGGATCAGAACGGTTCCGGTATGGGTACCTTATACGGCGATCATACTCAATCTTATCATGCTGGGTGTTCAGACTGCAAGTTTTTAAGTTTCTATGGAGTGGGTACTAGCGCGGTTCATCTGCGCGTGAGCCTGCTGCTGAAGTGAGCACGTTAAAAAAATGCAAACTGCTTTGCATTTTTAGTGTGGAACCTGAGGCGATGTACTTCGTACCGCTGATGGAAAGCGTTTAGAGTCCCGCATCGGGGATCCGTAAACCCCACGCCTTTAGGCGGCCGGGATGTGGTATACTAAGGGGTATGACAGAATATAAAAGTGCAGGGCATACAGTGTGGGATTGTAAATACCATATTGT
>JALWPY010000060.1 GCA_026994915.1 Campylobacterales bacterium
TCGTTAAATTCATCCGAGAAGCGATCTTTGATCAGGAGCAGAGCGCCAAGGGCTTTATAAAGCAGCTCCTTGTCGTCCTGCGGTCGATTTTGTGTAGAGCCGGCCATCGTCTACTCGGAGTAGCAAGATTTATATCCGCGTCTGCGGATTGTCTCGATACACTTGATACCGAGATTTTTGTCCAGCTTCTGGCGGATGGCGTTAATCGATGTCTCGACGACATTGGGTGTGATAAACTCGGGCTCTTCCCAGATGGCGTTGAGCAGCCTGTCTTTGGAGATGACCTGGTTCTTGTGCTCGGCCAGATAGACGAGGATATCGAACGGTTTGCCCTTGATTTCGATCTCTTTGTCTTTGTAGGAGGTCTTCTCCTCCGAGATGTCGATCGTCAGCTTGCCGATCTTGATGCGGTTGTCGATTGTGCGTCTGAGCTTGGCTTCGACCCTCGCACAGATGATATCCGTATCGAAAGGCTCCTTGATGAAGTCGTCCGCCCCGGCTTTGAGAAAAGCGATCTCCGTATCTTTGTCCTCGATAACGGAGAGCACGATGAGGGGCACTTTCAGATTTTTGGAAATTTTGGTAATAAACTTTTTTGTCTTGTTAAATTCGAGATCGTAATCGAGTAAAATAAGATCGTAGTTTCTAAATCTCAGAAAGTTTGAGCTATCGTCGATATCGTAAGATTCGTCCACAATAACCCGTAAATTTGACGCGATTGATCGGGAGAGATCCTCTCCGACACCTACTGCTAAAATTCTCATTTTGATCCTTAGCTAATTTTTTCTTAAAGTTCAAGCAGCAAATTTAGCAGAAGTTTCTTTAAATTTCTATTTATTAAGACCTTTAATATTTAAAATCAACCACTTTTGAGTCTGAAACGACGTTTTTAATATACTCGATCACTTTCAGATGCCAGGGGTGGGTGGCGTAGGCGGCGAGTGCCTCTTCATCGTCGAAGTCGGTCAGAAGTGCGACGTCATAGGCTCTCTCACTCTCTTTGAAGTTGATGCCCACTTCGAGATTTCGAATCAGATCGATCTCTTTTTTGAGGCTCAGAAGCTTCTCTTTCAGCGCCTCCGCCTGCTCCGGAGTCTTCTCTTTGAGTTTAAAAAATACAATATGCTTAACCATTTTAATAAGTTCTCCTTATATATTTTATCTCGTACCTTAAAGCAAGATCTCCTCGTCGTCAGGCGATATTGTAACATATTTTTTGAACTGTGCGGCCAGTTTTTTGCGATCGATACGGTGAGCACCGCCCCGGTAGAGGTTCTCTTCCAGCTCCGAGATGATCCGGTCGAGCCGGGGATCTTTGCCGCTGTACGGCAGTAGCAGGGCGAGCAGCGCTTTGTCACTTTTGGCCTTTTTGATCGCCGTTTCGACGGGCAGCTCTTTGTGACGGCGCTTTTTGGGGCGGCGGAGCCAGAGGAGGGTCAGAAGGACACCGGCGGCAAAAGCGCCGGCTATCGCCACGATCCAGAGTGTCGTGCCGTGACGTGCCGGAAGTGCGGGTGAAACGGACCCGGGCCGCTTTTCGAGGCGGGGTGCCGCAGGGCCTGTGGCAGAGGGGATGACGGCGACGGGGATCGGTACGGTACGGATGGTGCGCACCTTTTTGGTTTTGGGGTTGAAGAAGGTGAGCGAGAGTGCGGGGATCGTGAAGTTTCGGTCAGCGACGAAGGCGAACTTCTGGGTGAAGGTGCCCCGCATGAGCCCTTTGTCGAAGTGTGTGCGCACGACCGGTTTATCTGCGTAGACGGCTGCACGCTCCGACTTGATGACGAAGTCGCCGATCTCTTCGAGGTTGCCGCTCCCTTCGACGGTGAGGGTGAGATTGACCGGTTCATTTGCTTTGGTACTGTTTCTGTCGACGGCGGCGCGGATGGTGTAGTCACCGAAGAGTGTCGTGTTTTCCGGGAGTGGCCGGACTTCAAGCGAGACCGGGTTGGAGAAGATGCTCTTCCATTTGACGCGCTCCATGCGCAGTGTGTTTTTCTGTTTGCTCTTGAGGATGCCGATATCCATGCGTGCGGGTTCGATCTCCAGCCGGCCCGCACGCTGGGGTGTGACGATATACTCAAGGCGGTAGAGGTGTTTACCATTTTTGATTTCGTTGGGAACTTTTCGGCCCGGTTTGACCCAGAAGTCATGAAAGGTGGGTGGTGCGAAGTTGGCTTCGGCGATCTGCAGGTCGATGGGGTAGCTGAAGGTAAAGGTGATTTTCACCGGCTCTCCGACATAGGCTTCGGTTTTGTCTGTCTCCATCGTGAAGGCAAACGGCGTGTCGGTTTTGGCTGTGGCGAGTGTCACCAGCAGCAGTAACAGCATGAAGTATCTACCAGGGTTTTGCATTCTGTTTCCTTTGGGTATCCTCGGTTTTCAGGCGCAGCGGCATCGTTCTGGGGCGACTCTTTTGGAGTTTGCGCTCCCACTTGCGCATCTCCTGCTCGGATATGGGGCTCTTTTGGGATTGGTCGCTCTGGCCCCCTTTGGCTTTGGGCGGTTGCTGCGAAGTGCTCTTCGGGGAGCCTTTTTGTTCTTTTTGGTTTTGGCTCTGACTGTTTTGGTTTTGCCGGTTTTCGTTCTGTTGCTGCTGCTCTTTCTGTTTCTTCTGAGAGGAGGGTTTGGGTTTGGGCGGCTTCTTTTTGAGGTGTTTTTTGGCCAGTTCAATGTTGTGCAGCAGATCGGGTTCGGTGCGGAACTTTTTGGCATACTCGTACGCGTCGAGCGCTTTGGCGTATTTGCCGAGCCGGTAGTAGGCGTTGCCCATGTTGAAAAAGAGTTTGTAGAGGAGTTTTGGATTGTTGGTCCAGGCGCGTTTGTAGGCATGAATGGCCTCTTTGTAGCGTCCCGACATATAGTAGGCGTTGCCCAGATCGTAGTAGCTGGGGGCATCCTTGCGCGATGCGGCGACCTTTTCGAAGTGGCGCACTGCATCCCGGTAGGCTTGTTGCCGATAGAGGTCGAATCCCTGTTTGATCTCATGAAAGTCGAGAAATCCCGCATGTGACGGTGCGGGCGTGAGTGTCAGCAGCAGGGGCAGCATGAGGGCTGTTTTGACGTTTCTGGGAAGTGAGGAGAAGGCGAAGAGCATGAAGAAGATCGCCAGTGTCAGCGGATAGTAGAAGAGCTCTTCGTAATCCTGCACTTTGCGTTTTTTGAGGGTCTGCATCTTGAATTTGTGCTTGATGTCATCGATAATCATGTCGATACTCTTGTCTTTGTAGCCCCCTTCGATGTAGGCGCCGCCGGTTTCGAGCGCGAGCTGTTTGACGGTGCTGTTGAGGCGCGGAATGACGATGTTGCCGTCGCGGTCTTTGAGCTTTTCGCCGTGCCAGGGGATCGGTGCACCGTGCGGGGTGCCGACGGCGTAGATGTAGACGGTCACTCCCGCTTTTTTCGCCGCTTCGATCTCTTTGGAGAACTCTTTTTGATCGCCGCCGTCGGTGAAGAGGATCAGTATCTTCTGTTTATCCTCTTTGAGAAACGCTTCGGCTTTGAGGATCGGCACGAGCAGATCGGTTCCGCTGGTGGAGAGGGCGGTTGTGTTGAGGTTTTCGATCAGAAACCTGAGGCTCTTTTTGTCCTCCGTCAGCGGGACGACGACAAATGCGTCACTGGCGAAGGCGATGACACCGACCCGCGCTTCGGGAAATTTGTCCAGCAGCTCATAGATCTTCTTTTTGGCGAACTGGAGGCGGTTGGGGTAGCGGTCGGTGGCGAGCATCGACTTCGAGATGTCGAGTGCGACGAGGAGGTCGATACTTTTGGCGGCCGCTTCGATCTCCCCTTTTGGCAGGACGGGGCGGGCGAGGGCGATGATCATCAAAAACATCGCGGCAAAGAGCATCATGTTGCGTCCGGTGCGTCCGAGTGAATCGGTATCGACCGTCAGTTTCTGCAGGATCTTTTCGTCGAAGATCGTCTGAATCTGGCTCTTGCCCGTGACGATGAAGTAGAAGAGGACGATCAGCGGTATCAGCATGAAGACGATATATTCGGGTTTGAGAAAGATCATGCCACGCCCCTTCGGTTGAGCAGGTAGGTATAAAAGAGCAGCGCCATGAAGGCCATGAAGAGCGGGAACTCGTAGAGGTAGTGCTTCTTGACATACTTCTTCGCTTCGATCGGGGACTTTTCGAGGCGGTCGATTTTGGCGTAGACGGCGCGCAGGGCGTTGGGGTCGGAGGCGCTGAAGAATTGCCCGCCGCTCTTTTCAGCGATCAGTTTCAGAAACGCTTCGTTGAAGTCCCCCTTGTTGCCGATGCCTATGGTGTAGACTTTGACGCCGTACTTTTTGACGGTGCGCATCGCCACGTCGAAGGGGATGTTGTCCCCGCGGCTCTGGCCGTCGGTCAGGAGGATGACGATTTTGTTTTTGGCTTTGGAGTTTTCGAAGAGTTTGGCGCTCTGAAAGAGGGCGTCGCTGATGACGGTGTAGTTGGGGCCCGCGATGGTGGCGTAGAGTTTGTCGATGATTTTGGTCAGAATCCCCTTGTCGTAGGTCAGCGGCGAGGCGACATAGGCGAAGTTGCCGAAGACCACCAGCCCGATCTCGTCGTTTTTGCGTTTGCGGACAAATTCACGCACGATCTCTTTGGAGACGGCGAATTTGCTCTTTCTGGAGAGCGAGGAGAGGTAGGTGTCTTCGAAGCCGTAGCGCATGGAGCCGCTGGCGTCGAGTGCCAGTACGATCGAGTACCCCTCTTTCTTTTCGATATCGAAGCGGTCGGTGATAACGGGAGAGGCGAGGGCGGTGAGGGCCAGGAAAATCGCCAGCCACTTGAGGGCACGCATGTAGTGGGAGATACGCCCTTCGCTCTGGATGAAGATATCGAGATGGGGAAAGATGATCGCTTCGTAGCGGGGTTTGCAGTAGCGGCTGCAGAGGAGAAAAACCCCGAGCATCGCATAGACCCAGGGGTATTCGAAGGTGATCTCACTCATCGACGGACTCGACAAAGAGGTCGTAATATTTGATATCTTCGGCGTCGAAAACCGGTGGCGGGTTCGGGGTGAACTTGTACTTCTCCAGTCGCGGAAGGAGCTGGGCGAAGAGTTTTTGGCTGCGCTCTTCGGTGGCCAGAAATCGGCCGTACTTCGTGATCTCATAGGCGGCTCTCTTGGGGTCGGAGAAGTCGACACGGCGCAGACGCTCGAGTACTTTTTTGCGCAGATCGGCTCTGCGTCCGGCGCGGAAACGGCGGTAGAGCATGTAGGAGAGTGCGCCGACGAAAAGGAGGGCGATCAGCACTGCTGCCAGAAAAAAGTAGAAGCTGATGTCGGGTATCTCGACGAGGTCTCGTATTTCGCGTAAATCTTCGACTTGTTGTGGCTGCATCATCGTCCCATAAATAGTTTGGATAGTCTGACGAAAGGTTCGTCGTCTGTGTAGATTTTAGCAAAAGGGATCTGATTTTTGCGCCAGTCGCGGTGAAGGGCGATGTCCCGGGCATGGACTCTGGCGGCATAGCGTGCGGTAGCGTCGCTGTCGACCTGCAGGAGCGCGGTTTTGAGGGTCTGCGGGTCGTAGAGGTTGACCAGCCCCATCTCTTCGGGTTGCTCTTCGAGGCGGTCGCGCACTACCAGTGCGATCACTTCATGCTTTCTGGCCAGCAGACGGAAGTCAAAGGTTTCGAAAAAGTCGCCAATGACAAAGATGATGGAGCGGCGTTTGAGCCGGTCGAAGAGAAGTTTCGGCAGCGCTTCGGTGTCGACCCTTTTGCCCAGTGCCGGATACTCCAGCACCGCCTCCGTCGCTCTGCGGACACTGTGGATGTTTTTGGAGGGCGGGGTGACGCTCTGCAGACGGTCGGTATAGATGAACGAACTGCACTGGTCCCCGTTTTTGACGGCGGAGTAGGCGAGCAGCGCGACCGTTTCGGCGATCGTCTCCTGTTTGAATCTTCTGCGTCCGAAATAGACACTCCCTCCCAGTACCGAGACGATGACGATGTTGAGTTCGCGCTCCTCCCGGAAGATCTTGACATAGGGCTTCTGCATGCGGGCTGTGACGTTCCAGTCGATATGGCGGATGTCGTCGCCGTAGTGGTATTCGCGCAGTTCCATAAAGTCATACCCCTCTCCCTGAAAAATAGAGGGGTTGTTTCCCGCGATTTCACTGAAGATCTGGCGACGCGTTTTGATCAGGATCTTTTTGAGTTTAGACATTCAGACATCTATGGCAGGGGTACCGCTTCGATCACTTTCTCGATGATCTCATCGCTCGTGACCCCCTCCGCTTCTGCTTCGTAGCTGAGGATGATACGGTGACGGAGGACATCTTTGGCCATCGCGGCGATATCGACCGGGGTGACGAACTCTTTGCCGCGTAAAAAGGCATGCGCCTGCGCCCCTTTGTAGAGGTTGATGGAGGCTCTGGGGCTTGCACCGTACTGGATATATTCGGTGTACTTTTCGAGGCCGTATTTGGCCGGTTCGCGTGTGGCAAAGACGAGATCGACGATATAGGCTTTGAGCTCCTCGTCGATGTGGACTTTGTGCATCTCCTCTTTGAGCGTTTCGAGATCTTCGGCACTGGCGACGGTCCGGACTTCGTCGCTTTTGCCTTCGGCGATGCGGGTGACGATCTCGATCTCTTCGGCTTTAGTATTGTAGCCGACGACCACTTTGAGCATGAAGCGGTCCAGTTGTGCTTCAGGAAGCGAATAGGCGCCCTCCTGCTCGATCGGGTTCTGGGTGGCGAG
>JALWPY010000061.1:0-5279 GCA_026994915.1 Campylobacterales bacterium
CGTATCCCACTGAATACCGATACGTAACAGCTTTCTCAGTGCGTCGATTTCAGATTCGGAAGCGGCTTTCAATTTATCATTGATTTCATGCAATCCCTCTCTTGAAGCCAGAGCATAACCGTTACGCATTTGCCAGAGACGATTATTTTTGTTATGCAATGCCGCACCGATATCGGCGAGACAATCTATTTGGTTGTCGGCACTTTGACCCGTACGACCGTTGCATTCAACAAAGTAGTTTCTGTAAATCGTTCCCGCCCCTGCCGCGATGGCACAGGCAGGCCCCTGCGTGTGGTCATATGCATATCTGCTAACACCATCTTCAGGTCTGACATCGGGAGCAACCATCTCTAAAAGATTGAATTGCGACGCTACCTGAAACAGTGAACCGGCATTGGCTTTATCGGTATGCAGTTGTTGAACATCCGCTACGACTTCATGAAGCGATAGTCTTCCCGAGGTACTTTCATCACTATGGACACGCTCTCTCAACTCCGCCAGGGTTGGTGTCTCCAATGTTCCACACCGATGCGCTTTCCCGTTGACTCTGGATTTCAGTATTGGTCCCTCGATAGACAAGTTCTTGCGAACTTGTTCCGGGGATTCTTCCAGGAATCCTGTCAATTCATCAAACCACATGTTGGATTTTTTTGAGAGACAATACTGGTAAGAAATGGTTCATTAACGACGACGGAACCGCTGATTGAAGTGATGATAGCCGGGTAAAAAGTGATAATCTCTTGACAACTTCTGTATCGGCGTATAGTTTCACAATCGATATCCTGAAACTTTTTTGATCAATTGAGCAGAAAATAGGCCGCAGTCGTAATGGCAGCAGTGACCAGAGCATATCTTACAGCGGTACCGATCATGTTGCCGATTTGACAGCTGGTGCATGAGGTGTACTTTTTCCCCTCCCAGATACCTACGGCGAAGTAGCCGATCATCAGAAGTACGATCACGATGGTGGCGTATTTGTCGAAGCTCCAGATCTTCTCGACGGTTTCGCGTGCAAAGGAGAAGAGTGGGGTCAGCAGCGTCAGCCCCATGAAGAAGAGCACTTTTTGCATCATGCTGGTGAAGTAGTCCTTCATGAATACGGTCGGACAGGTTTCGAAAGAACCCTCCAGCCCCTTTTCAGCAAGCTCTTTTTCGAGTGATTTACGATTGTCTTCACCGATGCGTGAGGCGATGGTGTCGCCAAAGAGGTAGTCGATCTTGCGCTGAAGGGTGATCGCCAGATCGCCTTCGGCTTTGAGTGCTTTCTGATTGCCCTGTGGATCTTCATAGACGAGACGGATCATCTCGTATCGCTGGACGGTATGGGGTGTGTCGGGAAAGTAGAGTGTCTCTTCGGTTGACATGACGCTCCCCTTTTTGCCGATGATGCGCGGATTAACCACCTCCAGATAGTTCCCGTCCTCCTGCTCGATGACCAGAACCGACATCGGGATGGCGATCTGCGTTGCCGCCATCGCCTTGACATTGTGCGCTTTCATAGTATCTTTGAGGTCCTGAATCACCGAGGCGAGCGCTTCGTCGAACTTTCTGACGTCCGCAGCTTTGATTCTGACGCGTTTATCCGGATATACGACAATGTCTCTTACCATTTCAACTCCTGTGTGCCGCTGCTTTGTGCAGGGTAATAATATAATTTATGATTATAGTTTAATTTCTTAAACACTGGCTGAAAAGTAGCGCTTGTTAAACCCTTTTTTGTTAGACTTCGGGTATGAGAAAAAGAAGTCTGGAAAAGTTCAACAACCTCGTGGATGCCTTTGCGCAGCTTCCCGGGGTTGGCAAGAAATCGGCGCAGCGTTTTGCCTACCACATGGTACTGGGTGACGCCTTTCATGCCCTCAAACTCGCCCATGCGATTGAAGATGCGGTCGCTCATATCAAAAAGTGCACCATCTGTAACGGGATCTGCGAAGATGAGATCTGCGAGATCTGTCTCGACGAGTACCGTGATCGCACCAAGCTCTGTATCGTCGAAAGTGCCAAAGATATCATGATTATCGAAGAGGGGGCGGGCTTTGACGGGAGATACTTCGTCCTCGAAGGGCTCGACGAGCTTCAGATGGAGAAACTCTCCACGCTGGTGCAGGAGGGAGTACAGGAGATTATCTTCGCCTTCACCCCTTCGCTCGCCAACGACAGTGTCATCCTCTTTGTCGAGGAGAAGCTCAAAGCGTTCGATGTGCGCTTCAGCAAGATCGCGCAGGGAGTTCCCACCGGTGTCAATCTCGAAAACGTCGACATGCTCTCCCTCTCCAAAGCGCTGATGCAGCGTGTGAAGATCTAGCGCAGCAATTTACGCTTTTTCGAACGCTTTCTGCATCCAGGGGAGCAGCTCTGCTTCCCTGTACCGTCCTCCCAGAAAATGTTCCAGCGCAAAGACTCCCTGAAAGAGGAGCATCTCGCTGCCGTCCTTGACGGGGATACCGAGTCGCTCTGCCAGCTTCATGAAGGGTGTGGTGCGGTTGTAGACCACGTCGATCGCGTAGCGTGCATTTTGCAGCAGCGGAGAGAGGATCGCTTCAGGTGCGGGGAGCATCTCGTCGATGAGGCCGGCGGAGGTGGTGTTGACGACCAGGTCGAATTCTCCCCCCTCCCAGCTTTGCCAGTCGTACGCTTTGAAACCCTGTTCTTTGAAAAAGGCGAGTCTGCCTGAGGAGCGGTTGAGGAGGGTGACGTCGGTACCCTCGTCGGCAAAAGCCACGGCGATTGCCCGTGCGGTACCGCCGGCACCCAGAATGCAGACACGCTTGATTTCTCCGAAACGGTGCGCGGACTTCAGAAAACCGGGGGCATCGGTGTTGTAGCCGACCAGTTTGCCTCGCTCCAGAACGATCGTGTTGATCGCACCGATCTTTTCCGCGACTCCCCGGACCGTGTCACACGCCCGGTATGCCGCCTCTTTGTGCGGTACGGTGATGTTGATGCCGTGCAGTTTCAAATCGAAAAACTTCTCACGCAGTTGATCTCCCTTTTCGAGGCGGTAACGGGTGTAACATGCGTCGATGCCTAGCCCTTTGAGGGCGTAGTTGTGCATGAGAGGAGAGATGGAGTGGGTGACGGGGTCGCCGAAGATGGCGAAGAGTTTAGTCGTCGCTTTCATCTGATTTGGATACTTCCGGTTCGGATGCTTCGGAGAGAATCTCCAGCGAGGCCATATTGGCAGCGAGTTTGTTCTGTACTTCGAGGTACTCGAGCTCCTCTTTGCTGTCGGCGACGATGCCCGCACCCGCCTGAAAGACGATTTTCTCATCGTCCAGATAGGCGGTACGGATCGCGATGGCGGAGTCCATGTTGCCGTCGAACCCGAAATAGCCCACTGCACCGCTATAGAAACCGCGCTTGAGCCCTTCGAACTCTGCGATCAGCTCCATCGCGCGGATCTTGGGCGCGCCGGTCATGGTGCCGGCAGTGAATGTAGCGGCAAAGAGATCGAACATGTCGTACTTCTCGTCAAGTACGGCGTCGATGTCGCTGACCATATGCATGACATGCGAGTAGCGTTCGACACGCATCATTTCGGTCACTTTGACAGTGCCGGTTTTGGCGACACGTCCGACATCGTTGCGCCCCAGATCGATCAGCATGAGGTGCTCGGCGCACTCTTTTTCATCGTTGAGCATCTCCTGCGCCAGTTCACGGTCACGTTCGGGCGTCTTGCCGCGGCGTCTGGTGCCGGCGATGGGGCGCAGCAGGATATGGCCGTCATGCAGCCCGACCATCACTTCCGGTGAGCTTCCCGCGATCGTGAACTCCTCATACTCCAGCAGGAACATGTAAGGGGAGGGGTTCTGGCTGCGCAGCGTTCGGTAGAAGCTGAGCGGATCGGCATGCGCATACTGTGTGAAGCGGTTGGACATCAGGATCTGAAAGACATCGCCGCTTCGGATCATCTCTTTGGACTTCGCAACCATCTCGAAAAACTGCTCTTTGGTGAAGGCGAAACGCCCCTTTCCGGGATCGATTTCGGTTTTTTTGAGAGCAGTGTAGGGGTAGGGCTCTTTGAGATAGTCGACGATCTCATCGAGCGTTTCACCCATCTGTGCATCGGGTGTGATGAGTGTGAGGGTGTTGGTTTTGTGGGAGAAGGCGAGTGTCAGTTTCGGACGGATCAGATCGATGTCAGGTGCTTTGAGCTCGTCATGCAGCGGATCCATGTAAGGCTTGAGAACCGGTTCGAAGATCTTGACCGCGTCATAGCCGATAAATCCGACGAAGCCATCGACAAAGCCGACATTGAGCGACTGTGCGAGGGCGCGGTAGTGTGCGGCGTCTATCTCACGGTAACGCTCTTTGAGATAGGCGAACGGGTTCTCTCCAATCGCCTCGACGCTGCCGTCGCTTTTCCGGACGGTCGTCGTTTCGTCACGATAGGTGACGCGCTCGAGTGCAGAGATGAAGATGAAGCTATAGTTACCCTCTTCGGTATTGATCGCACTCTCGAAAAGGAGTGTCACCTCACCGGGAAAACGCTCTTTGAGCCGGGTGTAGATTGCGATCGGAGTGAGCTGGTCAAAGAGAAGCTGTCGTGTATGCACGTCTACTGAATCCTGTAGAGATAGGCACTTGGATTGATCTTTGCCTTGACATCGGGAAGTTTACGCTGGGCAGCACTTCTGGATGCAAATGGTCCGATCAGGATCTTTTTGATCTTTCTGCCCTTGACGACGACCGAATGAACGATGTAGTCGTAACCGGCATTTTTGATCTTTTGCAGATATCTTCGGTTCGGGAAGGCGTTGGCAGTTGCTCCGACCTGGATGAAATAGCCGCTGAGTGTCGAGAGTTTCTGCACGGGTGCTGATGTCGTCATGCGGCTTGTTGCCACGACCTCTTTTGCAGGCTTTGGTGCAGCGACAGGTTTGACGGGTTTCTTGACAATTTTGGGTGCGATAACTTTCGCTGTTTTGGATGGTGCAGGTTTGCTTTTGGGTGCTTCCTGGGTAACACGTGCACCAATCTTCTCTTTTTTCGATGTAGCCTCTTTGGTCAATTCATCGACTTTTTCTAAGAACTCTTTTTTACTCTCTTTTGCAGGAGAAGGGGCAGTGGCAACAGCAGCGCTGGATGGGGCAGCTGTTTTTGCATGTGCAGTCTTCTCTTCCGGGGCCTTTTCCGCTGCATCCTGCGCTTTGAGTTTGCGGACCATCTCTTCAAATTTCAGATCGGTTTCGGCACTCTCGTCTATGATCGGCTCTTGCTGGAAGAGCTTGTTCGTATCTTCGAGTTTCTGGCTGATCTGATCGATCGATTCGTCGGCA
>JALWPY010000061.1:5289-23681 GCA_026994915.1 Campylobacterales bacterium
CTCTTGATGGTGCCGTTGCCTATCTGTGCGAGATTGGTACTCTCTTTCTGCGGTGTTTCGTTGAAGAGTTTCATGGCGACGAGCGCGATTAGAAAGAGGAGTATCAGTGATGCCGCATAGAGCAGAATCTTCTTCATCTTTTCAGTACCTCCGGCACGCTCTTTTTCCAAAACGATATCGCTCAGGTCGTTTTGCTGTTTCATCTCTTTAAGTTTATCTTCCATCTCTTTCTCCTCTTTTGTCTCGATGCTGTCTGATGACCAGTTTTTCTACATATGTCTCGCCCATGAAGAACCACGCTCTTTGGCGTAGACCTTCAGTGGGAGATTGAGTATATTGAACTCTTTGGGTATATCTGCACTGGGATAGACCTTCCACTCCCTTGGGAGTTTGGTGGCCAGTTTTGCCGAAAGTTGTTTGGCCAGCTGACATCCTTCGGCAAAAGTGGTGTGCCCCTTGTGGATATAGACATGCAGATGGCCCGGTGTTTTGCTTTCGTATGCAGTGAAGTTCAGGTACCCCTCTTCGCGCAGCAGCAGCTGCAGGCGGTGCCAGAACTTCTCGGTATTACGTCCATTGTAGTCGAAGACGATGTTTTCCACCTTATCGCGATCATTGACGAGCGAATGAGCGATGACGATCTTGCCGGCATCATATTCGTTCATCAGCGATCGGTTGAGGGGTTTGTCGATACGCTCATACTTGTCGAAGAAGAGTCTCCCCTTGTAGTTGATCTTGTTGACGATTTTGTCTCTTTTGATCCAGTAGTGATTGGTGATCATCTTGATAAGGGAAACATCGACGTTGTACATGGCTATCCTGTCTTAATAGATCGGTCTGTCATAGATGACGAAATTTTGTGCAAGTTCCTTCATCTCTTCTTTGATTTTAGCATGAAGTTCTTTATCGTTTATATTATCTAAAACATCTGCAATTTTTCCTGCAATGATTTCAAATTCTTTGGTTTTCATGCCTCTGGCGGTCAGTGCAGGGGAACCGATACGAATACCGCTGGTAACGAACGGACTGCGTGTTTCACCGGGAACAGTGTTCTTGTTGACGGTGATACCTGCATCGCCGAGTGCCGCGTCGGCATCTTTGCCGCTGAACTCTTTGTTGAGGAAAGAGACGAGTACCAGATGGTTGTCCGTACCACCGCTGACGACGTCGTAACCGCGTGCCATCAGTACGTCGGCCAGTACTTTGGCATTGGCTTTGACATCTTTGGCATAGGTTTTCCACTCCGGCTTGAGGTTTTCCCCGAAACCGACTGCTTTACCGGCGATGACATGCACCAGTGGACCGCCCTGGATACCCGGGAAGATCGCAGAGTTAACCTTCTTCGCGATATCTTCATCGTTTGTCATGATCATACCGCCTCTTGGACCGCGCAGCGTTTTGTGAGTGGTAGTTGTGACAACATCACAGTGCGGGAAGGGGCTGGGGTGCTCACCCGCTGCGACCAGACCGGCGATATGGGCGATATCGGCAAAGAGGATCGCACCGACCGCATCGGCGATTTCACGGAATTTGGTGAAGTCGATCTCTCTGGGGTAGGCACTCGCACCACAGACGATCAGTTTGGGCTGTACGATTTTGGCGATATCCATGACGCGGTCGTAGTCGATGCGTCCGTCGAGCTCCACGCCGTAGAAGAAGCTGGAGTAGGTCTTGCCTGAACTGCTCACTTTGGAGCCGTGTGTCAGGTGTCCGCCGTGGCTGAGATCCATACCGAGGATTTTGTCGTAGGGCTTCAAAAGCGCCTGATAGACACCCTGATTCGCCTGGCTTCCGGAGTGGGGCTGGACATTGGCAAATTTGCAGCCGAAGAGTTCGCAAGCGCGGTCAATCGCCAGCTGCTCTACCTGGTCGGCATATTCGCAACCGCCGTAGTAGCGCTTGTAGGGGTAACCCTCTGCATACTTGTTGGTAAAGATGCTGCCCATCGCCTCCATAACGGCGGGTGAGGTGAAGTTTTCACTGGCGATCATCTCCAGATGGTTGGTCTGTCTTTCGAGCTCTTTCTGGAGTATCTCAAAAACCTGCGGGTCCTCTTTTTCCATAAAATACATACTATTCTTCCTCGTCTTGATTTATTTGATTTGATTCATTTTTTTGTGGACGCATCGCCGGGAATAGGATGACGTCGCGGATTGAGTGCTGATTGGTCAGCAGCATCGCAAGGCGGTCGATACCAATTCCCTCTCCGGCGGTAGGCGCCATGCCGTATCCCAGTGCCTGGACATAATCTTCATCCATTGCATGCGCTTCGTCGTCTCCGGCGTTTTTGGCTTCGATCTGCTTCTTGAAACGGCTATACTGGTCGAGCGGGTCATTGAGCTCGTTAAAGCCGTTGGCGATCTCTTTGCCTGCGACGAAAAATTCGAAACGTTCTGCGATCTCCGGGTTTTCATCGCTGCGTCGTGCCAGCGGGCTGAGTTCGACAGGGTAGTGGGTGATGAACGTCGGGTTGATCAGTTTGGGTTCGACATAGGCGTCGAAAAGCTCCTCCTGCAGTTTTGCTACGGAGAGATTTTCATCGACTTCGATGCCGTCCTCTTTGAGGTGTTTGATCATGAGTGCACGGTCGTCGATGATCATCTCCGGCACGCCTCCGATCTCTGTCAGAGAATCTCGCCATGCGATCTTTTTAAACGGTGTGGAGATGTCGATCTCCAGATCTCCGTAAGGGAGTTTGGTCGGCAGGTCGAGTTCGTCGAGCAGCTTTTCAAATAGCTCTTCGGTCAGGCGCATCAGATCTTCGTAGTTGTGATAAGCCCAGTAGAACTCCAGCATCGTAAACTCAGGATTGTGTGTCAGGTCCATCCCTTCGTTGCGGAAGTTTCGGTTGATCTCGAAAACCGCTTCGAAACCGCCGACGATGAGCCGCTTCAGATAGAGCTCCGGTGCGATACGCAGATAGCGTTCGACATCGAGTGCGTTGTGGTGGGTGATGAAGGGTCTGGCGTTGGCACCGCCCGCGATCGGGTGCATCATGGGTGTTTCGACCTCCAGAAATCCCTTCTCTTCGAAGAATCTTCGTGTGATCGAGACGATTTTGCTGCGGGTCTTAAAGATCTCTTTGACGTCACGGTTCATAATCAGATCGAGATAGCGCTGGCGATATCTGAGCTCCTTGTCCTGGAGGCCATGGAACTTCTCGGGCAGCGGTTTGATCGACTTGGCGGCAAGTTCGAGTTTGGTGACATGCAGGGAGAGCTCTCCCGTTTTGGTGACGAAAGGAAACCCTTCGACGGTGATGATGTCTCCCACTTCGATCAGCTTTTTGAAAACGTCGTTGTAGAAGCCCTCCGGCAGGTTGTCGCGTGCGACATAGATCTGGACGATGCCACTCTCATCTTCGATCTTGGCAAAGGCGGCCTTGCCCATCAGACGCAGAAACTTGATACGTCCGCTCAGGGTGACGCGTTTGGTTTCGTCACGCTTCTCTTCACTGCCGGTGACATAGGCGTACTCCCTGAAAAACTGTGCCGCGGTGGTGTCCCGGGTGATGTTGTGTGGATAGGGGTTGACCCCCAGTGCTCTCAGTTGCTCCGCTTTCTGGATGCGTTGTTGTTCGTATTGATTGTCAAATAGCAATGCTTTCCTCACTTCGTAATATAAATTTTATTGGTTGATTTACTGTTCATCCCGGCAATTTTGGCAAATGCCGTAGAGTTGCATCAGGTGGTCGGTCAGTTTGAAGCCGTGTGCTTTAGCGATCGCCTGTTGTAATGCTTCGATTTCCGAATCTTCAAACTCCACGATCGTGCCACAAACTTCACAGATCATGTGATCGTGATGGGGTTTGTTCCCCAGTTCGAATTTTTTTCCCTGTGTGCCAAAGGAGAGGGAGGTGGCGAGTTTATTCTCCTCGAGCAGGTTGAGTGTGCGATAGACAGTCGTGATGCCGGTGTTGAGTTCGGGATACTTCTCCTTGACCAGCAGGTAGAGGTTCTCGGGCGTGAAATGGTCCGGATGCTCATAGAGCGTACGGAGGATCGCTTCCCGCTGCATCGTGAACTTGAGATTGTTACTCTTAAGAATCGATTTGAATGTATCCAGCAACTCTTCGTACGAGAGGGATTCGATACTTTTCATAGAACTTACTGCTCCTGAGTCGATGCAGGCTCTTTTGCCGTACTGCTGTCGATCCCCAGGTGGTCGTTCATATTGATCTGTGAAGGATCGATCTTGACGATTTTGGCCCCCCACTCTTTGAAGATCGGATACATCATGGAGCCTTTGAAAATGTTGTCGACGCTCGCTTTAAAGACACCGATACTGGAGAAGACATACACGATGACAGCGAAGATCAGAAAAACCTTCGCCGCACCGACGAAGAAGCCCAGGATCATGTTGACAGGGCCAAGTCCGCTGGAGTGCACCAGTTTGCCCAACAGAAAGCCGATCATAACGGCAAAGAGCCAGAAAGCGATCAGCACTGCGATGAAACCGATCAGGTACAAAGAACCTTTATTCTGGAGATTGAGAAAGTTGTGGTCGATGAACTCTCCTGCCACCTGTGCATAACGGCTCGCGACGTAGATACCACCGATAATGCCGACAAGGCCGAATACCTCTTTGATAAAACCTCTGAAGATACCTTTGATACCTAGCAGAATAATCAGAGCAATCGAGATGAGATCCAGTAATGATATATGTTCCATGAAGGTAGCCTTTTTTCTGTAAACTTTTGGGATTATAACAAAAATTTACCTTATTCTAAAAATGGATTTCAAAAGGAGGCAGGATGGATGGCAGTGGGTAGCCGGTTCTCAGGAGAGAAATCCTCTCCCGAAAAATTCTTAAACGAGGCCGATACGACCTTTGAGTTCGTCTGGCTGGGTGGAGATGCGCAGTGCATCTTCTTTGTGTACGATGTTCTTTTTGACCAGTTGCTCGAGTGCCTGTGTCTGTGTCTGCATGCCGGTTTGCGCCTGGTTGAGTTGCATCTGCGAATAGAGCTGGTGGATCTTGTTTTCACGGATCAGGTTGGCGATAGCATGGTTGTTGATCATGATCTCCTGTGCCGCGACACGCCCTTTGCTCTTCTTGGGCAGAAGCATCTGTGCGATGATGGCAGTCAGTGAGACAGAGAGCATGTTACGCACTTGTAACTGTTCGGAACCTTCGAAGGTATCGATGATTCTGTTGATTGTCTGGACGGCGGAGTTGGTGTGGAGTGTGCCGAAAACGAGGTGGCCTGTTTCTGCCGCCGTGAGGGCTGCTTCGATCGTCTCTTTGTCACGCATCTCACCGATCAGGATGATGTCCGGATCCTCACGCATTGCATATTTAAGTGCCGTGGCGAAACTTTTGGTATCTTCCCCGACGTTTCTGTGCGAGAAGAGCGACTTTTTATTCTGATGGATAAACTCTACCGGATCTTCCGCAGTGATGATATGCTTGTGTTCTGACATGTTGATCTCGTTGAGCAGGGCGGCAAGGGTGGTCGATTTACCGCTTCCCGTAGGACCGGTGACGAGGATCAGTCCCTTCTCGCGCTTGATGATCTCTTTGAAAACAGCGGGTGCACCGAGTTGATCGAGGGAGGGGATCTCCGTGGGAATGATACGAAAGGCCGCAGCGAGTTCGGTACCGATGGTATAGTAGTAGTTACCTCTGAAACGGCCGACATTGGGGATTTCGATCGCGAAGTCGACCTCTTTGTTCTCTTCGAGATGTTTTTTCTGTTTGTCGGTGATGAGGGCATAACACATCTCTTCGATCGTTTTGCCGTCGAGTTTGGGGAGGTTGAGCGGAACGAGTTTACCGTCGATACGTATCTGCGGCTCGCTCCGGCTGACTAGGTGAAGATCCGATGCCCCGTGGGCAACGATGTTTTTCAGCAGCGTATTGATGTCCATCGTCTGTGGACGTTCTAAAGTTTCCGTCATGTATGCTCCTATTCAATGATTTTAGGAACAATGAAGAAACCTCCTTCCGCTTTGGGTGCATGTGCTAAAATCGATTCGATGATTTCAGGATTGCTTTGCGGGGCATCTTCCCGAAAAGGGGTGCCCCCCTCGATTGTGGAAAAAGATGCCTCTTCATTGTCCAAATCCAATTCATTCAGATTTTCCACAAAATCGACAATTTTACCAATCTCTGCAATCATGCTCTCACGTTTGCTCTCTTCGATCTGCAGGGAAGAGAGTTTTTCCAGCTTCGTAAGCAGCGTATCGTCTATTTTCATCCTAAAACCTTTCGCATTTTTAATTCACTCTGTGCTATATTTAGCGGATATTATAGCAAAAAAGGATTAACCTTGGGACTAAAAGAGAACGTCGATGCCCTTAAGCAGGAGCTGAGTACCGAAGAGCAGTTTCTGGAGAGTGTGATCAAAGCGGAAGGCTTTTTCAAAAAGTATAAAAAGGCGCTGATTGCCGCTGCGGTCATTTTGGTTGCGGGTGTTGTGATCTATCTGGCTGCCGACTATATCAAAAACAGGGATTTGATTCAGGCCAATCAGGCACTGGCGGCTCTGGAGAAAAATCCGGCCGATACGAAAGCGCAGAAGCTTCTTGAAGAGAAAAATCAAGCTCTGTATGAGATGTATCTGTTTTCTGTTGCCGCAAAAAGCGGTAAAGCCGATGCACTGACAAAACTGGCACAGAGAGAGAAGGATCCCGTACTGCGTGATCTGGCTGAGTACCAGAGTGCCTCGCTGAAAGAGGATGTGAAAGGGCTCGATGCCTATAGTCAGAAGCAGGAGGCGCTGCTCAAAGAAGTAGCGGTTCTGGATGAGGCATTTCTGCTTTTCAGTGAAGGGAAAAACGATGAAGCACGAAAACGTCTGGGACTGATCCCACTCACATCACAGCTGCAGGGTGTTGCCCAGAGTTTCACACACTATATGAAATAGGGGGCAGAAGGATTTGAAAAAGTTTTCACTGCTTCTCACTCTTGCAGGAGTGGGGATACTGCTCCTGGGCGGGTGTGCGCACAAAAATCGCTATGAACCGCAAAAAGTAGATGCTCGGGTCTCCGGTTACCAAAAGGTGCAAAAAGGACTCAGAAATGTCGTGCGCGAAGGTGGCGTAGTACGGAAAAATACGATTGTCAGTAAAAAAAGCGGTGAAATCGAAGGTACATTGCCGAAAGGTTACTTTTTTCTAAATGAAAGCGATGGCAAAGTGATCGTCGCTGACAACAACGGCAATCTCGAAATTTTTGCCAAAGGGAGTACCACACCACTCTTTCATAAAAAATTTGACCAGCCGGTCGTCAGTGCGACGCTTCAGAAAGATCTGCTGGCACTGGTTCTGGCGGACAATACGATCCTGCTTTACGACATCAAAACGGACAAAGAACGTTACAGGGAAGCAGAAGAGAAGGTCGTCGCGATCGATGCGCGCGCCGCGAATCCGGTCTTTATCAATGATCTGATCGTATTCCCAACACTCGACGGACGTCTTTTGATTATGGACAGCAAGACCAAAACGATTCTGCGTGACGTGGCGATCAGCGATAAAGAGCTCTTCAACAATGTCATCTTTCTGGAAGTGCACGAGAATGTCCTCGTCGCTGCAACCGCCTCCAAAGTGATTGTCATCACCCCCAAACATATCTATACCTACAGTGCCAATATTAAAGATATCCTCTATGTGGGGCACGATATCTATCTTTTCACGAAAGAGGGAAAAGTGATTCATCTGGATGAGAAGCTGCAGAAGATAGAAGAGAGCGATTTCGAGTTCGCCAACTTTGTTGCGGTGGCGGAGATGAACGGCAAACTCTACGGTGTGGAAAAGAACGGTTATCTGATCGAGATGGACAGAAATCTCAAAAATGTAAAAGTCAAAGCGCTCGGAGATGAAGTTGAGGCGCCGGTGCTGATTGCCAGAGACAAACTCTACATCGGTGACAAAGAGATCACACTGCCCTAGATGACGGAGGAGATTTCAGGCGCGCTGGAGGCTTTTCAGGAGTACATCACTGTTGTCAAAGGATTGCGCCCGCATACACTCGATGCCTATATGCGCGACCTGACACAGGCGCAGGAGTATCTGCAAAAACCGTTACAGTATGCTTCGACGGAGGAGATTCTCTCATTCCTCGCCACACTGAACAATCCCCGTACCCGTAACCGTAAACTCTCTTCTCTCAACACCTTTTTTGACTTCTGTTACCGTTCAGAATTTATCGTCGACAAACCGGGGCTGAAACTGGCCAAAGTACCGCAGAATCTGCCCAAATTTCTGGAGTATGACGAGATACTCACTATGATAGAAAGGATTGACAGAAGCAGTGAGACAGGCCTGAGAGACTACGCGCTGATCCTCTTTCTCTATGCGACAGGGTGTCGCGTCAGTGAAGCGGTCGGAGCGTGCAGATCGGACCTCGAAGAAGGATGGCTGAAGATCCGCAATGCCAAAGGGGACAAGGAGCGGCTGGTACCGGTCGCTCCCGTCGCACTCGAAGCGCTGGATGCCTATCTGCATGTACGCACACATGAGAGTGACCGCCTCTGGCTCAACTACCGCGGTACGCCGCTGAGCCGGATCTCGATCTTTAAAACGGTTAAAAAGTATCTCGGTGTCTCACCGCATGTATTGCGCCACTCTTTTGCGACGGCGCTCATTCTGGGCGGGGCGGATCTGCGGGTGGTGCAGGAGTTGCTCGGGCATGAGAGCATCGTCACGACGCAGATCTATACCCATCTGCAGAAAGAGGACCTGCGCCAGAGTATGGAGCAGTATCACCCACTCGCCAAAGGAGAGAGATGAATGCCATCGTCGAACTGCTGTTAAGTAAAAAGCTGATCTTCAAAAAGCTCCACCCCATCGACAAAAAAGCGCTGGGAACGCGCAAAAAGATCGAGATCTATGAAGGTGTCGATCTGCATAGCAACTATGCGGCGATCTTCTATCTGGTGCAGAAGAGCCGCTTCCTGCGCAAAAACGCCGATGAACTCGAGGCACTTTTCGAGAAACTGAAAGAGGTACGGGACCATAACTACAAGAAGAAGATTTTGCTCTATGATATGCCCTTCTGTTCCAAAGCGCAGGCACTCATGAAAGAGCGGGGCTGGAGGCTGATAGATGTTGCTGCTTGATATCGGCAACACCAATGTCAAATATTTCGACGGCCATCGTGTCTGGCGGGAGAGGGTGGAAGCGTTTCAGCTCCCCGACGCGCCCTTTTACTACATCTGTGTCAATCCCCGTGTTGAAGAGAAGCTCGCGGCGTCGGCGTATGGGCAGGATCTGAAAGCATGGTTTGATTTTCCGACGAGATACAGCGGGTTGGGTGTGGACAGAATCGCAGCGTGCTACACAGTAGAAGAGGGAGTCGTGGTCGATGCGGGGAGTGCGATTACTGTCGATCTGATGCGAGGCGGCGTGCATCGGGGCGGGTTTATCATGCCCGGCCTTAGCTCTGCTAAAGAGTCTTTTGCTAATATATCGTCAAAATTGATCTGTGATCCCCATAGAGAGGTCGATCTGACACAATTACCGCAAAATACGGCCGATGCACTCATCTATGCAACGATCAACCCGATCGTGTTGATGATCGAAGAGGTGCGTGGTGATCTGCCGCTGATCTTTACCGGGGGAGATGCCAAGAGATTGCTCCCGTTTTTCAAAGATGCACGGTTCCGTGAAAATCTGGTATTTGAGGGGATGCAGAAAGCGATAAAGGAGAAGCGAAACGCATGTTGACCATAGCACTGCCCAAAGGAAGAATCGCCGAAGAGACACTGGCGATATTTGAAAAGACGTTTGATACGAAGTTCGATTTTGAAGACCGTAAACTGATTTTGGAAAAGGACGGCTTTCGCTTCCTCCTCGTACGCAATCAGGATGTCCCCACCTATGTCCTCAACCAGGCGGCGGATCTGGGTGTCGTGGGGCTGGATGTACTGACTGAAAAGGAGATGGATCTCATAAAGCTTCTGGATCTTGGGATCGGGAAGTGCCGCGTCTGCATTGGGATGAAGAATAAAGACGAACTTGACTATAGCAAACCGGAGATCACCGTCGCGACAAAGATGGTCAACATCACCCGAAACTACTTCTCCTCCAAAGCGATGGCGGTCAAAGTGATCAAACTCTACGGCTCGATCGAACTCGCACCCATCGTCGGACTCTCCGACGCCATTGTCGATATCGTAGAGACTGGTACGACGATGAAGCAAAACGGCCTCAAAGTAGTCGAAGAGATTATGACCTCCTCTGCCCATCTGATCGCCAACAAAAACAGTTTCATCGCGCATAAGAGTGAGATATTGGAGTTGTATGAGAAGATTAGAGAGAACCTCTAAGGAAACCCCATGAAAGGCATCATTCTCGCAGGCGGCAGCGGCACGAGACTCTATCCGATCACCCAACAGGTGATCAAACAGCTTCTGCCCGTCTACGACAAACCGATGATCTACTATCCCCTCTCCACTCTGATGCTTGCGGGTATCACAGAGATACTGATCATCTCCACCCCCGAAGCTCTCCCGGCCTTTCAAAACCTCTTTGGCGACGGATCTCAGCTGGGACTGAAACTCTCCTATCAGATACAACCCAAACCCGAAGGACTCGCACAGGCCTTCATCCTGGGAGAGGAATTCATGGGAGAGGATGATGTCTGCCTGATACTGGGAGATAACATCTACTTCGGCCACGGACTTCCCCAGATGCTCAGACACAGTATCGATACCGTTGAAAAAGAGAAAAAATCGGTCATTTTCGGCTACTACGTCAACGATCCCGAACGCTACGGCGTAGCGGAGTTCGACGAAGAAGGTAATGTCATCTCCATCGAAGAGAAACCAACCCAGCCCAAAAGCAACTATGCGGTGACAGGGCTCTACTTTTACAGTAACGACGTCATAGAGATTGCCAAAACGATCAAACCGAGCCCCAGAGGTGAACTGGAGATCACCGATGTGAACCAGCGCTTTTTGGATCAGGGCAAATTGAAGATGGAACTGATGGGAAGAGGCTTCGCGTGGCTGGATACCGGAACCCACGAAAGCCTGCTTGAAGCTTCCAACTTCATCCAGACGATCGAAAACCGCCAGGGACTCAAAGTCTCCTGTATCGAAGAGATCGCCTACGAGATGGGATATATCGATGAAGAGGATATGATCAGACTCGCCCAGCCCCTCAAAAAGAACAACTACGGAAAGTATCTGCTCAGACGCGCAAAAGAGGGGAAAGTAGCCAGATGAAATTTACCAGAACAAAGATAGCAGATGTCATCATCATCGAACCCAAAGTCCACGGAGATGAGAGAGGCTATTTCGTCGAAACATACCGCAAAGACAGACTCGAAGATTTTCTGGGCTTTGGCGTTGACTTCTGCCAGGACAATGAATCCAAATCCAAAAGAGGAGTACTCCGAGGCCTGCACTATCAACTCCCACCCTTTGCCCAGACCAAACTGGTTAGAGTCATCACCGGAAGTGTACTCGATGTCGCTGTCGATATCCGCAAAGGAAGTCCCACTTTCGGACAACACGTAGCTGTAGAATTGAACGAAACAAACAAACGCCAGCTTTTCGTACCCAGAGGTTTCGCACATGGTTTTGTCGTACTGGAAGATGATACGATTTTTGCCTACAAAGTAGATAGTTACTATTCGCCTGAGTGTGACAGGGGGATCGCATTTGACGATTCTATGATCAACATCGACTGGCAAGTGCCATACGATCGACTCATACTCTCCGAAAAAGACAAAGTACAACCCAGACTGAGCGAAACAGACGATCTGTTTACATATGGAGTCGATTACTATGCATAGTGTGCTCATCACAGGCAGCAAAGGGCAGCTCGGTTCTGAAATAAAAGCAGTTTCCAAAAACCACCCCTATCAATTCTATTTCACCGACAAAGAGAGTTTAGATATTACCAACCCTCATGCAATCAAACAGTATATAGAAGAGAACAGCATTGATACCATCATCAACTGTGCAGCCTACACAGCAGTCGATCAGGCAGAATCCGATGAGGAGACTGCCGATAAAATCAACCATATTGCCGTAAAACATATGGCGAAGATCGCCAAAGAGAAAAATATCAAACTGATCCACATCTCCACTGACTACGTCTTTGACGGCAAAAACCACAAACCCTACACCGAAGAGGACAACCCAAACCCAACAGGCGTATACGGCAAAACCAAACTGGCGGGTGAAGAGGCAATGATGAAAATCGCTCCCCGGAACAGTATCGTCATCCGCACATCATGGGTTTACAGCAGCTTCGGCAACAATTTTGTCAAAACGATGCTGAAACTGGGAAAAGAGCGTGAAGAACTGGGGGTGATCTACGATCAGATTGGTACACCGACTTATGCCGCAGATCTGGCGGCAGCGATTTTGGAAATTTTACCGAAAATCGACAATCACAAACCGGAGATCTACCACTACAGTAATGAAGGTGCGATCAGTTGGTACGACTTCGCCAAAGAGATCATGAAGATGGCAAAGCTTTCGTGTCAAATCAACCCGATTGAAACATGGCAGTATCCAACACCTGCGGAAAGACCACACTACAGTCTGCTCAATAAAGCGAAAATAAAAAAAGATTTTGATGTTACGATACCGTACTGGAAAGATAGTTTGAGTGCATGTTTAACAAAACTGGGAGAGAGAAGATAAGATGTTTGAAAACGACAATGAAACAATATTGGTAACTGGTTGTGCAGGCTTCATAGGCTCCAACTTTGTACCCTATTTTCTGGAAAAATATCCGCAGTACAATCTGATCAACCTTGATCTGCTCACCTATGCCGGCAACCTCGAAAACCTCAAAGAGGTGGAGAACCATCCCCGTTACAAGTTTATCAAAGGCGATATTTGCAACCGTGAACTGGTAGAATACCTCTTTAACGAGTATGACATCAGAGGGATCATCCACTTCGCAGCAGAATCCCATGTCGACAACTCCATCAAAAACCCCGGTGTTTTCGTCGAAACAAACGTCAACGGCACCTATACCCTGGTTGATGTTGCCAAAAACTACTGGATGGAAAAACCGTTTCAGTATAAAGAGAAATATAACAACTGCAGATTTCATCACATCTCGACCGATGAAGTCTACGGAACTCTGGGAGAGACGGGGCTCTTTACCGAAGAGACACCCTATGCGCCAAACTCCCCTTACTCCGCGTCCAAAGCGAGCAGTGATATGATAGTACGCAGTTACCACCATACCTTTGGACTTGATACCGTCATCACCAACTGCTCCAACAACTATGGACCCAAACAGCATGATGAAAAACTGATCCCCACGATCATCCGAAACGCACTGCAGGGAAATTGCATTCCTATCTATGGAGATGGCAAAAACATCAGAGACTGGCTCTATGTCAGAGACCACTGTACGGGAATCGATCTGGCATTTCATGAAGGAAAGGCGGGAGAGACCTACAACATAGGCGGACGCAATGAGAGAGACAATCTTTACATCGTCAACAAAATATGTGAAATCCTCGATGAAGTCTATCCCATCAAAAATAATTCAAAACTAAAAACTAAAAACTCAAAATTACAAAGTTACAAGGAACTTGTAACTTTCGTCGAAGATCGTGCCGGTCACGACAGACGCTATGCTATTGATGCAACTAAGTTAGAAAATGAACTTGGCTGGAAAGCGGAAGAGAATTTCGAATCGGGGATTCTCAAGACGATTGAGTGGTATTTGGAGAAATATCAATCTTAATAAATCTTTAATTTATTGTTCTATTAATAGATAAATGGTAATATATTTAAAATACTTTATAAGGGCATAATTGCAACTAATTCATGATATTTCTGCTTTTGTGAAAGATATATTACTAAACAGAGCAATCTTCAAATCTCTGGTAATCAATGACTTTCGTCAGCGCTATCTTGGATCTTATCTGGGGATCCTCTGGGCATTTATTCAGCCGGCGATCACGGTGCTGATCTTCTGGTTTGTATTTCAGATTGGGTTCAAGTCGCAGCCAGTAAGTAATGTACCATTTATCCTTTGGTTGATCGCCGGGATGTTTCCATGGTTTTTCTTTTCAGATGCCGTCTCTAATGCTACGAGCGCTGTACTTGAGAACAGTTATCTGGTCAAAAAGATTGTATTTAAAGTATCGTTTTTACCGATTATCAAGATACTTTCTGCTTTGATCGTGCATCTCTTTTTTATTGCATTGCTCTATCTACTGTTTATAGTTTATGGATTTGGTTTTGATTTACATTGGTTGCAGATCTTTTACTATCTTGGTGCCATGATTATCTTTATCCTGGGGATCAGTTATATCACCTCTTCGGTAGTAGTTTTTTTCAGAGACATGGGACAACTCGTAGCGATGTTACTGCAGTTTGGATTTTGGATGACGCCTATTTTTTGGTCAATCAATATGATCCCGGAAAAATACCATTGGTTGATCAAACTCAATCCTCTGGTTTATATCATCGAGGGATATCGGGATAGTATGATCAACCATATCTGGTTTTGGGAAAAACCTCTCATAACACTTTATTTCTGGACTGTGGCATTAAGTCTTCTGGTACTTGGCCTCAATACCTTCAGAAAACTCAAACCTCATTTCGCGGATGTGTTGTGATGGATAAAAATATTGCGATTAGCGTCAAAAACCTGACCAAAGTCTATCACCTCTATGATAACCCCAAAGACAGGTTCAAAGAGGCGCTAAATCCTTTTAAAAAGTCTTACCATCATGATTTTTATGCGCTTAACGATGTGAGTTTTGAAATCAAAAAAGGGGAGACGGTCGGGATCATCGGCAAAAACGGTGCCGGTAAATCGACACTGCTGAAGATCATTACCGGCGTACTGACACCCACAAGCGGAGAGGTACAGGTAAATGGAAAGATTGCTTCTCTGCTGGAGCTTGGCGCGGGATTTAACCCTGAGATGACAGGAATGGAAAACATCTATCTCAACGGTACGATCATGGGATTTACCAAAGAGGAGATGGACGCGAAAGTCAATGCGATCCTGGAGTTTGCGGATATTGGAGAGTTTATTGATCAGCCGGTGAAGATGTACAGCAGCGGGATGTTTGCAAGACTGGCTTTTTCGGTGGCGATTAATGTGGAGCCTGATGTGTTGATTGTGGATGAAGCGTTGAGTGTGGGGGATATGAATTTTCAAGCAAAATGTATGAAGAAATTTAAAGATTTGCAAAGTCAAGGAGCAACGATACTGTTAGTGAGTCATGATATTGGTGCTATTTTACAATTTAGCTCCAAAGTCATTTTTATAGCAAACGGTGCTGTACAATTTGATGGTGATCCCAAAGTTGCTATTGATCAGTATAAGAAAGTATTGCTAGATGATATCAAAGTTGAATCCCATAATCAAAAAGTTGATGCGAGGCTTATGGCGCTCTCAAACGCAGATTGGTGTAAAGAGCTGGAATTGAGTAAAGTTTATGAAGTCTACGGAAATGGCAAAGTAGAGATCGTTGATATAAGCGTAATCAATAAAGATGGAAAAATCACCCAAAAACTATTTGCCAATGAAAAGTCTATTTTCAAAATGAAAATAAAATTTCTAGAGCGTGTCAATGAACCTATTTTTACAGTGACAATAAGGGATTTGGTAGGTAAAGAAGTGACCGGGACAAATACAGCTATAGAAAAAATCAGTACGGGCATTTTTGAAAAAAATGAAGTTATAGTAGTTTCATTTACACAAAATCTTAATATTGCCAGTGGAAAATATTTATTAACTTTTGCATGTTCGGGTTTCGAAAATGATAAATTTGTAGTTTATGAAAGGTTATATCATATTCTTGTATTGGATATTATCAATACTAAAAACATTGTGGGGTATTTTGATATTAACAGCCAGATAGAAATACAAAAGGAAACAAATTAAGATGCCATCTGAAATTCATATGTTTATCGTCTGGAGTAAGGCAAAAGACAAATTACAGGATATATTAGATGATATAAAATCATATATGAATATTAAACGAATATATACTGTGCATTGGTCCAAAGAGAAGTTTTCGGAAAATCTGAGTAGATTTTATGGACAAAATCTACCTGAAGGATCAGAGAAGGAAACGCACTGTGGTACTGATGAATTTACCTGTATTATTGTTGAAGATTCAGCGCCAAAGTATCAAACAAGAGAAACATCAAGAGGCTTGGAAACTGTTAATGTGAATATATTTGATCTGAAATCAAAATATAGAAGCTGGACCGGTGGTGGGCATAAAATCCACGGTACAAATAATATTCGAGAGAGTGAACATGATTTAAGTCTGCTTTTCGATAAAAATTATGATTATTTTAAAGATATTACAAGTGATGCGGTGAATTTCAACCATTTCAATCAAGATATTGTTGGGGCAAATGGGTGGGAAAGTATAGAAAAACTTTTTGATTATCTAAATAGATTTACAAAATATATTGTTATGCGAAACTTTGAATGTTTACCTGATGAGTACACAATGGCTGAACATGGAGATATAGATCTCTTGGTTGAAAATTTTGATGAAGTGGTCTATTTGACAAATGCTGAAAAAGTTTTTCCAGAATCATATAGAGTGCATTATCGAATTATGATTAATGGAGAAGAGGTGCTATTTGATTTTCGCTACGTTGGAGATAATTATTATGATGAAAAATTTGAAAGGTTGTTACTCAAGGAACGCATACTTGATCCAAAAGGATTTTATCGACCAAGCGATAAATTGTATTTTGTAAATTTACTTTACCACGCACTAGTGCATAAACCTGTTTTTTCTGAAGATTATCAAAACAGATTGGTGATCCTTGCTGACAAAATCAATATGCAAAGTACTTTATTATCCTATGATCCAACGCTTTTGTTGATAGATAAAATGGATGAATATCAATTTAAATTAGTGAAACCAAAGGATCTCTCTGTCTATTATAACCAGTCGGTTGTAAATAAATTTCTTGTATATGAAAATTTATTGGAAATCTGTAGAGCTGGGGATGATTATGAAAAAGTATTAGCACATGATAACAGATGGCTTATCTTACGAAACCTATCTCCAATTCGTCAAAATCTTTTAAATTGGTATCCATTCAAAAAAGAGTCTAAACTTTTGGAGATAGGTGGGGGTTGCGGTGCTATAACAGGACTTTTATGTCAGAAAGTGCAAAATGTAAAAGTTGTAGAACTTTCCAAACGCAGATCGACAATTAATTTTGAGCGGAACAAAGAATATAATAATCTTGAAATTATTGTTGGCAATTTAAATGATATTAAATTTGATCAAAAGTTTGACTATGTGACATTGATAGGTGTATTGGAATATGCAGGGAGTTTTACCAAAACAAAGGAACCATACAAAGACTTTTTAAAAAATATAAAGTCATATCTTAATGAAGATGGAAAACTGCTTTTGGCGATAGAAAACAGATTTGGACTCAAATATTTTGCAGGGGCAAAAGAGGATCATACTGGCAAAGAGTTTGATGGTATTACGGGATATGTTGGGAATGATAGAGTGAGAACATTTGGAAAGATTGAACTGGAACAATTGCTAAAAAGTGCAGGGTTTGGAAATTTGAAGTTTTATTATCCACATCCTGATTATAAAATGCCATTAGAGATATATAGTGATGATTATTTGCCGAGTAGTGAAGAGATGTTAATGTCTGCTCCAAATTTTGATAATGAACGGTATGAACTTTTTAGTGAACCATTGGCATTTAAGGGTATCATAGAAAATGATCAATTTCCCTTTTTTGCAAACTCCTTTTTGGTTGAGTGTGGTAGCAAATGAAAATTTTATATGTAAAAAACGGAAGTGAAAGAAATAAAAAGTTTCAGCTACAAACTACTGTTTTCGAGGAGGATGGGCAGAAATATGTAAAAAAACAAGCTCTTTGCAAAGAAGCTATTCCTCATCTTAAAAAGATGAAAAAAAGTTACGAAAAATTAACCGTTTCCATTAAAAATCCCAAAATAAAGTTAGCTAAGATTGTAAATGAAAGTGAAGATAGTCTGACTTTTGAGTTTATTGAAGGTGAAAGCCTGGAAAAAAAGTTTGTCGATGCTAAAAGATTGGGAGAAAAAGCAGCTTCAAATGTAATAGATGAATATATAGAACTGATAAAAACAGGTTTTAAAACAACTAGTTTCGATAGTACTACTATGGTTACGGAAGAATTTATAAAGTTGTTCGGAGATCACGACTACAGTTACTTTAATGGGGAACTGTGTTTTGCAGACGTTTCCAATATTGATTTAATCTTTTCAAATATTATTTATAAAGATGATGAGATTTATATTATTGACTATGAGTGGGTATTTGATATATGTGTTCCAGTAGAATATACATTATATCGAAATCCGTATATGTATATTAAAAAAGATAGTTCTATCTCTCATGCAATGGAAGAAAATTTTATTAAAAACTATGTAATTAGTGGTGGATTTTATTTTTATCAACACAATTATTTG
>JALWPY010000062.1 GCA_026994915.1 Campylobacterales bacterium
TCTGGAGACACACCTCATCGACGAAAACAGGCGTCTCTATATCGAACAGTGCAAACACTGTGACGGTATTTTTCTCGATTTCGGGGAGTTGGAAGAGATCATGGAGAAGGAGATCAAAAAGTTGGAGCGGTACGATCTCAAACGTCTTCATGAAATCAAAAACCATCCGCTTGTACGTGAAAAAGAGGTGCGTTACAAAAAGTGTCCGGAGTGCAGGAAGGTGATGCTGCGTATCAACTACAAAGGCAGAAGCGGTGTGATTATCGACCGTTGTAAAGAGCACGGCTACTGGCTCGACAGCGGGGAGCTGCGGCAGATCATGGAGTGGGCGAAACTGGAAGGGGTACGTGACTTTACACCGGTAGCAGAAAGAGCCGACCTCAATTTCAAAAGCACTGCAACCACTGGCACCAACACGCGCTACGGCAGAGAGCGCGTTTCGGAAGCCGACCCGATCCTCTCCTTTTTCCGCAAACTCTACGGTTTCTGATCAGCGGCTTCTGATCGCGTCGATGACACTGAGACGTCTGGAACGGTTGAAGGTGTGCACCGCGACCAGATCGTGGGCGAAATCGGCGCGTATCTGCTGTGCCACGCGCTCTTTGTAGGTGGTGGTCGTCAGCTCCAGCACTTCGTTCATGACCAGCCCCCTGCCGTAAACACCGCTGCAGTTTTGTGCCGGTCGCCAGAGCGCACCCCCGCTCTCGATCAGATGTCCGGCTGGTCTGGCGCAAGTGACATCGCTGACGACGGGGTTTTGCGGATGGGGCTGCCACGTATCTGTGCGGAAATCGTCGCAGTAGTAGAGCCAGAGTTCGTCATTGAGCGAGAAGCCCTCTTTTTCGGCGATACCGACAAACATCCACCATTTGCCCTCTTTGTGAAAGAGTGTGGCGTCGACAGCTTTGACACCCTCCAGCATGGTGCGCACCTTGCGCCACTTCGTCGGGAACTGTTCCGCTTCGTAGAGATCGACGGTACCATTTTCATGCGTTTCGGGAATCATATACCACGTTCCGTCGACTTTGAAGATGTTGGGATAGGAGAGGTGATACTCCTTGCGCAAAATCTCCTGAGGATTGACGAACCGTTTCTGCTGCGCGTCATACTCTGCGACGAGCAGATAGCCTTTGAGGGTTTTGTAGTCGAGCTCCTCGTAGAAGAGATAGCTCTTCTCTCCCTCATCCACGACAAACGGATCGGCCTGAAAGTAGTCGTTCGATGGGAGCGGTACCCGCTGCCAGATCGAGAGGTCGGGGTTGACGTGCCCTGCTTCATTCTCGCTGAAGAGGATGATCCAGCGATCCATCGTAAAGGCTCTGCGGACGGTGAACTTCAGGTAGCGCCCCAGCAGCCTGGCGAAGGCGCCGAGTGCACGCATGTTGGTCGGTAGCGCTTTGTCGGCGTCGTCCCGAAAATGGAACTGCGGATCGCACACTTTGCGCGCACCCTTCTGCGGCTGCGGCATATCGTAAAAACGGGTCGTGCGCGCTTTATCATGAAAGTAGGCCTCACCCTCTTTCGCCAGCCGTTCCACTTCCCGCACCATCATCATGTGCGAGCGCCACATGAGTTGCTCGAAGTTTTTGCGTATGGACTTGGGGTGGGTGACGGTACGAAGACGCCTCAGCATGTAGCCCGGCTCCAGCGCCGAGCCCGCCCGCTCCAGCGTCACTTCGCTGTACCCCTGCGCCAGTACTGTTTCCCAGAAAGCGGGCGGCAATGTGGTGTGGCGATACTCCCAGAGGCCATATCTGGCGGCATGTAGCAAGTCACCCGTAATCGCTTTGCCGGTGAAGTTGAGCAGAAGATCAGGTGCCGCTTCGGCCACGGTCTGGGCAGCGTTTGCGGAGGCTTCGGCAAGCCACGCCGACTCATGCGTCTCTATCTCGAGCAGCCGGCTCTGTGCGATCATCTCTTCTATCGATTCGGGTGCCAGATAGGGAGCACTCCGTCCGAAGAGCGCCGCATCGAACTTGCGTAAGAGTCGATAGAGCAGGAAGCGGTTGTCGGCGGCAAGTGGGTCACTGTTTTTGGGCTTTTTGACAAAGAGGTTGATGCTGCAGAAGGGGCTCTTTTGCAGTTCATGCAAAATCTCCGCCTGGTAGCGTGGCAGTGCGGTATCGTCGATCAGTGCGGCTATGCGTAGCGGGGTCATGGGCTTACCTTTTGTGAGATACCTCTATATCGTCCAGCAGTGCGATCACTTCACGCTCCAGTGCGAAAAATGCGCGTTTCATCCCCTCTACGATCTTTCGCTCGTCATGCATGTCGACCGGTTCTTTGAGCGAGACGATTTTATCGCGGTCGTTAACCCACACCAGTGCGTCGAGCCAGACATACCCCCTCCATGCGATGAAGCGCTTGATTTTGACCGAGACGATCACGTCAACTTTTCCCTGCTTCTCCCACGGATAGTGAAAGATACGGCTTTTGGGCAGGCTCTTCTGGAGGTCGAAGATGAGTGCGTTGGTGAGCTCTTCGGGCATGTTCACCGCCCAGTACGCGTCACTCAGATAGACGATGCGGTTGTCGTCGCGCTGCACGGCCACCTTCCCCTCCTTCAGATAGTCGGGCAGCACGATGCTCTCCACCCCGATCGCCAGTTTCTTCTCTGTGTGCGCAGCCTCGATCTTGTGCGGACTGGTCAGCATGTAGTAGTGTTTGCTGCTGCAGCCCGTCATCAGAAATATGAGTGTCATGACAAGATAGATCGTTTTCATCATCGGTCTCCAAATATGAGTGCGTTGGGGTTTTTCTCAAGCTTCGTCGTCAGCCGCTCGATCGCCTGAGAAGCACGGGTCAGCTCATGCAGCGTGATCGTGATCTCTCTGGAGAGGGCCGATTTTCCACCGTCGGCCTGCAGCAGTCCGTTGGCCGCTTCGAGGGTCTTCTGGGTCTGGTCGAGGATCGCGATGAGTCGCTTCGGTGCTCTTTGCAGATCTTTGTCGGAAGAGATCTTTTTGAAGTTACGCGCCACGACGGCGAACGACTTCAGAATCTTCACACTCTCTTTGGAATTGTCGTCGATCGCCTTTCTGGCACTCTCGACCAGCCCCTCTATATCAAGCGCGTTGACTTTGTCGAGGATCTGTGAAAACTTCTGCGCAATATCGACATCGTTGCTGCTGACAGTCGGGATGATCTTTCTGCCGCCGACCGTCTCGATACCGCGCTGACCCTCCTGCCCCTCGTATACCAGTTCGATATACTGGTTACCCGTAATCGGGTCACTCTGTGCCACTCTGGCACGCAACCCTTTGGTAACGGCATTTTCGAAGAAGGGGCGTGTGTCGTTGAGATCTTTGTCGGCACGGTCGGCAAAGGCGGAGGTGTCAATGACCGTCTCGATCGTGGAGATAATCTTTTTGACGCTGTTATCAAAGTCGGAGTGCATCGCCACGACACTGCCCACCTGAAAGCCGAAGAACTCGACCGGTGCGCCGACATCGAGCTTGGCGATCGGCTCGTCCACCAGCAGATAGTAGTGATACCGGTGGCTTTTTCCCAGCCCTATACGCTTCTTCTGCATCGCAAGTTTGTCTTTATAGAGAAAAAAGATATGCGAAATCCCCTTCTGCGGCTCATGTTCGATCCGCGCCGGCGTGTCGAACGCAATGCCGGAGTTGAGAATATGCGACATAGGAGCGAGCTCGAGGTTGAAGCCAGAATGGTTGAAGGTGAAACTGATGTTGCTCATAAGCCAGAACTTCGTCTCTTTACAGATGTAGTCAGTATAGGGGTGGTGAATGAAGACGCTGAAGTCGACACGTGTGCCATCTTCGGCGAGTGTGACCTCCTCGATCTCTCCGACACGGATCTTTCGGTAGTAGACGGGGCTGCCGGGGTGGAGATTGCGCGAATCGGGCGCACTCAGATGGTAGCGGTACCCGGTGTCGTTGTCACGGTCGATCCAGGGTCTGTCGAGCCCCTCGAAATATTTTTTGACCGTTGCATCGGTGTCACGTTTGGCGTACATCTGGATGTAGGTTCCCGAGAGCAGTGTATCGAGTCCGCTGATCCCGCTGGCACCCACTTCGGGCTTGACGATCCAGAACTTCGTCCCTTCATGCAGATAGGGTTCGGCCTCTTTGTTCATGCGTACGGTGATGATGACCCCTTCGCCCTCCGTGTCGAGTGCGATCTCCTTGACGACACCCACGGGCACGTCACGGTATTTGACATAGCTCTGGTTCGCCTGAAGGCCGCTGTTTTCTTTGAAGTGTATCCTGATCTCCGGCCCCAGCTGCGCAAAATACTGATAGGCAAACCAGCCCGAGATCAGCAGCGCCGCGACCGGCACGATCCAGATCGAGGTGAGCCAGGATGTCACGCTCTTTCGTGTTTTATGTTTTTTGGGTTCATGCACCTGCATCGCTACTCCTCCTCATCTTCTTCTCCTTTGCCGATCATGCGTGTGTCGAAGTTGTGCGCGGCGAGCATCGTAAAGATCACCATCAGCGCAAACGCCGTCGACGCCACGCCCGGAATGATCCTGACATAGGTGTATTGCACCAGCGTCGCCAGTATCGCCACCACAAAGACGTCGACCATCGACCAGGGGCCGATCACTTCGGTGATATAGAAGAGTTTGTGTTTGTCCACTCTGGACGCTTTGGTCTCCAGCCGCACACTGACAAGCAGATAGAGTAACATGATAAACTTGACGATCGGAACAAAGACCGACGCCACGAGGATAATCAGCGCGATCGGATAGGAGCCGTGCTCCCAGAGGCTGACGATTCCTCCGATGATCGTATTTTCCTGCTGACGGCCGAACTGCAACGTGATCAGGATGGGGTAGATGTTGGCCGGAATGTAGAGGATCATCGCCGTGATCAGAAAAGCCCAGCTGCGCTGATAGCTTCGGTGAACGGGATGATAGATCTTATGACGGCATCGGCGGCAGATGAGTGCATCTCCTGTGTCGACATTGACCGCTTCGCAGATGGGACAGGCGATCAGCTTTTTCCTGATCTCATCGGTGTACATGGTAAACCTCGTCACGCAAATCCCACAGGTCGGCCAGTCGCAGCCGTTTTGTGAGGTAGATATCGAGCAAAATGAACACCACCAGCGCCCAGAAAGAGGTACCGATGACGATCTCCGCATAGCCGATCAGCTTCACCAGCGCCACCAGCACGCTGATCAGAAAGATCTCCACCATGTTCCATTTGCGCAGCTCCGCCAGAAAGATCAGCAGTCTGCGGGTCGTTTCATACCCGCGCCGTATGCGAAAGAGAAGCATGACGAAGGTGTAGATCACGATGTATAGCAGCGGCACGAAGAAGATCAGAAAACTGACGATCAACCCAACCACCCAGAAATCCTCTTTGAAGAGCGTCACAAAGACAAATGGAAGCGTCAGATCCTGCCAGATACCGTTGATCTCGATACGCACGATCGCGAATGAACTCGCCATGATGAAGGTGATCAGCGTCGCCACAGAGATCGCAAGCCCCTTGTCAAGCAGGTTCTCATGCCTGGTATAGAGCATATTTTCACAGACATCACAGTAGGCCGCATCGGCATCTTTGAGCCTGATCTTTCGGTGCAGCGTATGGCAACGGGGACAGATGATAAGCTTGTCCAGAGGTGGCATATTCATGAAGTAGATCATAGCAAAATAAAGATTAGTTTAAAATATTGACTTATATGATACTTTCACGATCCTTACACATTTATGTGATATAATCTTCTATTATAGATATTTATTACGTGAAGGAAGTTGTGTGAAAAGAGTCATTTTACTGATTATCTCGTTTGCTGTAGTGGTTGTTGCCAATGAGCTCAAAACTATCCACACTTACAAAACCGCACTTCACAAAGCACAGAAAGAGCATAAACTGGTGATGGTCATGATGAGCTACTCCGGTTGCCCACTCTGCGACTACATGAAAGATATCGTTCTCGAACGCCCGAAGGTACTCGACTATCTCAACGAACACTTCTACGTCGTCATGAAAGATCTGCAAAGAGACAGATACCCCGAGCGTTTCAGCGTCATCGACACACCGACCTTTTTCTTCATCGACCCCGTCACCAAAACCGACGTCATCGAACGAAAATCTGGCGGGTTTCGTCCAGACGACTTTCTGAAACTGCTGCATGAAGCGACCGGAGAGCCTATGCCTCAGAGAGTCGTCGCGGAGACCAACACGACCGATACCAACCGGACCGTCACCGCTTCCGCTACCGGCACAAAACCAGCCGCCGACGCCAACAATTCACTCACTCCGTGTCGCAAAAACCGCCCCTGTACAGAGCCCGAAAAGATCACGATCAACTAAGGGAAACAGTTATGATTAAAAGATGGTTAACGGTTTTAGGTATACTTTTTGCATCATCACTGTTGGGTGCTGGGTTTGAAACGCTGCACGATTTCAAAGAGGCGATGCATAAAGCGCAGAAAGAGGATAAACTTGTGCTCCTGATGGTCTCACAGGAGGGGTGTCCCATGTGTATCTACATGAAGAACAACACCCTCAGAGACGCCAACGTCTCCGGACTCATCGGGCACAATTTTGTCTTTGTCGAAAAAGAGAATGCCGACGAGGATCTGCCGGAAAAGTATGAAGCGTTCGTCACGCCCACCTTTTTCGTCATCGATCCCAAATCGGCCAAACCGATCGATTCGCCGATACACGGCGGATTCAAAC
>JALWPY010000063.1 GCA_026994915.1 Campylobacterales bacterium
ATTTGATGCCGTTGATCGACCACATGTAGCGCTCCATATTGCCCGTGAGGTGGAGGATGATCTCCCGGTCGGGTTTGGGCGCGTCGGCGGTCGAGTAGCGGTTTTTCAGATCGGCGTAGGTGAGGACTTTGCGTCCGTTGTTGCGCAGTCCCACGCCCGGATCGTCGAGGCGGTATCTGGGGCTTTTGGCGGTCATTGTCCAGCCCACGCCGTGTTGCATCGGCAGCGGAGTGATCGGGTACTTTTGCGCCTCCATTTCGGCGAATTTCTCTTTTTTCATAGACATTTTGCCGTTCATCTTCATGCTTTTTTTCATGTTCATCCCGCTGCCGCACTTCATCCCGCCGCCTTTATCTTCTTTCATGTTCATAGCACCCATATCCATTCCCATGTCGACCATTGTCAGCGGCTGGAGCGGGTCCATCTTCGGCGCTTGGGCTGAAAGGGCGGTATCATGAGTGAGTGCGGCGAGCGCGTAACCGGATCGGTCGATGCTCTTGGCGAAGATCGGGTAGGGTTTCGCCTCTTTGGGCGTGACGATGACATCGTAGGTTTCCGCCACGCCGATGCGAAATTCTTCAACCGTGACTGGTTCGATATGGTTGCCGTCTGCCGCGACGACGGTCATCTCCAGCCCTGGTATGCGGACGTCGAAGAAGGTCATCGCCGCACTGTTGATGAAGCGCAGGCGTACCTTTTCACCCGGCTTGAAGAGCGCTTTGAACTGCTGTTTCGGTGTGTGTCCGTTGGTAAGGTAGGTATAGGTATATCCGGTCACGTCTGAGAGGTCGCGGTCGCTCATGCGCATCCGGTTCCACATCTTGCGGTCGTTGAACGCCTGGATAAATCCTTTCTCTTTCACCTCTTCGAAGAAGTCTCCGACGGTTCTTTGCTGAAAGTTATAGTAGTCGCTGGAGAGTTTGAGTTTGCGGTAGATCGCATCTGGTTTCTCGTCGCTCCAGTCGGAGAGGGTGACAACGTAGTCTCTGTCGTAGTCGAAAGGCTCTTTCACTTTAGGTTCGATGACGATCGCGCCGTAGTGCCCCGTCTGCTCCTGAAACCCAGAGTGGCTGTGATACCAGTAAGTACCGTGCTGCTGCACTTTGAAGCGGTAGGTGAAAGTCTCACCCGGTGCGATCCCGTCGAAACTGATCTCTGGTACCCCGTCCATCTCGGTCGGCAGGATGATTCCGTGCCAGTGGATGGAGCTCGATTCAGGGAGGTTGTTGGTGACATGCAGTGTCACTTCGTCGCCCTCTCTCCAGTAGAGTGTGGGACCGGGCAGCATGCCGTTGACGGTTGTTGCGACTCTGGGCGTGCCCGTGAAGTTGACGACGGTACGGTCGATCGTCAGATGAAACTCCGTTCCTCTGAGGATTTTGGGTGTTCGTGTCTGACGAAAATCGGTGGAAGCATTGAGCGAAACCGCCCCGCTTGCGACGATACCCGCCGCCGCGACACCTTTCATGAAACCTCTGCGTGAGAGTGGTATGGAACTGTTTTGCATCTTCTCTCCTTATTGTTTTGCTGATGTTATTGTAGAACTTTTGTATGGAGCGTCTATGTAGTGCAAATGTGACCGCTACACACCAGCTACACGGTAAGGTGTTATCATTTCACCACATCAACATAAAGGATAAATGATGAAAATACTTTACATTGCAGCAGGGACACTGCTGTTTTTGGGACTGAGCGGCACGGCGTACGCCAAGTGCGGCGGCGGAGGGATGCAACAAAGCATGAAATGCGGCGGCGGCATGATGATGAAGGGTGACTTCAAAACAGTCAAATCTCGCATGCTCAACAATCTGAACGAGATGGAAAAGTGCGTCAAATCGGCGACTTCCAAACAGGACCTGAAGGAGTGCAAAATGAAAATGATGCAAAAAAAGATGCAACAGGCCAAGCCGGGCGCCATGCAGTGCGGTGCCGGCAAATGCGGTGGTGGAAAATAAGCTTAACGGATAACTGCTAAGAGTTTTTACAATACTTCAAACACCTCCTTTTGACTCCCCGTATCTGAAGAGAACGGGGAGGTTTTAATCCCCAACTCAAAATACGTCTTTAAATTATGTCGAAATATTATGCTATAATAGTATGTAAAAATAGAATCTCAAAGGATATTTCATGAAAGAGGCTACACTGGCAGATTTGAGACGATCTTCCAAATTTTTTCAAACCGATCAGATTATCCATATTGTTAACGGAAGAAAGAAGGAAGAGATCGGTTATTTCATACCCTCCGCGTTGAGGGAAGATTTTATTCGTTTTCTGGAAGAAGTCGAGAAAAAAAGAAAAGAGAAGTTACTCAAGCGAGTAGCGGAGGCGAGCAGAAGGGACCCGATAGGTGATGGAGCGGTAGATGACGGCGTTGCGTAGAGGTGAGATCTGCCTTGTGAACTTTAATCCGGCAAAAGGCGGAGAAATAGGGAAGCTCAGGCCGGCGATCGTCATGAGCGATCAGACGGACAACGCACTGCTCGATACTATCATTGTGATACCACTCTCTACCGTGATCGAAAAGGATGCGCTGCCATACCGTTTTTTCGTCCATGCAAGAGAGAAGCTTGAGCTTGACTGTGATGCTTGCATCTATGAAATACGCGCCCTTTCAAAAACGAGAGTCAAAGAAAAACTTGCAGAGCTCAGCAGAGATGAACTCGAAATTATCCAAAATGCACTATGTCAGATTATCCAATAGTGTTAACACGACGGGACTTTAGCGTATTTTAAGTCATCGTGCTTTAAAATTAACTAACTAGTTAATTAAAAGGCAGCCTATGACCAAACGTACACACAAACGTGACGCCGAAGCTTCCAGGCGGACCATCGTCAGGAATGCGATCACACTCTTTTCCCAAAAAGGGTATGCCGGCGCTTCGATGGATGAGCTGGCGAAGATGTCCGATCTCAACAAGGCGATGATCTTCTACTATTTCAAAAACAAAAAAGGACTCTATGAAGCGGTGATGCATGAGATCCTTCAGGAGATCTACCAGACGATCACCGAAGAGAACAAACTGCATGACAATCCGCTCGACGAACTCGAAGGCTTCATCCAAACCTACGCCTCTTTCGCATGTTCCCATCCCTATTTGCCGGCACTTCTGCTCAAGGAGCTCAGTGATAGCGGTGCGGTGATTCCCGAGGTACTGTTCGCTTCTATGCGAAAACTCTTCGCACTCTTCAGCGACATCCTGCGTCGCGGTGAAGAACGGGGGATCTTCAAAGATGTTATCCCGATGATACTCTACTTCATGGTACTCGGTACGCTCAACCTGATGGTTACGACCAAACCGCTGCGTGTCAAAGCCGCCCAGTTGGACGATATCGAAGTCGATACATGTGCGGAGTGCGATATCGATGAGATAGCGGACTATCTCATACACAAAATCAAACTGATGTTACAACAGGAGGAGAGATGAAAAAACGACTTTTGCTGGCATCTTTGACGCTGCCGCTGTTCATGCATGCCACGACACTCGGCACGCTCTTTGATGCCCTCAAAAAGCAGCCGCAAACCCGCGTCGACGAGATGCTCGTCAAAGAGGCGGATGTGGGGCTCAAAAGTGTCTATGCCAAACTCTGGCCACAGATCGGGGCTTTTGCCAGCTACGACTACTTCAGTACAGCGACAGGGCTGCGTCCGGTACCACCCAATGAGATGTTTCCGATGATCAAAGATCAGACGATCCCCCAGCCATTCAGTAAAAATATCAGCCGTATCGGTGCCACAGTGGCGATGCCGCTTTTTGTCAAGTCGATCTTCACCTACGCCGACAAAACCAAAAAGCTCAAAGCCGCCGCCAAAGCGAAAAAACGAATCAATCTGCTCAAAAACGAAGCACTCATCGTCGGTGCCAACGCCAACCTTCAGTATCTGAATGCGATGCAAAAGGCGCTAGAGGGCAAGCGAAACTCCCTGCGCAAAACCCGCGCTTTCGTCGAGATCAAGGTCAAAAGCGGCAGAGCACCCAAATCGGCACTCTACAAGATCGACGACGCCCTTTCGCAGATCGCGATCGCACTGAGCGACGTCGCATTGGGACGCACCAAAGCGATTCAGACCATCGAGACGCTGACCGGCATCCATCTCAAAAATCCTGTTGCGATGCACCAAAAAGGAGATCTCCACACCGAAGCGATCGGTGCGCTCGAACCGCTTCACAAACGCGTCGAAGCGGACCGTCTGGATGTAAAGGCGCAGAAAGAGAAGCTCTGGCCCTCTCTCATGCTCAAAGGCAGCTACAACAAAAGTTACGCAGACGCCTACAACAACGACAAAAGTATCGATGAAGAGTACGGCAATGTCGGTGTCGTGCTGAAGGTGCCTATTCTGGACAAATCGCAATACACAGCGATCGAAAAATCGAAAATCGCCCTTCAGAAAGAGCGCATGCAGCTGGCCAAAGAGGAGCAGTCGCTCGTCGCACAGGCTGCCGCACTCAAAGATTCGCTTGCCGTTATAGAGCGTGCGATCGCACTCTACGGCGATTCGGTCCGCCAGAAGGAGCGTCTGAGAGATATCGCCAAAGTGAGTCTCAAAGCGCAGCGTATCACGATCGAAGATTATCTCCGCTACGAAGATGATCTCGCGACACAGCGCGCGAAACTCTACCGTGCAAAAGCGCAAAAATGGCAAGCCCTCATGCAGCTGGCCGTCATCTATACCAACAATATCGAGGAGATCGTCCAATGAAAAAAATCGTCAAAATCATCATCGCACTCCTGATCGTTGCGCTCGTGATCGTCGCAGCCGTCAAAACCGTCAAAGCCAAAAAAGCGGCTCAGGCCAAAATCCCCGTCGCCAAAATCTACCCGATCGTGGCCAAATCCTACACCCCCAAACTCTCTCATGTCCGACTGACGCTTCCCTAGCTGGCGGTTGTCGGAAACGATGCGGATATCGTCGGCTCTTCCCGCATCGCAGGGCGTGTGGAGTGGATTAAAAAGAGCGGTTCGAAAGTCAAAAAAGGGGAAGAGATCGCCCGACTCGACACGACGGATATCGAAGGCAACATTCAGAGCGTCAGAGCCGAAATAGAAGCGGCGCGTATCTCTCTCTCCAATCTGCTTCAGACCCACAAACGCACCAAAGAGCTGCTGGCTGTCGGCGGTGCGTCGATTGAGCAGTCGCAGAAAGAGGCGACGATGATCGCCGCCGCACGTGCGAAGATCGATACCCTCAGACAGAAACTCAAAACGCTGCAAAACAACCTTAGTTACGCGCAGATCAGAGCCGTGACCGACGGTGTCATCTCCAAAACTTTCGTCTCCGAAGGGGCGATGGCGATGCCGGGCAAACCGCTGCTCCAGATTGCGGCACATGGCAAGACCAACTATCTGCTCGTACGGGTACCGGGCACCGTTCCCGTCAAAGGGGTCATGTTCCGCGGCAAGCGTTACGACGCACAACCTCTGGGAAGCACCTTCAACGGTTTGCCGGAGTATAAAGTCTATGTCGACGACAACAGCCTGACCAGCGGAGACAGAGTCGAAGCGAGCGTTGTCGTGTTCGACGGGGAAGGGGTCAAACTGCCATTCGATGCGGTGCTGAACCGTGACGATGCAGACTATGTCCTCAAAGCGGCGGGTACCCATGCCGAACCGATGCAGGTGCATATTGTCCAGAGCGGCGAAGAGGGTCTCGTGGTCAAAGAGAATATCGCGGGTCAGAAGCTCGTCATGGCCAAACCCGATATCCTGCTGAAACTCACAAGCGGTTACGCACTGCGTATCAAGGAGTAACGAGATGTTTGAATTTTTCTATAAACGCCCCTACACGCTCTATGCGCTGATCGCGGGCTTTTTCATCATGGGTATCGTCGCGCTGGTGACACTGCCCAAAAACCTCTTTCCCGACGCCAACCCACCGGAAGTGATCGTCATCACCAAAGTGCCCGGCTCTACGGCGCAGGTGGCGGCAAACACCGTCTCCAAGCCGATCGAGCAGGAGATCTCGCGACTGGGGCTCGTGACCGATGTCAGCTCCGTCAATGTCGCCAACTTCTCCATCGTCAAGGCGGACTTCGACTACAAAAAAGGACTCAACGCCGCGGCGGTCGATGTCGCCAATGCGCTCTCCATCGCGAAGGCGAAACTCCCGCCAAACGCCAATCCGGCAATCTATACGGCAGGCGACTTTACCCTGCCTGTCGATGTCATCTCGCTCTCGCCCAAAAACAGCGCACTTTCACTTAGTGATATCCGAAAGATCGCCGACAGCTTCATCAAACCCGATCTGCTGAGCAATCCGGCTATCGGTAATGTCGAAGTATTCGGCGGATACAACAGCGCCATCGACATCGAAGTCGACCCTTTCAAAGCCAAAAAGTACGGCATCAACTTCGAGACGATTGTCAAGGCGCTCAAAACACTCAACCGCGATATGCCGGTCGGTTTCACCAAAGGGGAGGGGGATTTCTACACGATCACTTTCTACGGTGAAAAGGACAATATCGAGAGGCTGAAGCAGCTTCCGGTACTGCCCAACGTCAAGCTTCAGGATTTCGCCGATGTGAAGTGGAGCTATCAGAAACGCACCAGCGGCTATATCGGTAACGGCAAAGACGCCATCGCACTCTCTATCC
>JALWPY010000064.1 GCA_026994915.1 Campylobacterales bacterium
GATAATGTAAGAGATGAGGCTTTTGCTAAAGTGCGACGAGAGGCTCAGACCGAAGGGAGGATTTGCCCTCGGAGGAGTGCTTTAGCAAAAGCCTTATTTCGGCGTTTATCACAACAACTATTTCAGGAGCAACAATGGCAAACTACTCAATGGGTGATCTCAAAAAAGGATTGAAAATAGAGCTCGACGGCACTCCCTACAAAATCGTGGATTATCAGCATGTCAAACCGGGCAAAGGTGCGGCATTTGTCCGCTGCAAGATTAAATCCTATCTCAACGGCAAAGTGATCGAAAAGACCTTTCATGCAGGTGACAAATGCGAACGACCCAACCTCGAGCAAAAAACCATGCAGTACCTCTACGACGACGGCGAAATGCTGCAGTTCATGGATACCGCAACCTACGAGCAGATCGGACTGCCGCATGATCAGGTAGGAGATACGATAAAGTGGCTGGTCGACGGCATGAACGTCGAGATCCTCTTCCACAACGGCAAAGCCATCGATGTCGAAGCACCGGCGACTGCCGAGTACAAGATCGTCGAGACACCGCCAAACTTCAAAGGTGACTCGCAGGGTGGTAAAAAGCCTGCGACACTCGAAAGCGGCGCGGTCGTACAGGTTCCCTTTCATGTCCTCGAGGGGGATACGATCAAAGTCGATACTGTCAAAGGCGAGTATCTTGAGAAGGTGAAGTAACACCGACTTTTTCAGCACTGCTCCTTCGTACGGAGGAGACAAAAAAGCGTAAAGGAGAAGATCATGGCAAGCGTACTGGTTCCACTGGCAGAAGGGTTTGAGGAGATCGAAGCGGTATCGATCATCGACGTATTGCGACGCGGAGGTGTCGAAGTGACGACAGCCTACCTCTTCAACCGCGAAGTCAACGGCGCCAACGGCATCACGATCCTGGCCAACATGAGTATCGACGATGTCGTTGCGGATGAGTATGACATGATGGTCCTGCCCGGTGGTATGCCGGGTGCGGAGCACCTCAGAGACGATGAGCGTGTACAGTCACTGCTCAAAGCCTTCGATGCCAAAGGCAAGCGTGTGGGTGCGATCTGTGCCGCACCGATCGCTCTCGACGCCGCAGGCGTGCTGGAGGATGAGGACAGCTATACATGTTACCCCTCCTACGATCAGCAGATCAAACACGGCCACTTCACCGATGCGCAGAAAGTGGTCAAAAGCGGCAACGTCCTTACCTCGCGGGGCCCTGGCACCGCCATCTGCTTCGCGCTGGCGATCGTGCGGGAGCTGGTCGGTGAAGAGACCTATGCACAGCTCAAAGCAGGATTGCTTGCCGATTATTGCTAAAAGGCTTCAAAAAAAAGTCTAAAATCCGATATATCCTTTATAGAATCAGAAATTTTATAAAGGGTTAGCGTGCTACAAAACAGAGAAGCGGAGGATGCGATCTCCATCCTCTATGTCGAAGATGAAGAGAGTGTCCGTCAGGGATACGCCAGAGCGCTTGGGCGCATGACCGATCGTCTGATGCTGGCTGCAAACGGTGAAGAGGGGCTCGCGCTCTACAAAGAGCATCGTCCCGACATCGTCATCAGCGATATTCGTATGCCGGTGATGGACGGTATCGAGATGCTCAAACAGATCAAAGAGATCAATCCGGATGCCTACTTCATCTTTACGACTGCCCACAACGATAGCCGCTATATGCTCGAAGCACTCGAACATCAGGTAAACGCCTATCTGCAAAAACCTGTCTCCAAAAATATCCTCAAATCCAAAATCGAAAAGATCGCAGCACACATTCTGCAGCTGCGACACACCGAAGAGCAGCAGATAGAGATCGAGCGCCAGAAGATCATCTTGCAGAAGGTGCTCGATCATGAGAAAAATCTGCTGGTCGTCAGCGACTTCACGAGGGTCTACTTCGCCAACAGAGCCTTTCTGGAACATTTCGGTGTTTCGACGATAGAGGAGTTCAACACACTCTGTCACGATCTCAGAGACCTCTTTCTGCCGATGCCCGGGTATCTGCACAGACATCTGCTCAAAGGGGACCAGAGTTTTTACGAGCTGGTTCAGCAGAGTGACGAAACAGCCCGTGTCGTGACGATGATGGGTGCAGGAACGGAACCCGGTGCCTATCAGATCAACATCTCACCGATTGAACTCGATCTGCAGGAAGCCTATCTCATTTCACTGACGGACATCACCAAGTTCAACATCCAGAAGCTCTCGACAGAGAAAAAAGCTTACCATGACACCCTTACAGGTCTCTATAACCGTACGAAATTTGATATGATTTTCGGTACAGAACTCGAGCGCGTCAAGCGCTATGGTGTACAGAGTTCGCTTGTACTGCTGGATATCGACCACTTTAAACGTTTCAACGATACCTATGGCCACCTCATCGGGGACAAGGTTCTCAAAGCACTTGCCGAAACCATCTCAAAGAGTATCAGAAACACCGATACATTTGCCAGATGGGGCGGAGAAGAGTTTGTACTTCTTTTGCCGGAAACACCGCTCGATGGTGCCATCATAATGGTGGAGAAGCTCAGAGAAAAGGTCTCTGAGATCGTGCTCGAAGATGCTGAACCCATCACCGCCTCTTTCGGTATTACACAGCTGTTTCCAGACGATACCCCTCAGCGCGCTTTCCAGCGTGCAGATACCGCACTCTACGCGGCCAAGGCGGCAGGCCGAAACTGTGTCAAAACGTTCAGAGATATCGGTGAAGTGACAGAATCTGAGGGAGTGGACCTCTGTGAAGTATAAACTTCTCTCTCTTCTGCTTCTTTTCGCATTTTCATGCAGTTATGCAAAAACAGAGGGCGCTCCTGATTATGTCTCATTACAACTGCAGTGGAAGCATCAGTTTCAGTTCGCGGGATACTATGTCGCCAGAGAGCTGGGTTTCTACAAAGAGGCCGGACTGGAGGTAGAGATTCGTGAATACCATCCCGGTACTAATGTGATCGATGAGGTCGCGGAGCGAAAAAGTGATTTCGGTTCGGGACGCTCCTCTCTCGTGCTTCACAGTGACAGAGAGCTGCTGCTGTTGATGGCTGTCTATCAGAGTTCACCGTTCATTTTGCTGGCGAAAAAGCGTGACGATCTTAAAACATTGCAGGATTTTGTGCATAAGAGGATCATGCTGAGCGATGCACTGGAAGATACTGCATCGATCTATGCGATGCTCCGGGCCGAAGGTATCAATACCAAAGATCTGGTTTTGCAATCCCATTCGATGCGTATTGAGGATCTGATCAACGGGAAAACGGATCTTATGAGCGCTTATATCTCCAATGAACCCTATCTGCTGCAGAATCGGCATATTTCATATACCATTTTCGACCCTAAAGAGTACGGTTTTGATTTCTACGGAGATATACTCTTCACTTCAAAAAAATTTGCACAGAGCTATCCGGATGTCACCAGGCGCTTTTATGAAGCGACCCGCAAAGGATGTCTCTATGCCTTTTCCCATATTGAGGAAACGGCGAAACTCATCACACAAAAGTACAATACCCAGCATAAGAGTCTCGATGCACTGATTTATGAGGGGAAAACGCTGAAAAAGCTGGCATTTACCAAAGTGGTGCCGTTTGGTAAGCTGGAAAACGCCCGGTTGCGGGAGATCGAGAATACTTATCGTTTGCTCGGATTCGGTAAATTTAACAAAAATGACTTTTCCGATATGATCTATACCACTTCGGAGCAGGATAACAAACCGGTTGGGAAAAATCTATTGTTACCGCTTGCGGTGGGTGCACTTCTGATCTTCATGCTGCTGGGACTCAAATATATTCTGAGTCGCAGGGAGAACCGTCTCCTGCAAAAGTCACTGGAAAATTTCGAACTGCTGATTGAATCGACGATCGAGGGGATCATCATCTTCGATGCCGATGGCTACTGTCTGCGTACGAACCAGGTGGCCCGGAAACTTTTCAGATATAGTGAGGATGAGATGCATGGTATCCATGCAACCGAACTGATGAGCGATAACTCCAGAGCATTCATTCTGAAGCATATGCGCATCGCCAATCAAAAGCCCTATGAGGCGAAACTCAGGCGCAGGGATGGCAGCTGTTTCCCGGCAATTTTGCGGGGGCGTGATATTGTCTGGAATGACCGGAGGATCCGTGTTTCAACAGTGATTGATATCTCCGAGATGAAAGCACTGCAGGAGGAGTTGCAGTTTTTGAACAAAAATCTCGAAGCCAAAGTTGCGGCACAGGTGGAAGATATTCGCCGAAAAGATCAGATGCTGCTGCACCAGAGCAAACTCGCCTCGATGGGTGAGATGATCGGTGCGATCGCCCACCAGTGGCGTCAGCCCCTCAATGCGCTCAACATCAATATTCAGAATCTCGACGATGACTATGCCGAAGGGTTGATCGACGCCGCATTTATCGAAAATTTCATTAAGCAAAATTCACAGATCATCGCTTTTATGAGCAAGACGATCGACGATTTTCGCAACTTTTTCCGTATCGACAAAATGAAAGAGAGTTTCAGTCTCAAAGAGGCGATTGAAACGACTGTGGCGTTGCAGCAGGCACAGCTCCGCAGTAAAAATATCATCCTCGAAACAGAGGGGAAAGATATGCTCATTACCGGTTATAAACATGAGTTTCTGCAGGTTCTGCTCAATCTGATCAGCAATGCCGTTGACCAGATCCGTAAAAAAGGAGTGCGTGAAGGGAAGATCATGATTCGTCTTACAGGAGAGAGCATGATCGTCGAAGACAATGCGGGCGGTATCGATCCGAAGATTCTGGACCGTGTTTTCGAACCCTATTTCACGACCAAAGCGCCGGGAGAGGGGACGGGACTGGGGCTCTACATCTCAAAAGTGATCATCGAGAAAAATATGGGTGGCAGGCTCGAAGTGCGCAACAGTAGCTGGGGAGCGGTGTTTGAGATATTGTTTCCAAAAACGGCGATCGTCCACATCAGACAAAAAGCCGTACCAGCTCTGGAAAGTTGATGATGATAACCAGCGCGATCAGCTGGAGGATGATATAGGGGATCACCCCTCTGTAGATATCTCCGGTCGTGATCAGATTGTCCGCAGCCCCCTTCAGATAGAAGAGGGCAAAACCGAACGGCGGCGTCAGAAATGACGCCTGCAGGTTCATCGCCACCAATATCGCGAACCAGAGCGGATCGATCCCGAATGCCGTGACGATCGGTACCAGAATCGGGATGACGATGAAGCAGATCTCCAGAAAGTCGACGAAAAAGCCCAGCAGAAAGATACTCGCCATCGCAATCCCGATGAAGACCCAGCCGTCTGCGATATCCTCGGCAAAAAACTGCAGCACCAGATCGGAACCGCCCACTTCGTTGAAGGTGAGCGAGAAGGCGGTCGCGCCGATCAGAATCATGAAGATCATCGCCGTCAGTTTGACCGTTTCGAGTGCGGAGTGGTAGAGATCTCTCCACGAAAAGACCCGGTTGAGAATCGTCAGTACTATCGCCCCGACAGAACCGAATGCCGCCGACTCGGTCGGTGTCGCGACGCCCATGAAGATCGATCCCAGTACCAGCAGAATCAGCAGCGCGGGGGCGAAGATCGCCTGCAACGCTTTGCGTACGACCGTCTTGCGCGGTGCGTCGGAGAGGATCGGTGGCGCCAGTTCGGGTTTTCGCCACGTCAGCACGACGATATAGAGAATATAGAGCGCCACCAGAATCAGTGACGGTCCCACAGCCGCCTTGAAGAGGTCGCCGACACTGATGCTCATGACATCGCCGAGAATGATCAGGACGATCGAGGGCGGGATGATCTGCCCAAGGGTTCCGCTGGCGGCGATCGTTCCGGCGCTGAGGCTTCTGGAGTAGCCGTGGCGCACCATGATCGGCAGCGAGATGATGCTCATCATCACCACACTTGCCCCGACGATGCCGGTACTCGCGGCCAGTACGGTTCCGACCAGCACAGTACTGATCGCCAGCCCGCCCCGCATGTTGCCGAAGAGTTTGCCGACATTGACCAGCAGGCTTTCGGCGATCTTACTCTTCTCCAGTATCAGCCCCATGAAGATGAAGAGCGGTACCGCGATGAGGGTGAAGTTCTGCATAATACCCCAGATGCGGTAGGGGAGCAGGGCAAAGATATCGAGTCCGACATCGGGCGTCAGCCATGCGGTCACCATCGCCGCGGCGCCGAATGCGAACGCAACCGGAAAACCGACCATCAGGAGCAGCAGCGCTCCCGCGAACATCCAGAGACCGATCATGCTGTTCCTCTGAAGCGGCGCAGGTTATGCCAGAGAGTGCAGAGACTCTGGAGTGCGAGCAGAACGAAGCCGAAGAGGATCATCCCCTTGATCAGATAGCGGTGCGTCAGGCCGCCCGGATCGGAAGAGATCTCATGCTGGAGGTAGCTGATATGGACGAAATCCCACGAGACCCAGAGGATGAGCAGTGTGAAAGGGAGCACCAGAAAGAGTTGCGAAATGATGTCGATCAGCGCTTTGGTTTTGTCGGAGAAGCGGGCGTAGAAGATGTCGACGCGCACATGTTTGTCGCTCTGGAGCGTATAGGAGAGCCCCAGCAGAAAGAG